>NZ_JVEE01000032.1 GCF_001073155.1 Streptococcus parasanguinis
GCTTGAAAATGGCCATGTCATTCAAACGAAGAAGAATAAAGCTGATGGAACGATCCAATTTGACGCCATTTCATATGCAACAGAAGGAACTCATACTTATACAGTTCGCGAAGTAGTCGGAACAGATACAGACATTGACTACGATAGCATGACTACCACAGTTAAAGTAACTGTTACGAAAGACACTACTACAGGTCTTTTGAGTGCTAAGACTGAAATGACTTCAACAGGTGGGGAAGCAACTGGTGCTGATGACACAATTTTCAATAATTACTTTGTAGCTCCAGTTAAAGCACAGTTCAACTTCACCAAGAAATTGGAAGGTCGTGAATTGAAGGCTGGTGAATTCAGCTTTGTTCTTAAGGATGAAAAAGGAAATGTGATCGAAACAGTAACGAATAATGCGGATGGTAAGATCCAATTTTCACCTCTTACATTTAAACGTGGTGAAGAAGGTACTTATGTTTATCATGTAGAAGAAGTGAAAGGTACTGAAGCCGGTGTCATTTTTGATCACATGATCGCTACTGTAGGTATCACAGTGAAGAAAGATGGTAAAGTGTTGACAGCGACGACTCAATTACCAGAAGATACAGAGTTTAATAATACTGTTATTCCGCCAACACCGCCAACACCGCCAACGCCACCAACACCGCCAACACCACCAACACCGCCAACATCACCAACACCACCAACATCACCAACACCGCCAACACCACCAACATCACCAACGCCACCAGCTCCGGCACTCCCTGAAACTGGTGAAGTACAATCAGCATCTGCTGTATTGTTAGGTGCTGCATTTGGTATGGTTGGTCTTGTGGGGATTGTGAAACGCAAAAAAGTTGAAGATTAAAGTTGATATGATCCCTATAAATTAATTAAAGAGTCAAAAATGGATGTTCATATTTGAAAATCTATATTATACAGTTTTCTAATCTTTGATTAATAGAGATATATCAACGTTTATAGACATTCAAGAGAACTCTCTTGGATGTCTTTTTTTGTTTCGCTTAAACATTTTAAAACGATGGGAAACCGCATAATAGCAGTACTTATCAGAGTTCCATCGTGTAGTCGTCAAATATCTAAAGCTCCGATATTACTATTTTTGAGAAGGTTTGTATGCATTCTAAATGCACCAAAAATGGTTCGTTTTTTATGCTATAATAGGAAATAATTAAAGCAGTGCTTTTTTCTTGGAGAGGATATTAAAGTATAACATCAATAGATGATCTAACCAAATTTGGGCCTGCAAAGATTGGTGATATTTTACAAAATCGTCAATTTCGATAGACTGAATAGATTGTATCAGAGAGAAGTGTAAGTTTTTATGCAGTGAGGATTTAAGGTACACAGTAAGGGAAATGTATGAGAAAAATTTTAATTGGGCTAACTCCACCTACCTGTTTGATAGCTGATCTAGTAAGTTACCATATAAGCAAAGATGGACTTCTAAATGTCAGAGTCCTACGTCCATTCAATAGAATAACAAACATGACAAAGAACACCCAACACCCTTCGGGGGTGTTCTTTTTGTATAACTGAATTTGAAGCAAACAAAAACCCACCCTATCTTCCACGGTCAAACATGACTGTAGAAAATAGAGTGGGTCTAGGATGTTAAAGACTATTTGTCGTCTTTATGAAAGATATTTTTAACGCCCTTGATAGCTCCTTCAACAGCTTCTTTTGCATCTTCAGCAACTTCTTTTGCTTTTGAAGCAACTTTTTCAGCAGTGCCTTCAGCTTCTGTTTTTTTATCGCCGGTTAATTTACCGAAGCCTTCTTTAACAGAGCCTTTTACTTGGTTCAATTTTTCTTCTAATGACATAGCGTCACCTCCATGAAGTTAGTCGTTTATTTCTCTGAATGCAATACTGTTGATTTAAAAAAATATTCGTCTCAGATTAGAATGAGTATATTCTTTTTAAAATGGAAAGTCAAATTTTTGCTACGGTATTCTAAATACAGGATTGCCTCCTGATCCGATTGCGAATGATGAGCGACCAGTCAGTCAGGACATTTAGTTTTTCGATCAAAGAGTTGAAACGAAAGAAGCAAAAACTTTTCTGTCTCCAATGAAATAAATGGTATAATGGTCGTGAATGGAGACATCGTAACGCTGTTTTTTGAAAAAGAGAAGATAAATATGAAAAGAATCCTTACAACCTACCCTGTTATCAGTACTTTAGCTCTAATCTGTTTATCGCTCGGCCTATTGACTTCCTTTTATGGGGAAACTATGTATGACCTATTGGCTTTTCATTCAAAGCCGGTGTATGGTTGGCAATATGTCAGTGGGACCCTGATGCACGGTAGTAAAGGAGCCCCTATCTGGTTTTTATGGGTCCATTTGTTGTTAAATGGACTCATGATCCTTCCCTTCGGAGGACTGCTAGAAAGAAAAAGAGGCTCCAGACAAGTCTTAATCGTTTTTATGACGGCGACAGTCCTCTCTTCCATCGTTTTTCACTTTTTAACCCAGGAGCAGGACATTCAGGCAACAGGGATCTCTGCTGTCGGATACGCCTTTGTGACCGGAGGGGTTATGATCCTGCCAAACGTGTGGAAAGAATTTTCACGTACCGTAAAATGGCTTTATCTATTCTTAATTTTTCTATCTGGCCTCATGATCTTACCAGCAATCACCGGATGGATCTCAACGCTATTGCATCTTTCAGGGATTGTGAGTTATCTATTGGTCTTTATCGGAAGTAATATCTTGAAGGGGAGAGTTAAAAGTTCCTGATATAGTAAATGCAGGGTAGGGTCATTCCTAACAGACGCTCAAGAGGAGAATCTTGGGCGCTTTTTTTTGATAAAAATTTTTTGCATTCTTTTAATTGAAGCTATCATTGAATAGTGTCTAGTTGTATGCTATAATAATCAAAAATTGAGTGATCACTCAATTTTGTGATGGAGGTATGTATTGTATGACTGTAAAAGCGGTTCAATTTCACCGATTTGGTAATATAGATGTCTTAGAATTAGCAGAAGTAGAACCAGAACCACTAAAGGAAAATCAAGTGAGGGTCAAGGTAGCTGCCGTAGGATTAAATCCGGTGGATTATAAAATTTTTGAGGGTGTTAAACAGCTTCGGATGTTATCCCTTTTAATGAAACTAAAGCATCCTAGTAGATGGTTTGAGAAAGCTTCTTCTTTATTCCCTAGAGGAGTTGCACGTGATTTTGCTGGGACTATCATTGAAGTAGGTAAGAGTGTGACTCAGTTTTCGGTAGGAGATAGAGTCTTTGGGACGATTATAAGTGCACCTGGTCTTGGTTCAAAAAGAGGAGCATTAGCAACTGAGATTTGTGTGAAGGAGACGGAGATCGCTTCTATGCCATCTAATATTGATTTTTTGCATGGCTCAGTCTTGGGGGTTAGTTCCTTAACGGTAGGAGGAACTTTTCGAAAAATTAATATTGGAACTAAGGATACAATTGTCATTTCAGGTGCATCTGGAGGAATTGGATCGATTGCAGTACAATATGCTGTTTCAAAAGGTGCCAGAGTTATTGGAATAGCTAGTGCTGGTAATGCGGACTACCTCAGATCGATCGGTGCCATCCCGATTTCCTATCATGAATCGATCAAAAAAAAAATTCAAGAACTTTCAGGAGTAACTGTTACCAAGATGTTGGATTGTTACGGGGGAGACTATGTAAAATTAGGCTTCCAATTGGGTTTACGAGGTGATCAAATTGCTACCCTGGTTCCATCTCCTTCTGCTATCTTGAAAGGAGCTCAATTTACAGGCCCACGGCATTCACAATATGATGACTTCCTATCGCTTGCAGAGCTTGTTTCCAAAGGGGAAATTTCAGTTCGTTTGGATAAAATCTATCCATTTTCATTACCCGAAATAAAAGAAGCATACAAGGATCTTGAAAAAGGGCATACCAGAGGAAAACGTGTGATTGTGATTCAAGAGGAGTGAGGAGGAAAGGAAAATGGTTGATCTAAATCAAGCTTGTGTTCGTCATATTCAACTCATGAGATTGAGTGATAAACAAAAACGTGTTCTAATTGCCAGTTTAACCTTGTTTTCCGAAATCGGTTTTGAAAAAACTACATCGCTTGACATTGCACGCCGAGCGGAAGTATCAGAAGGGACTGTTTTTAGCTATTTTAAAACAAAAGAAGGTATACTCAATACGCTTCTTCTCTTGTTTTTTGATCAGGTCATACCTGAAACAATTGAATTGTTTACTGATCAAAAAGTTCTGTGTAACGATGAAAGTGTTACAGTTTTTTTTCGGAGTATGTTCGAAGATCGACTAAATTTTCTGATCAACAATAGAGATATTATTAAAATTCTCTTTTCAAGGTGTTTAATTGATTCATCTTTGTTTGAAAAAACAGGGAGTATCGTTCAGAACAATATTGTAACGCCACTCAATCCTATTTTAGATAACTATAAGGGGAAAGGGGAGCTGGTTAATTGGCCTAACGAACGAATCATTCGTAATATTATCTCCTTAATGCTATCTTATGCTGTGCCATCCATACTAAATAGTAAAGCAATTGATGTGGGAAAAGTTTCAGATGAGATGATTGAAATTCTAGCGAATAGGATAGTCTTGTGATTCCTATTTTATACTAAGGATGTTACAGTGAGAGAATTCTGATTTTAGTTCAATAAGGAGCTCAAAAAATGAAATGAACTCCTCTTCCTTGACTCTTCCTCTACCAGGCCGTATAATATTCTATATCAATGAAGAAATCACCTTTTGTCATTGTGCAAAGGGTGATTTTATAACGAAAAAAGGAGACACAATGGGGTATATCTCTACAATCAAAACAGCTGTTCAGCTCTTTCCTTTTTTTGCATTTTTGCTGACCTTGCCCTACATGATTTTGAATTATCGAAAATATGGTTCGGTCAATAAATTGCGGGTGCTGATTTTCTATTCTTTTATGCTTTACTTGATGACGGTCTATCTGCTGGTGATTTTGCCTCTGCCGGATCCAAGTAAGATTCATACTAGCTACTCGGAAATGGTCAATCTCCATCCCTTTGCTTTTGTGGTGGATTTTTTCAAGGAGAGCCCCTTTGATTTAGCGCAGACTGGTACTTGGATTCAAGCCCTTAAGCATCCAACTTTTTATGTGCCTGCCTTTAATGTCCTGATGTTGATTCCTTTTGGGATGTATCTACGCTATTATTTCAAGTGTGGTTTTAAGAAAACGATTCTCCTAACAGCCCTCTTTAGTCTCTTTTTGGAACTGACCCAGTTATCAGGTCTCTATTTTCTGTATCCGGGTCCTTACCGCCTAGCAGATGTCGATGATATTATTCAAAATACCACTGGTGGTGGAGTAGGCTATTTTCTCGGTTGGTTCCTGGTTTGGTTATTGCCGACAAGAGACGAAATTGACGAGCATTCTTTCCGAGTAGGAACCAGAGTATCTGGTTTCCGGATAGGTCTTGCCTTCTTGATCGACTTTGTGATGCTATCCTTGCTTTACGCGGTAATCGAGCGTTTAGAGACGATTCCTTATGTAGCGGTTTTGGTTGTCTATTTTGCCTTGATTCCTTTGTGGCGTGGCAAAACCTTGGGAATGGCTTTGTTGAAATTCCGCTTGCATTTTGACAAGCAAAAATGGCTTCGCACCATCTGGAGGGGAATCCTGGTAGTAGGTTATTTCTATCTGATTCCTCAAGGGTTGTTCTATTTGATTTCGCTCTTGAATAGCGATTTGACGGACAATTCCCTCTTAACCCTGTCCATGATTTTATTGCTCTTCTTTATGCTTTTATTGTACCTGATTCTCACTCTTGCTATCGTCTTGCTCAATCGTCGCTTTCCGTTTGATCGTCTAGCTGGGGTTGAGTATGAGAGTACGGTGCGCGTGAAGAAAGAGATCCTAAAGGATGAAACTGAATCGTCAAATTAGAGAGAGTGGGACAGAAATCGGTAATTCGTTAGAATTCGATTTCGTCGTCTCACCTCCGCACAGTTGAGAACGGCGATTTTAAGGGGATTGTGCTACAATGGAAGCAAATAGATAGAATGGAGCAGTGAAATGAAAGCAATTATTACAGTCGTTGGAAAAGACCAAAAAGGAATCGTAGCGGGTGTTGCAACGAAAGTGGCAGAATTAGGACTCAATATCGATGATATCTCTCAAACTGTATTGGATGAATACTTTACCATGATGGCGGTCGTATCGTCAGATGAGAAAAAAGATTTCACCCAGCTCCGTTCAGAGTTGGAAGAATTCGGTCAGTCTCTTCATGTAAAAATCAATATCCAAAGCGCAGCGATTTTTGATGCCATGCACAATTTGTAAGATAGGGGTTGAAAATATATGGACATTAAACAGGTAACAGAAACCATTGCCATGATTGAGGAGCAGAACTTCGATGTTCGGACTATCACCATGGGGATTTCGCTTCTAGATTGTATTGATCCGGATATCGAAAAGGCAGCAGAAAAAGTCTACCATAAGATTGTGACAAAGGCCAAAGACTTGGTAGCTGTGGGGGATGAGATCGCGGCAGAACTTGGCATTCCAATTGTGAATAAACGGGTTTCAGTCACTCCGATTTCTATTATCGGAGCTGCAACAGATGCGACAGATTATGTACCCTTTGCCAAGGCACTAGATCGTGCGGCCAAAGAAGTTGGGGTCAACTTTATCGGTGGCTTCTCAGCTCTGGTTCAAAAAGGCTACCAAAAGGGGGATGAAATCCTCATTAATTCTATTCCTCGCGCCCTTGCAGAGACGGATTTTGTCTGCTCTTCAGTCAATATTGGATCGACCAAGACAGGGATCAATATGACAGCTGTCCGAGATATGGGTCGTATCATTAAAGAAGCATCCCAAGCAGATCCAATGGGGCCTGGTAAGCTCGTGGTCTTTGCTAATGCAGTAGAAGATAATCCCTTTATGGCGGGAGCCTTCCATGGTGTCGGTGAAGCGGATGTCGTCATCAACGTTGGGGTTTCAGGACCTGGTGTCGTCCAACGGGCGATCGAAAAAGTTCCAGGCGCTAGCTTTGATGTATTGGCTGAAACGGTCAAGAAGACAGCTTTCAAAATCACCCGTGTCGGACAATTAGTTGGTCAAATGGCTAGTGAACGTCTCGGTGTTGAGTTTGGAATTGTTGACTTGTCCCTTGCTCCAACACCAGCTATTGGGGACTCTGTAGCCCGTGTCCTTGAAGCGATGGGGCTTGAAGTGGTAGGAACCCACGGGACAACAGCAGCCCTAGCTCTTCTCAATGACCAAGTGAAAAAAGGTGGCATCATGGCTTGTAACCAAGTCGGTGGGTTGTCAGGTGCTTTCATTCCGGTCTCAGAAGATGAAGGGATGATTGCGGCGGTCCAATCCGGTCATATCAACCTGGAAAAATTGGAAGCCATGACAGCCATCTGCTCGGTTGGTCTGGATATGATTGCTATCCCAGCTGATACTCCAGATACAACCATTGCGGCCATGATCGCCGATGAAGCAGCTATCGGGGTCATTAACCAAAAGACAACAGCCGTTCGGATCATTCCTTATGGCAAGGAAGGCGATATGTTAGAGCTTGGTGGACTTCTTGGGTCTGCTCCGGTAATGAAGGTCAACAAGGCTTCGTCAGCTGATTTCATTGCCCGTGGTGGTCAAATTCCAGCTCCGGTTCATAGCTTTAAAAACTAAGAGAAATCTAGTATAATAGTAGAAAATAGAAAAGTCTGTGATGATGAAGCTCCAGACTTTTTTCTTGCAAAAGGAGACAAGATGGCTAAAACAAGATTATTTGTGATTCGTCATGGGAGAACCATGTTTAATACCATTGGCCGTGCTCAAGGCTGGTCCGATACACCCTTGACAGCAGAAGGAGAACGAGGGATTCAAGCTCTAGGAATCGGCTTGCGTGAGTCCGGTTTGGAGTTTACTCGAGCTTATTCCAGTGATTCAGGCCGTGCCATTCAGACTATGGGGATCATTCTCGATGAATTGGGCTTGAAAGACCAGATTCCTTATCGCTTTGACAAACGGATCCGCGAATGGTGTTTTGGAAGTTTTGATGGTGCCTATGGAGGGGAGCTCTTTCATGGTGTCGTGCCGCGCGTGCTGGATGTGGAGGATTATAAGACCTTGACCTTGGAAGACTTGGCCAATGGCATTTGCCAAGTGGACACAGCAAATTGGGCTGAACCTTGGGAAGTCTTGAAAAGCCGAATCCTAGAAGGTTTTGAAGCCATCGCCAAAGAAGTAGAAGAAAATGGTGGAGGCAATGCCTTGGTGGTCAGCCATAGTTGGACCATTCAGACCTTAGTCTGCTTGGTCGAAGGAAAACCAAATCTCAATCTGCCTCTTTCAAATGGTAGTGTTACTCTTGTAGAATATGAAGATGGAAAATTGACGGTTAAGGGGATTGGAGATAGCAGTTACCGTGAGGTCGGTGAAAGCTTGCAAGAATCCTAGTCCATAATGAAAGGCTGACCCTTTGGTCATGGCCTTTTCTTTCTCTCGAAACTTGTAAGAGCTTTCCTACTTTCTTTTTGCAAAAAATGATATAATGAAAGAGATACATACGGAGGTAATACAATGACAAAAACCAGATTATATATTGCTCGTCATGGAAAAACCATGTTTAATACCATTGGGCGGGCACAGGGCTGGTCAGACACTCCGCTGACAGAAGCAGGAGAGCGTGGGATTCGAGAATTAGGACTTGGTCTCAAGGAAGCTGGGCTTTCTTTTGAAGAGGCTGTTTCGAGTGATTCTGGACGCACCATTCAAACCATGGGAATTATTCTTCAGGAACTTGGTCTGACAGGAAAAATCCCTTATCGTTATGACAAACGGATCCGCGAGTGGTGTTTTGGTAGTTTTGACGGTGCTTATGATGGCGATCTCTTCATGGGAGTCTTACCCCGTGTCTTTAAGGTCGATGATTTCCATCAGTTGAGCCTAATGGAGTTAGCAGAAGGGATCGTCGAAGTGGATACCACGGGATGGGCTGAATCCTGGGGAGCCTTGAGTAGTCGGATCAAAGAAGGTTTTGAAGCCATCGCAAAAGAGGTAGAAGCAGCTGGCGGCGGCAATGCTATTGTGGTCAGCCACGGCATGACCATTACGACCTTGATTTATCTCATCGATCCAAAAGCGGTCGAAGAATTGGTCTTGGACAACGGAAGCGTGACGGTTTTGGCTTATGAAGATGGTGCTTTCAGTATTGAAAAGATTGGGGATCTGTCCTATCGTAAGGTTGGAGCAAAACTTCTAGAGGGTGGCCATGACGAATAAGTATAGACGCGCAAGAAAAAAACGTAAGAAATGGTGGCCTTACCTATTGAGTTTCTTTCTTCTTGTGGTCCTTGGATCGGGAATTGGTGCTTACTTAGCGAAGCCAAGCTTGTTTTCAGGGCTTCAGTTTTGGAAGGCTAAAAAAACAGCTGTAACGACTCCCTCTTCTTCTAAGAAAAAGAAAGAAAAATCAGATTTACCAGCCGTTTCGACAAAAGACTGGCAGTTGATCTTGGTTAATCGTGACAATGTGAAGCCTGAGCTGAACCCACAATTGACAGATGTGGATGCTATCAAAGTGGATAGTCGGATTGTAGAACCAACTCGTCAATTTTTAGAAGCGGCTCGAAAAATTGCCCCAGAAGAAACCTTGATATCAGGCTATCGAAGTGTGGCCGAGCAAACAGAGCTCTATAATGAGCGTGTTGTGCAACTAGAGGCTAGTGGTCTTTCGCACGAAGAAGCTGAAAAGCAGGTGCAGACCCAGGTACAGGTCCCTGGTGCGAGTGAACACCAGACGGGGCTTGCGATTGATATGAGTGTCGAAGCGGGTCAAAGTGATGAGTTGGGCATGCAGTTGGCTGCCATCGCACCGCAATATGGCTTTGTCCTTCGCTACCCAGATGGGAAGAGCAACATCACGGGTGTGAATTTTGAGAATTGGCATTTCCGTTATGTTGGCGTAGAAAATGCTCAGTATATGGCCAACCATCAGCTAGTATTGGAAGAATATATTCAGCTATTGAAAAAAGCTGGTAAATAGGAGGAGATTCACTTCTCTAGGTCTTAAGAATGATTTTTAGCACTCTTTGAAAAAGAGTGCTAATTTTTTGGTTTTTTCTCTTGACTTTCTTTTGGATGGGTGTATAATAGAATCATGGTTTAGCACTTGAGTGTTTAGAGTGCTAAAAATGAAAGAGAGGTGAGGTCATGGTTACAGAACGTCAAAATGAGATTCTTAATCTTGTTGTCGATATCTTTACCAAGACCCACGAACCAGTCGGTTCAAAAGCGCTACAAGATGTCATTCAATCCAGTAGTGCGACCATCCGAAACGACATGGCTGCCCTCGAAAAGCAAGGCTTACTAGAAAAGGCCCACACTTCGAGTGGCCGCATGCCTAGCCGAGCTGGTTTTCAATATTTTGTTCAGAACTCGCTTGATCTAGAGTTGATTGATGAGCAAGATGTCTACCAGGTGGTGAAGGCCTTTGATTTCGAAGCATTTAAGTTAGACGATATCTTGGATGCTACGGCCAAGTTACTAGCCCAGATGACGGGTTACACTGCAGTGATTCAGGATGTTGAACCGACACGTCAGCGCTTGACTGGTTTTGAGATTGTTCCATTATCCAACCACGATGCCTTGGCGGTTCTGACCTTGGATGAATCAAAGCCTGTCACCGTCCAGTTTGCCATACCAAAGAATTTCTTAACCAGTGACTTGGAAATTTTCCACCAGCTGGTTCAAGAACGCTTCATTGGAAATACGGTCTTGGATATCCACTACCGCTTGCGGACGGAGATTCCACAGATTGTACAGCGCTATTTCAAGACGACAGACAATGTGCTGGATCTCTTTGATTACGTCTTCTCGCAACTGTTTCAAGAACTGGTCTTTGTAGAAGGAAAGGTTTCATCATTAACCTACGCCGATCTTCAGACCTATCAGTTCTTAGATAATCCCCAACATGTAGCCTTGGAGTTGCGAGGGGGGATGCCAGAAGACCAAATGACCCAGATCCTAGTTGCAGAATCCCAAGAGAAGGCCTTGAAAAATGTGACGGTGATTAGTCACAAGTTCCTGGTTCCTTATCGTGGGATGGCCCTCATGCATGTGATCGGTCCCGTAGAGATGGACTACAGGCGTGTGATTAGCCTGGTCAATGTCATCGGACGGGTACTGGTTATGAAGTTGACGGATTACTACCGTTACCTCAACAGCAACCATTATGAAGTAAATTAAGATCAAATGAAAGGGGTGTATGCCTTGACAGAAGATATCAAAAAAGAAGACGTGAAAGAAGAGGAAGTTGCCCAAACAGCTGAAGAAGTTGTAGAGGAAAGCAACCAACCTTCTGAGTTAGAAGAAGCACAAGCGCGTGCCGAAGAATTTGAAAATAAATACCTTCGTGCTCATGCAGAAATGCAAAACATTCAGCGCCGTGCCAATGAAGAACGTCAACAATTACAAAAATACCGTAGCCAAGATTTGGCAAAAGCGATCTTACCATCACTTGACAACCTCGAACGTGCCCTTGCCGTAGAAGGGTTGACAGATGATGTGAAGAAGGGCTTGGAAATGGTCCAAGAAAGTTTGGTACATGCCCTGAAAGAAGAAGGAATCGAAGAAATTCCAGCGGACGGAGCCTTTGACCATAACTACCACATGGCCATCCAAACCTTACCTGCAGATGATGAACATCCAGCAGACACCATCGCACAAGTCTTCCAAAAAGGCTACAAACTCCATGACCGCATCTTACGCCCAGCCATGGTAGTTGTCTACAATTAGGCTAGAAAACTTGAAAAATCTTGTCCGAAACGACAATAAACTATGAAAGAATGATAAAAAGCAAGCCGGAGGCTTGCAAGGAAGATATTTCCCGCTGTGGTGAAAGTTTCAGTAGCTCATGCTACTGAAACAGGGGATTTTTGAGACAGTAGGCTCAAAAATAAGTGATGAAATCCCGAAGGGAGTTGCTCACGTCCCCACCACTTAAGGGAAATATCAAAAAAGAAGAAAAAATCAACAAGGAGAAAAACATATGTCTAAAATTATCGGTATTGACTTAGGTACAACAAACTCAGCAGTAGCAGTTCTTGAAGGAACTGAATCAAAAATTATCGCAAACCCAGAAGGAAACCGTACAACTCCATCTGTAGTGTCTTTTAAAAACGGTGAAATCATCGTTGGTGACGCTGCAAAACGTCAAGCAGTAACAAACCCAGATACAGTGATCTCTATCAAGTCTAAGATGGGAACTTCTGAAAAAGTTTCTGCTAACGGGAAAGAATACACTCCACAAGAAATCTCAGCGATGATTCTTCAATACTTGAAAGGTTACGCGGAAGACTACCTTGGTGAAAAAGTAACCAAAGCTGTTATCACAGTTCCGGCTTACTTCAACGATGCACAACGTCAAGCAACTAAAGACGCTGGTAAAATCGCTGGTCTTGAAGTAGAACGTATCGTCAACGAACCAACAGCAGCAGCTCTTGCTTACGGTTTGGATAAGACTGATAAAGAAGAAAAAATCTTGGTATTCGACCTTGGTGGTGGTACATTCGACGTATCTATCCTTGAATTGGGTGATGGTGTCTTTGATGTATTGGCGACTGCAGGGGATAATAAACTCGGTGGTGACGACTTTGACCAAAAAATCATCGACTACATGGTTGAAGAATTCAAGAAAGAAAATGGTATCGACTTGTCAACAGACAAGATGGCGCTTCAACGTTTGAAAGACGCAGCTGAAAAAGCGAAGAAAGACCTTTCTGGTGTGACTTCAACTCAAATCAGCTTGCCGTTCATCACTGCAGGAGCTGCTGGACCTCTTCACTTGGAAATGACTTTGACTCGTGCGAAATTCGACGATTTGACTCGTGATCTTGTAGAACGTACAAAAACTCCAGTTCGTCAAGCCCTTTCAGATGCAGGTTTGAGCTTGTCAGATATCGACGAAGTCATCCTTGTCGGTGGTTCGACTCGTATTCCTGCCGTTGTAGAAGCTGTTAAAGCTGAAACTGGTAAAGAACCAAACAAATCAGTGAACCCTGACGAAGTTGTGGCTATGGGTGCTGCGATCCAAGGTGGTGTGATCACTGGTGACGTGAAAGACGTTGTCCTTCTTGACGTAACGCCATTGTCACTTGGTATCGAAACAATGGGTGGAGTCTTCACAAAATTGATCGACCGCAACACAACCATTCCAACATCTAAATCACAAGTCTTCTCAACTGCAGCAGATAACCAACCAGCCGTTGATATCCACGTTCTTCAAGGGGAACGCCCAATGGCAGCAGATAACAAGACTCTTGGACGCTTCCAATTGACTGATATCCCAGCTGCACCTCGTGGTATCCCACAAATTGAAGTAACATTTGACATCGACAAGAACGGTATCGTATCTGTTAAAGCGAAAGATCTTGGAACTCAAAAAGAACAAACAATTGTTATCCAATCAAACTCAGGTTTGACAGACGAAGAAATCGACCGCATGATGAAAGATGCAGAAGCAAACGCTGAAGCAGATAAGAAACGTAAAGAAGAAGTTGACCTTCGTAACGAAGTAGACCAAGCTATCTTTGCGACTGAAAAAACCATCAAAGAAACTGAAGGCAAAGGCTTTGATGCAGAACGTGACGCAGCTCAAGCAGGACTTGATGATCTTAAGAAAGCTCAAGAATCAGGTAACCTTGAAGAAATGAAAGCGAAACTTGAAGCCTTGAACGAAAAAGCACAAGCATTGGCTGTTAAGCTTTACGAACAAGCTGCAGCAGCGCAACAAGCACAAGCAGGAGCAGAAGGCGCACAAGCAACAGGCAACGCAGGCGACGACGTCGTAGACGGAGAGTTTACAGAAAAATAAGATGCAAAGTCCGTTAAAACCTCACAGTGAAAATAGGAAATCTGACGCAGAAACTTTAGTTTCTAGAAAGATTTATCTTTTTCACCAAGAGGTTAGGGCGTGCTCAATTCAGCATTACTAGTTTGATTTTTAAAACTTAAACTAGTAAGTATAAAAAGAAATCCAGAGGTTGCAACCCAGCCTCTGTTTTTCGGTAAAATAGAGGATGTTGCTTATGAAAAAAGTACTTTGTATCATTTATCCTAATTTTTCTCTTTATGAGATAACTGCTTTAACGAGTACTTTAGCTCTGTCTTTTAATGTTACGATTGATTATGCTGCTTCAGATCATTCGATGGTGGTCTCTGAGGATGGCTTACCCTGTCAACCAACGAAAACACTAGATCAAATCCGTATTGAAGAGTATTCTTGCGTGATTTTGCCAGGAATGGTCAACATAGGACCTGCCCTACAGGATGAGAAATTGATTTCGTTCTTGAGGGACCTTGGTGAGCAAGATATCCTAATTGCAGCCATTTCTTCAGCGCCTCTTTTATTAGCGAAAGCAGGTCTGTTGAAGGCCACGAAATTTACAGGTGGAATTTGGCAAAACTTCTTTGATTATTTTGAATTTCTTCCACGTGAGAATTTCCAGCCCAAACTGGTTGTGCAAGATAAACAGATCATTACGGCTATCGGTTTTGCCCATCAAGAGTATGCAAGAAGAGTGATTCTAAGTTTAGGCTTGGCAGCTAATACGGACAACTATTTTAAAGAACGAAACGACTACTCAGAAGAGGATTTGATATTTACTCTATCAGACCAAGAGTTTGATCAAGTGAAGCGAAGTATAGAAAACAGCCTCTAAAGATTACATGAAAATTATAGAAAGGAACAAAGAGTGTTCGGGGAATTGAACCCGAGCGGAAAGCTTGGAAATTAGATAAACCGCCTAAGAAATCAGGATTTCTTGTCGGTTTCCTAAATTTCAGTCGCTTTCTGTTCGCTCTTAGTATCTTGTATGAACAATACTGAATTTTATGACCGTTTGGGCGTTTCAAAGAATGCATCTCAGGATGAGATCAAGAAAGCCTATCGGAAATTATCTAAAAAATATCACCCAGATATCAACAAGGAGCCTGGTGCTGAGGAAAAGTACAAGGAAGTTCAAGAAGCTTATGAGACTTTGAGTGACGAACAAAAACGGGCTGCTTATGACCAATATGGTGCTGCGGGTGCCAATGGTGGCTTCGGTGGCGGAGCAGGTGGTTTTGGTGGCTTTGATGGTGCTGGTTTTGGTGGCTTTGAAGACATCTTCTCTAGCTTCTTTGGTGGTGGTGCAAGTCGTAATCCAAATGCACCTCGTCAAGGGGATGACCTCCAATACCGCGTCAATCTCAAGTTTGAAGAAGCGATTTTTGGTGCAGAAAAAGAAGTCAAGTACCATCGGGAAGCTAGCTGTCATACCTGCCATGGTTCTGGGGCTAAGCCAGGGACTAGTCCGGTGACCTGTGGACGCTGTCATGGTTCTGGAGTCATCAATGTGGATACGCAGACCCCTCTTGGTATGATGCGCCGTCAAGTGACCTGTGATGTCTGTCATGGTCGTGGTCAAGAAATCAAAGATCCATGTACGACTTGTCGTGGAACAGGTCATGAAAAACAAGCTCATAGCGTGAATGTCAAGATTCCTGCCGGAGTTGAAACGGGTCAACAAATCCGCTTAGCTGGTCAAGGAGAAGCTGGCTTTAACGGTGGACCTTATGGTGACTTGTATGTCGTTGTCAATGTTGAGCCGAGCGATCGCTTCGAACGAGATGGCTCAACCATATACTACAAGTTAGACTTGAACTTTGTCCAAGCAGCTCTTGGAGATACGGTCCATGTGCCAACTGTTCACGGAGATGTCGATTTGGTCATTCCTGAAGGAACCCAAACCGGTAAGAAATTCCGCCTCCGTGGGAAAGGGGCTCCAAGCTTACGTGGTGGTGCGATGGGAGATCAATATGTATCTGTCAATGTCGTCACCCCAACTGGTTTAAATGACAAGCAAAAAGAAGCCCTTCAAGCCTTTGCGGAAGCAAGTGATTTGAAGGTCAACCCAAAGAAAAAAGGGTTCTTTGACAAGGTCAAAGATGCTTTAGATGATTTATAAGAATGAACGAGTTTCCTTTTGAGTAAGGGGCTCGTTTTATTTTGGATCGAATCCAAGAACTTCCTCTCCTAATTAAAGAATAATGAGAAGCCTCATTGAATTTATTAAGATATCGTGGTAAATTTAAGAAAACGATTACAAAGACGATTTAGGAGGTCCTGATGAAATCACATCAACCACGTTATGCGATTCGCAAGTATGCAGTAGGAGCTGCTTCGGTGCTCATAGGATTTTTTGCTGGTGCTCATGTTGTAGCGGCAGATACGTCGAGCGTTACAGACAGTCCTTCAACGACAGTTCCAACGCAGCCAAGCGAGGGTGAGTCAACGATTTCTCTTAATGAGGAAGCTTCTCAGCCAACAGTAGAAAAACCAACGGCTCCTGCCCCAATCGTCGATCAAAGTCAACCGACACTGCCTGATCGTGAATTGCGGGTATCAGATCTTGACCGTTTGATTCGCGAAGAAGCAAGTTCTGTCGCAGAGTCGGATGTGGCAGCTCAACCAGCGACAGCAGCGACGGAAACACCTACTAAAGATCCTGATCAGGAAGAAAAATTAGCCAAGAAAAAGATTGTATCGATTGATGCCGGTCGCAAGTACTTCTCACCAGACCAAATCAAGGAAATCATTGATGAAGCAAGTAAGACGGGTTATACAGACTTGCATCTTCTAGTTGGAAATGATGGTTTGCGCTTTGTGCTGGATGACATGTCTTTGAAAGTGGGAGATACTTCTTATTCTAGCCAAGCCGTGACAGATGCGGTTGAAAAAGGGACGAAGGCTTATTACGATGATCCGAACGGGACAGCCTTGACCCAGGCTCAAATGGATGATATTTTAGCCTACGCCAAATCGAAGAAAGTAGGTGTCATCCCAACCATTAATAGTCCAGGTCACATGGATGCGATTCTGACAGCCATGGAACAATTGGGGATCGAAAACCCTCACTTTAATTACTTTGGCACTAAAAAATCAGCCCGGACAGTTGATTTGGACAACCAAAAAGCCTTAGACTTTACCAAGGCTTTGGTAGACAAGTATGCGGCTTATTTCAGCGGCAAGGCAGATATTTTCAATATCGGTTTGGATGAATATGCCAACGATGCTACAGATGCCCATGGTTGGCAGGTTCTCCAAGCCAGCAAGCATTGGCCAGGTGAAGGCTATCCAGAAAAAGGCTATGAAAAATTCATTCAATACGCCAATGATCTAGCAGCTATTGTGAAAAAACACAAGATGAAACCAATGGCCTTTAATGACGGAATCTACTACAATGGTGATACTTCCTATGGCACTTTTGACAAGGATATCATTGTCTCCTACTGGACAGGTGGCTGGAACGGCTATGATGTCGCTTCTTCAAAACTCTTGTCTGAACTAGGTCATCAGATTCTTAATACCAATGATGCTTGGTATTATGTGCTTGGACGGGACAAGGCTGGATCTGGTTGGTACAACCTCGATCAAGGTCTCGAAGGAATTTCCAAGTCAGCGATTGATGTGGTTCAAAAAAATGATGGGGCTAAGGTACCTTTCATCGGTGGCATGGTAGCTGCTTGGGCAGATACGCCATCCGCAACCTACAAAAAAGACCTTCTCTTTAAGCTCATGCATGCCTTCGCGGACAAGAATGCGGACTACTTTGTTGCAGATCCTGAAGTCGTCGGAAAAGCTCTTTCAGAAGCTCCAACTGATTTGGATCACTATACACCGGAATCTCTAGTAGCCTTTACGGCAGCTAAAAAAGCATTAGAAGGGGCAGGAACAGACACGACTCGAGCAGAGGCCAAAACTTTGATCGACAATCTCAAAGCAGCTCAAGATGCTTTGGTGTATACGGAAAGCTACGCGAAAGAAGTTGCAGCAAAAGAAGCGGAAGAAAAACTTGCCATGAAGAAGGTCATCTCGATCGATGCAGGCCGCAAATACTTCTCACTGGATCAATTGAAACGGATCGTAGATAAGGCCAGTGAGTTGGGTTATTCTGACTTGCACCTCCTTGTCGGAAACGATGGTATGCGCTTCGTCCTCGATGATATGACGGTGGAAGCCAATGGCAAAACCTATGCCAGTGATGATGTGAAAAAGGCCATTTTAGAAGGCACCAAGGCCTATTACGATGATCCAAATGGTCAAGCCTTGACCCAAGCGGAAATGGATGAACTCCATGCTTATGCGACTGCGAAAGGAATCGGCTTGATTGCGGCAGTCAATAGTCCTGGACACATGGATGCTTTGTTGGTGGTCATGGAAAAATTGGGCATTGAAAATCCACAAGCCAGCTTTGATACGGTTTCAAAAACAACCATGGATTTGACCAATGAAGCAGCAGTCAACTTTACCAAAGCCTTGATTGGCAAGTACATGGACTACTTCAAAGACAAGTCTAAGATCTTTAACTACGGAACAGATGAATATGCCAATGACGCTACCAGTGCGCAAGGTTGGTATTACCTCAAGTGGTATGACCTCTATGGTAAATTTGCGGAGTATTCCAATAGTCTTGCAGCCATGGCGCGTGAAAAAGGCTTGCAGCCAATGGCCTTTAACGATGGCTTCTATTATGGAGATGAAGATGATGTCGCCTTTGACAAGGACGTCTTGATTTCATATTGGTCTAAGGGATGGTGGGGCTATAACCTCGCATCTCCACAGTATTTGGCAGATAAGGGGTATAAATTCCTTAACACCAACGGAGACTGGTACTATGTTTTGGGCCACAAAGGTGATCAAAGTTATCCGCTCGAAAAAGCTATCCAAAATACAGAAACTGTTCCATTTGAACAGTTAGCTTCAACCAAGTACCCTGATGTCAAATTACCGACATCCGGAAGTATGTTGGGAATTTGGGCTGATGAGCCGGCCAATGAATACAAGGAAGAAGAAGTCTTCCAGGTTATGGAAGCTTTTGCCAACCACAACAAGGACTATTTCAAGGCAGACTTCACTGCTCTTAGAAAAGCAGTTGCTACGGTGCCAACAGATCTAGCCATTTACACACCAGAATCTCGCGCAGCACTTGCGAAAGTCTTAGATAGCTTGAATTGGAATGTGAGCCGTGCTCATCAAGATCAGGTGGATCAAGAAGTGGCTGCTCTGACTCAAGCCCTTACGGGGCTCAAGCCAATCACGCAAGTAGGTAGCTTGGCTGAAAATGACGTCAAAGCCCTAGTGGAAGACAAACCAAGTCTTGACATCGTGGAGAAAGAACTTGATTTTGACCTTGTGGAACGGACCAATCCAGATCTCGCTAAAGGAGAACGCAGAGTGATCCAGGCTGGGGTTAAAGGGCAAGGTCTTGAGTATGTAGAGGTTTCGGCACTTGATCAAAGTCGAAAAGTGATCGCTACAGAAGTAGCAACAGAGCCAGTTGCAGAAATTGTTGAAGTCGGTACCAAAGAAATTGTGATCCCAACAAGCCCTTCAGTAGAAGCACCAGTGAAGTCAGACGTGCTTGTGAACAAAATGGTTCCAGATCCTTCAACACCTCAAGTGATCTCGAAGGATCAACTAGTGGCACCAGTAAATACACCAACGCCAATTCCAGCAGCTGTGGAAAAAGAGGTTCGTTCAGAAGCAGTATCTTCTAACAAGCAACTTCCAGAAACAGGAGTGGAATCTGCTCTGGGGCTCGCTTTACTAGGAGCGATCTTAGGAGCAGCAGGAATGGACTTGAAAAATAAAAAAAGAGACTGAGACCTAGTTGATTTGTAACAGGTCGAAGTTAGGAGAGTGGGACAGAAATCGGTAATTCGATAGAATTCGATTTCGTCGTCCAACCTCCGCACAGTTGAGTAGGGCTGTAAAAGCTGATGAAATCAGCGTAGTAGAGCCCACTCAACCACTGCGTCTTGCTCGACAATCCAAAAATAATTGAGAGGCTAGGACTTTTGTCCCAGCCTCTTTTTGTGTTTGCGAAACTGTACCCGGACAGTTTGGTTTTTTCACTCTTGTAACCCCTTCTATATCCTGCTAAAATAAAACTATGACACGATACAAAGCAACCATTTCATATGACGGGACCTTGTTTGCAGGGTTTCAACGCCAACCGCATGCCCGTAGTGTGCAAGAGGAAATCGAGAAGACCTTGACGCGTCTCAATCAAGGAACCCCTGTTACCGTTCATGGAGCGGGGCGGACGGATTCAGGTGTCCATGCTCTTGGCCAGGTGATTCATTTTGATCTCCCCCAAGCGCGGGACGAGGAGAAGCTTCGCTTTGCCCTCGATACCCAAACCCCAGAGGATATTGATTTCATCCGAGTGGAGCAAGTAGCAGATGACTTTCATTCACGCTACAAGAAGCACAGCAAGACCTATGAATTCATCGTGGATTATGGTCGTCCCAAGAACCCCATGATGCGCCACTATGCCACCCACTATCCTTATCCTTTGGATGTGGAAAAGATGCAAGCAGCCATCCAAAAGTTGGAGGGAACCCATGATTTCACCGGTTTCACAGCTTCAGGAACCAGTGTGGAAGACAAGGTTCGTACGATTACAGAGGCTCGCTTGGTCGAGGATGCAGAACATCATCGCCTGGTCTTTACCTTTTCGGGCAATGGCTTTCTTTACAAGCAAATCCGCAATATGGTGGGAACTTTGTTGAAGATTGGAAATGATCGGATGCCGATCGAGCAGATCGATCTAATTTTAGAAAAGAAGGACCGCAATCTAGCAGGTCCTACAGCAGCGCCAAATGGCTTATATTTAAAGGAGATCCGTTATGAGTAATGAATTGATTCTAGCTATTTCAGGAAATGATATTTTTAGTGGGGGAGGTCTTCACGCAGACCTTGCAACCTATACGACTAACAAACAGCATGGTTTTGTAGCGGTGACTTGTTTGACCGCCATGACGGAGCACGGTTTTGAAGTGATTCCGGTGGATCCGACGACCTTTGCTCAACAGCTCAACTCCCTCAAAGATGTTCCTTTCTCTGCTATTAAACTCGGTCTTTTACCAAATGTCCAAGTGGCAGACTTGGCCTTGGACTATGTCAAAGCCCATGCGGAGATCCCTGTGGTACTAGATCCTGTCTTGGTCTGCAAGGAAAGCCATGATGTAGAAGTTTCAGCTCTTCGAGACGAATTGATCAAATTCTTCCCTTATGTGACCATCATCACGCCAAACTTGCCAGAAGCTGAGATCTTGACCCAAAGCAAGATTCAATCGCTCGACGATATGAAGGCGGCAGCGCGTAAGCTCCACGAATTAGGAGCAGCGAATGTCGTGGTCAAAGGAGGCAATCGTCTCAATAAAGAAAAGGCCATTGATGTCTTTTATGATGGTACAGACTTCACCGTCATTGAAGAGCCAGTCTTAGAAAAGAACAATACAGGAGCTGGTTGTACCTTTGCATCTAGCATTTCCAGCCAGTTGGTAAAAGAAAAATCTCCACTTGAAGCTGTTAAAGCCTCTAAAGACTTTGTTTTCCAAGCGATTCAACATTCAGACCAGTATGGAGTAGTACAATATGACATCTAATCGAACTCAACTCATTGCCCGCCTCTCTATTTTGACAGCCTTGACAGTTGTACTTGGCTACTATACAAAACTTCCAACCCCTACAGGGATTGTCACCCTGCTAGATCTTGGTGCCTATTTTACAGCCTTCTACTTTGGACGCAAGGAAGGTGCTATTGTAGGTGGTGTCGGAGCCTTCCTACTCGATATGATTTCAGGCTATCCTCAGTGGATGTTCTTTAGCCTCCTCTTTCACGGGGGACAAGGCTATTTCGCTGGCTTCAAGGGCAAAGCTCGTTACCTAGGCTTGCTCCTTGCGACAGTCGTCATGGTAGGCGGTTACGCACTAGCTTCTGCTCTCTTTTTAGGCAATGGTTGGGGTGCTGCTATCTCGGATATTCCGAATAACCTCGCTCAGAATTTTGTTGGAATGGCTTTAGGCTATGTGGTCTATTATGCATTTCAAAAGAAAGGAAGCTAATTCATGGATCTGGAGCAACTGAAGAAGGATACGAAAGAAATCCTGGTAGATGTCTTGGAAAAAAGTCGTCTCCGCCAAGGACAAATCCTCGTCCTAGGGATGTCTTCAAGCGAAGTTGCAGGAGGGCAAATTGGAAAGGCCTCCAACATCGATATTGCTGAAGCTATTGTCCAGACCTTACTAGATGAGTTGAATCCAAGAGGCATTTATCTGGCGGTACAAGGATGTGAGCATCTCAATCGCGCCTTGGTGGTCGAAAGAGAATTGGCAGATAAAAAGGAGCTAGAAATCGTCAATGTCCTTCCGAGTCTCCATGCAGGAGGGGCTGGACAACTCGCAGCTTTCAAGTATTTTAAGGATCCTGTGGAGGTGGAATTTATCACAGCTCAAGCGGGGTTAGACATCGGAGATACCTCAGTAGGGATGCATGTCAAACACGTGCAAGTTCCAATTCGCCCTATCTTGCGTGAACTAGGTGGAGCCCATGTCACAGCCCTCGCCAGTCGGCCAAAATTGATCGGTGGCGCCCGTGCTCTCTACCTCGATGATCCCATCCGAAAATCATAATCAGAACTAGCTTTTAAGGGCTAGTTTTTTTGGATGAAAAGAGAGGCAAAAACGTTTTAAAACTTGCAATTTCAAAGTTTTGTGGTAAAATTATAAGGAATGACTATATTATTTTAAGGAGAGACAGAATGTCTGTATCATTTGAAAACAAAGAAACTAACCACGGTGTATTGACTTTCACAATCAGCCAAGAGCAAATCAAACCTGCTTTGGACCGTGTGTTTGAGTCAGTTAAGAAAACTTTGAACGTACCTGGATTCCGTAAAGGTCATATTCCACGTCCAATCTTCAACCAACGTTTTGGTGAAGAAGCTCTTTACCAAGATGCTTTGAACGATCTTCTTCCAGCAGCATACGAAGCAGCTGTTAAAGAAGCTGGAATCGAAGTTGTTGCACAACCAACTTTCGATGTTGTATCTATGGAAAAAGGTCAAGACTGGACATTGACAGCAGCTGTTGTAACAAAACCTGAAGTTAAATTGGGTGCTTACAAAGACCTTGAAGTATCAGTAGAAGTTTCTAAAGAAGTAACAGACGCTGATGTGGATGCTCGTATCGAACGCGAACGCAACAACTTGGCTGAATTGGTTGTTAAAGAAGGTGCTGCAGCAGAAGGTGACACAGTTGTGATCGACTTCGTAGGTTCTATCGACGGTGTTGAATTCGACGGTGGTAAAGGTGACAACTTCTCACTTGGACTTGGTTCAGGTCAATTCATCCCAGGTTTCGAAGACCAATTGGTTGGACACTCTGCTGGTGAAACAGTTGACGTGATCGTAACATTCCCAGAAGACTACCAAGCAGCTGACCTTGCAGGTAAAGAAGCGAAATTCGTGACAACTATCCACGAAGTAAAAGCAAAAGAAGTACCAGCTCTTGACGATGAATTGGCAAAAGACATCGACGAAGAAGTTGAAACTCTTGCTGAATTGAAAGAAAAATACCGCAAAGAATTGGCAGCAGCTAAAGAAGAAGCATACAACGATGCAGTAGAAGCAGCAGCAATCGATCTTGCAGTTGAAAACGCTGAAATCGTTGACCTTCCAGAAGAAATGATCCACGAAGAAGTACACCGTTCAATCAACGAGTTCCTTGGAAACATGCAACGTCAAGGTATCTCACCTGAAATGTACTTCCAAATCACTGGAACAACTCAAGAAGATCTTCACAAACAATACGAAGCAGAAGCTGAAAGCCGTACGAAGACAAACCTTGTGGTTGAAGCAGTAGCGAAAGCAGAAGGCTTCGAAGCAACTGAAGAAGAAATCAACGCTGAAATCGAACAATTGGCAGCAGATTACAACATGCCAGTTGAACAAGTTCGCAACCTTCTTTCACCAGAAATGTTGAAACATGACATCACAGTGAAGAAAGCAGTGAACGTGATCACAAGCACAGCAAAAGTAAAATAATTGAGAATAAAAAGAAGAGCCGTGAGGCTCTTCTTTTTTTGATTTCATGGAGAATCCTGGAATTTTCCTTTGACGAAAGGGGAAATTTATCGTACAATAGAGTGTAACGATAAAATGCGTGATAGATTTAGTGACGAGTAGTTTTCAATCTATCATTGAGGATAGGATGAGGTTGAAGACCGGATCCTTCTCCATTTAGGAAATGAAACATAAGGAGATTTACCCTTGGAATTAGAAGTATTTGCTGGACAAGAAAAAAGTGAACTTTCTATGATTGAAGTGGCGCGTGCGATTTTGGAATTACGCGGACGTGACCATGAAATGTACTTTAGCGATCTTGTAAATGAAATTCAAAATTACCTTGAAAAATCAAACAGCGAGATCCGTGAAGCCCTCCCATTGTTCTACACAGAATTGAATGTAGATGGAAGCTTTATCCCACTTGGAGATAACAAATGGGGTCTTCGTTCATGGTATGCTATCGATGAAGTTGACGAAGAAATCATCGCTCTTGAAGAAACAGATGAAGATGAAACTCCTAAGAAACGGAAGAAAAAACGTGTCAATGCCTTCATGGATGGAGACGAAGATGCGATCGACTACAACGACGACGATCCAGAAGACGAAGAAGTTTACGAAGCAGATCCAGCTCTTTCATATGATGAAGAAAATCCAGATGATGAAAAGAGTGAAGTCGAAGCTTACGATGCTGAAATCAATGAAATCGTACCAGATGATTTAGGTGAGGAAGTTGAATTGAGCGAAGAAGACGACGAAGAAGAGGATTCTGAAGACGAGGAAGAAGAATAAATCATAAGAAGAGGCTGGGACAAAAGTCCTAGCCTCTCAATTGTTTTTGGATTGTCGAGCAAGACGCAGTGGTTGAGTGGGCTCTACTACGCTGATTTCATTAGCTTTTACAGCCCTACTCAACTGTGCGGAGGTGGGACGACGAAATCGAATTCTAACGAATGACCGATTTCTGTCCCACTCTCTTTTTGTTTGCATTGAAAAAAGTGATGAAATGATGTATGATAAACGTGTAAGGTTTCCCAATAGGAGGTGTTCCAGATGGACTTTCGTTTAGATCAAAGTTTAGTAGCTCTTGGTATTGATACAGTTGTGGTCGGAATTGCTAGAAATGTGGATCCTCAAGCAGTTTTGCTCCCTTCTTTTCTTGAAAAGAAGAAAGAGCTTGAACAATGGGCGCTCCAGTGTCAGACAGAAGAAGTAGTGGCATCTCCTGTCATTAAAGGGTATACAGACCTTTTGCAAAAAGTAGGGCGTAGCATCAAGAAAAATCCACCAACAGTCCTAGCTCTTATCCGAAACATCCAGCATCGAGGAGCTCTTCCTCAGATCAATAGCATCATCGATATCTATAATGTCGAATCTCTGAAGTCTTTTCTCGCGATCGGAGGACATGACCTAGATAAGATTGAGGGACCGATTGAATTTACAGTGAGTCAAAGAGACGATCTCTTTCTCCCTATCCTTTCTAGTGAAAAACATGTCGCACCGACAGATCCTGTCTACCGGGATCAAAAAGGAGTTCTGGCTTGGTTGGATGTACGCGATAGTGACCATTACAAATTTGAGGAGACTACGCAAAACGCCCTCTTTGTCATCCAAGGAAATACCGAGACGTCAGTCGAGATGCGTTTAGAAGCGCTAGAACGAATCCACAAGGACCTTGCTCTTTGCATGCCTCAGCTTCAATTTGAGAAATTTCTCGTCACACAAAATGGAGTGGAAAAGGTCGTGTAAACAGCGAAAATTATTTTCATGAAATTTTCAATTTGACAAAGTAGACCATTTGCGGTAAGATATTGTTCGGGCACCTCATTTTGAGGTCGGAGCTCCCTAAGGATTAGGGAGCTATTTTTGTTTTTTCTGCAAAGAGGAATGGCCTCTACAACATTAGAAGAAGAGGAAAGCACATGTCAACAAAATATATTTTTGTCACGGGTGGTGTCGTATCATCCATCGGGAAAGGGATTGTCGCAGCAAGTCTTGGTCGCTTGCTCAAAAATCGTGGATTGAAAGTGACCATCCAAAAATTTGACCCTTATATCAATATTGACCCAGGGACGATGAGTCCTTACCAACACGGGGAAGTATTTGTCACAGACGATGGCGCAGAGACAGACTTGGACCTTGGTCACTATGAACGCTTCATTGATATCAATTTGAATAAGTACTCAAATGTGACAACAGGGAAAATTTATAGCGAAGTCCTTCGAAAGGAACGTCGTGGAGAATACTTGGGCGCGACTGTACAGGTTATTCCTCATATCACAGATGCTTTGAAAGAAAAGATCAAACGAGCAGCGACGACGACGGATTCAGATGTCATCATCACAGAAGTCGGGGGAACAGTTGGAGACATTGAATCCCTTCCATTCCTTGAAGCTCTTCGTCAAATGAAGGCAGATGTTGGTGCTGAAAATGTTATGTACATCCACACCACCCTTCTTCCTTACTTAAAGGCTGCGGGAGAAATGAAAACCAAGCCGACGCAACACTCTGTGAAAGAATTGCGTGGTCTTGGGATTCAACCAAATATGTTGGTCATCCGTACAGAAAAACCAGCTGGTCAAGGAATTAAGAACAAGTTGGCTCAATTCTGTGATGTCGCACCAGAAGCTGTCATCGAATCACTGGATGTGGAACATTTGTACCAAATCCCATTGAACTTGCAAGCACAAAATATGGACCAAATCGTTTGTGACCATTTGAAATTGGATGTTCCTGCAGCAGATATGACAGAATGGTCTGCGATGGTCGACAAGGTCATGAACCTCAAGAAACAGGTCAAGATTTCCTTGGTTGGAAAATACGTAGAATTGCAAGATGCCTACATTTCTGTCGTTGAGGCTTTGAAGCACTCAGGGTATGCCAACGATGCAGAAGTCAAGATTAATTGGGTTAATGCCAATGATGTGACTGCTGATAACGTGGCAGAACTCCTTGGAGACGCGGATGGGATCATTGTCCCAGGTGGTTTTGGTCAACGGGGAACAGAAGGAAAAATTCAAGCCATCAAGTATGCGCGTGAACAGGACGTCCCAATGTTGGGTGTCTGCTTGGGGATGCAGTTGACTTGTATCGAGTTTGCCCGTCACGTTTTAGGCTTGGAAGGGGCTAATTCATCCGAATTGGATCCAGAAACCAAGTATCCGATTATCGATATCATGCGGGACCAAATCGATGTGGAAGACATGGGAGGAACGCTCCGTCTCGGTCTTTACCCATCTAAACTCAAACGAGGCTCAAAAGCAGCAGCTGCCTATGACAATCAAGAAGTGGTACAACGTCGCCACCGTCACCGTTATGAGTTTAACAATGCTTTCCGTGAACAGTTCGAAGAAGCAGGATTTGTCTTCTCAGGCGTTTCACCAGACAACCGTTTGGTCGAAATCGTTGAAATCCCAGAAAACAAATTCTTTGTTGCTTGCCAATACCACCCAGAATTGTCAAGCCGTCCAAACCGCCCAGAAGGACTTTACACAGCCTTTATCACAGCGGCAGTTGAAAACCACGATAGCAAATAAAAATCAAGGGAGCAGGTTGAAGGACCTGCTCCCTTTTGTGAAAAAATGACAAACTCTGAAAAAAGTTTGAAAAAAATCTTGACAAAAAAGTCGTTGATTGATATACTAGTAAAGTACTCAATCGCGGGGATGGCGGAATTGGCAGACGCGCAGGACTAAGGATCCTGTGACCGCTTTAGGTCGTGAGGGTTCAAGTCCCTCTCTCCGCATCGGATCAAGATAGCTTCGGCTATCTTTTTTTGTTTTCAAATCTCTTTGTGGTAGAATAGGTGTGAGATGAGGTGAGAACATGAAGAAGAAGTATCTGGTTTTGGTCGATGGCCTCTTTGCACTATTGGGAAGTGCCATTAATTTTTTCGGTCCTATCCTGATTTTAGCGATGGGGATAGGCGCATACAAGGATACTTTTAGATATTTTATCGCCTTAAACATATGGAATGTTTTCATTTTTTTAGTGGCGATTGCTTCTAAGTATCTGCTCAGAGATGAAAAAAGAATCAAAAAATGGATTCTTTATCTTTTTCTGATAGCGGGCAGTATTCTCTTTCTTGCCTCAATCCTTGCTGTGTGTGAGAATATTCCCTTTCTTGAGGGATTGGTAAACGGACTTCTTGGGAAAATGTTTACCGACAGTCAGTTATTTGCTGCTTATTTCTATTCTCAATGGGTCGCAGGTGGACTCCTTGTGATTTGCGGGATTGCTTTTCTCCTTTCATTAAAAAATTTTAAAGAGAAGGATTGAAAGGGGCTTGCGCCCCTTTTTTGCTTTTTGAATAGGATAGAAGTCTTAGGAGAGAGAGGGTTCCTCCTCATTTATCGTAAGAAATCGCTTAAAGGCACAGGAAAAACTAGCAATTTCATCTAAAAAGTGATAAAATAAACAATGTAAGTGGGATTAACCCCACAAAAATATATAGGAGGCCTATGACTAATGGCAATCGTTTCAGCAGAAAAATTTGTCCAAGCAGCTCGTGACAATGGTTATGCAGTTGGTGGATTTAACACAAACAACCTTGAGTGGACTCAAGCTATCTTGCGTGCAGCAGAAGCTAAGAAAGCTCCAGTACTTATCCAAACTTCTATGGGTGCTGCTAAATACATGGGTGGTTACAAAGTATGTAAAGCCCTTATTGAAAACCTTGTAGAATCAATGGGTATCACTGTACCAGTTGCTATTCACCTTGACCATGGTCACTACGACGATGCTCTTGAATGTATCGAAGCTGGTTACACTTCAATCATGTTTGACGGTTCACACCTTCCAGTTGAAGAAAACCTTAAATTGGCGAAAGATGTCGTTGAAAAAGCTCATGCTAAAGGTATCTCAGTAGAAGCTGAAGTTGGTACTATCGGTGGTGAAGAAGACGGGATCATCGGTGACGGTGAATTGGCACCAATCGAAGACGCTAAAGCAATGGTTGCTACAGGAATCGACTTCTTGGCTGCAGGTATCGGTAACATCCACGGTCCTTACCCAGCAAACTGGAAAGGTCTTCACCTTGACCACTTGCAAAAATTGACTGAAGCTGTTCCAGGATTCCCAATCGTATTGCACGGTGGATCAGGTATCCCTGATGATCAAATCCAAGCAGCTATCAAACTTGGTGTTGCAAAAGTTAACGTGAACACTGAATGCCAAATCGCATTTGCAAATGCTACTCGTCAATTCGTACGTGAATACGATGCAAACGAAGCAGAATACGACAAGAAGAAACTCTTCGACCCACGTAAATTCTTGAAACCAGGTTTCGAAGCAATTACAGCAGCTGTTGAAGAACGTATCGACGTATTCGGTTCAGAAGGCAAAGCTTAATTAAAAAACAGGAAAGCAAGGTCCCATGTGGATCTTGTTTTTTTGTTTGGGAAAGGTTGCTTCCAGAGGTTAATTTTTGTACAATATGCCTATGAAAAAATTCAAACTGTGGAGCTGGATCGTTTGTGGCTTTCTCCTGCTCTTTTTAGGTGCTACATTTGTTTTTCATCAATTCAGTTTACGAAATGAAAGTAAGCTTCTCACACCCATTGGTAAACAAGTTACAGTCAATGGACATCGAATGAATGTCTCTGTTAAAGGAGAAGGGTCTGAAACAATCGTTCTTCTTTCAGGTGCAGGGATTGCCTCTCCTATCCTAGACTTTAAGAATCTATCAGATTCCCTTTCCAAAAAATACAAAGTTGTTGTCGTGGAGCGAGCAGGATATGGTTTTAGTGAAGATAGTGATCGTTCAAGAGATGTGATGGAGGTCCTTTCTGAGACCCGTCAAGCTTTGGCGCAAGCTCATGTTTCAGGTCCTTATGTGATTATTTCGCATTCTATGGCTAGTTTAGAGAGTCTTGCTTGGCAAGAGAAATATCCGAATGAAGTGAAGGCTTTGATTGGCCTGGATTGGGCCTTGCCAGCGAGTTATGAAGATTTAAAGGATAATCAGGCCTTGCTTACTGTGGCTTATTGGAGCAGTAAGATTGGCTTATTACGCTATTTCCCTGAGTCCTTTTATATAAAAAATCCAACTCTGACTGAAACTGAACGACAACAATATAAATTACTAGCATATAAGCAGTTGATGTCACAAGCCATGCTTCATGAATCCCGTTTGGCAAAGGAAAATGCCAAGAAAGTTCCATCTAGCATTAATTCGAAAATTCCAGCCTTACTCCTGGTTTCTAACGGTGAAGGCACGACCTTTAGCCAATCAGAGTGGCAACGTTATGCAGAGAGATTTGCAAGCGACCAGTCTAATGTTCAAGTCGATTATATGGATGTGCCTCACGACCTCTATCATTATCAAAGCGATGCTATTGTTTCTCGTATTAAAGAATTTTTAGAGAATAATTGAGGGCTTAAAAATCCATTGAGACTGATGATAATAATTAAATGCTGAAGGATTAACAGTAGAATCGTTAATTTTCTCGATTAAAAAAATTCTTTTTCTTAACAATAAGCCTGCCCCTAAGGGCAGGTTTTTTGGTGTTTTATGGAAACTATTAAACCAGAATTTCTGACTCAAAAGCATTATTTCAAGAGAGAAATTTCTAATTTCATAATCTATAAGCAAACGCTTGCATTCTTTTTTTTATTGGATTATAATAGGTTGGTATAAAGCCTTCTGTAATAATATTGAGTAAGTGTAGAAAGTAAGGATTTAGAATATTTGTAGTCAAAAATACAATGTTGCTTCTTACGATAGGGAGATAGATATGGCAATGATAGAAGTGCAACATCTTCGGAAAAATTTTGTGAAGACAGTTAAGGAGCCGGGGTTAAAGGGAGCCTTGCGCTCCTTTATTCATCCTGAAAAGCAAACCTTTGAAGCGGTCAAGGATTTAACTTTTGAAGTTCCAAAAGGGCAGATTTTAGGATTTATCGGAGCAAATGGTGCTGGGAAGTCAACCACCATCAAAATGCTGACAGGAATTTTGAAGCCCACATCTGGCTTTTGTCGGATTAACGGCAAGATTCCGCAGGATAATCGCCAAGATTATGTCAAGGATATTGGAGTCGTTTTCGGACAACGCACCCAGTTATGGTGGGATTTGGCTCTGCAAGAGACCTACACGGTTTTGAAAGAGATCTATGATGTACCGGACTCGCTTTTCCATAAGCGCATGGACTTTTTGAATGAAGTTTTGGATTTGAAGGAATTTATCAAGGATCCTGTGCGGACTCTTTCACTAGGTCAACGGATGCGGGCGGATATTGCGGCTTCCTTGCTTCACAATCCCAAAGTTCTCTTTTTAGATGAACCGACTATTGGTTTGGATGTGTCGGTCAAGGACAACATTCGTCGGGCCATTACCCAGATTAATCAGGAGGAAGAGACAACTATTCTCTTGACTACTCATGATTTGAGTGATATTGAGCAACTCTGTGATCGGATTTTTATGATTGATAAGGGGCAAGAGATTTTTGATGGAACGGTTAGCCAGCTCAAGGAGACCTTTGGAAAGATGAAGACTCTCTCCTTTGACCTGACGCCAGGTCAAAATCATCTCGTCTCTCATTATGAGGGCTTGCCTGATATGTCCATTGATAGACAAGGAAATACTCTCAATATTGAATTCGATAGTTCCCGCTACCAGTCGGCCGATATTATCAAGCAAACCTTATCTGATTTTGAGGTCCGTGATTTGAAGATGGTAGATACGGATATTGAAGATATTATCCGTCGCTTCTATCGAAAGGAGCTCTAAGATGGTCAAATTGTGGAGACGTTATAAACCCTTTATCAATGCAGGGATTCAGGAGTTGATTAGCTATCGAGTCAACTTTATTCTTTATCGGATTGGCGATGTCATGGGTGCTTTTGTGGCTTTTTATCTATGGAAGGCTGTCTTTGATTCCTCCCAGGAGCCTTTGATTCAGGGCTTCAGTATGGCGGATATCACCCTCTACATCATCATGAGTTTTGTGACTAATCTTCTGACTAGGTCGGATTCTTCCTTTATGATTGGTGATGAGGTCAAGGATGGTTCCATTATCATGCGCTTGTTGCGACCAGTGCATTTTGCGGCTTCTTACCTCTTTACGGAGCTTGGTTCCAGGTGGTTGATTTTTATCTCTGTTGGACTGCCATTTTTAAGTGTCATTGTTTTGATGAAAATCTTGTCTGGGCAAGGAATTGTAGAAGTGCTGGGACTAACTACCCTTTATCTTTTTAGCTTAACGCTGGCCTATCTGATTAACTTTTTCTTTAATATCTGCTTTGGATTTTCAGCCTTTGTATTTAAAAATCTTTGGGGTTCCAACCTACTTAAGACTTCCATAGTGGCCTTTATGTCTGGGAGTTTGATTCCCTTGGCTTTCTTTCCAAAGGTCATTTCAGATATTCTGTCCTTCTTACCTTTCTCATCCTTAATTTACACTCCGGTCATGATTATTGTTGGGAAATACGATGCTAGTCAGATTCTTCAAGCACTTTTGCTTCAGCTTTTCTGGCTTATAGTGATGGTGGGCTTGTCTCAGTTGATTTGGAAACGAGTCCAGTCATTTATCACCATTCAGGGAGGTTAGTATGAAAAAATATCAACGCATGCATCTGATTTTTATCAGACAGTACATCAAGCAAATCATGGAATACAAGGTAGATTTTGTGGTTGGTGTGTTGGGAGTCTTTCTGACTCAAGGCCTGAACCTCTTGTTTCTCAATGTCATCTTTCAACACATTCCCTCCCTAGAAGGTTGGACTTTTCAAGAAATTGCCTTTATCTATGGATTTTCCTTAATTCCAAAGGGACTAGATCATCTCTTTTTTGACAATCTCTGGGCTTTAGGTCAACGACTAGTTCGAAAAGGGGAGTTTGACAAGTATCTGACTCGTCCTATCAATCCTCTCTTTCACATCCTCGTTGAGACCTTTCAGATTGATGCCTTGGGTGAACTTTTGGTCGGTGGAATTTTACTAGCGACAACGGCGACTAGCATTGCTTGGACTCTTCCAAAATTCCTGATTTTTCTAGTTTGTATTCCTTTTGCGACCTTGATTTATACTTCCTTGAAAATTGCTACAGCCAGCATCGCTTTTTGGACCAAGCAGTCAGGTGCCATGATTTACATTTTCTATATGTTTAATGATTTTGCCAAGTATCCTATTTCTATTTACAATTCGCTCCTTCGTTGGTTAATTAGCTTTATTGTACCTTTCGCCTTTACGGCCTACTATCCTGCCAGCTATTTCTTGCAGGACAAGGATGGACTCTTTAATATTGGTGGTTTGATTCTGATTTCCCTTGTTTTCTTTGTTATTTCCCTCAAACTTTGGGACAGGGGATTGGATGCCTACGAAAGTGCTGGTTCGTAAGAGGTAAAGTAAGACTAAAATCAAGAAAGGAACTTATGATGTTTGTAATTAAAGAAGTCAAGGGTGAAGATCAAAAAATGGCAGTTGTCGCTGAGATTTTAAGGGATTTGCCAGAATGGTTTGGAATACCAGAAAGCACGCAAGCCTACATTGAAGGAGCTAAGGATTTACGAGTTTGAGCTGCTTATCAAGAAAGTGATGTAGTAGGGTTTATAAGTTTATCATATTCGAGTGAAGATTGTGCTGAAATTGACTGTCTAGGCGTGAAAAAATCATTCCAAGGTCAAGGAATTGGAAGGGAATTAGTTACGACTATAGAAAGAGAAGCAGTCAAACAAGTGGCCTACCTACAGGTCAAAACAGTCGCAGAAGGTTCAAATAAAGATTATGACCGAACAAATGTCTTTTATCGCAGTCTTGGTTTTAAAAAATTAGAGATTTTTCCGCAACTATGGGATCCACAGAATCCATGTCAGATTCTGATTAAAAAGATCAACTAAAAGTGCTTGACATCCGCTATCAGAGTGCTATACTAAGAAGGTAATCGCCGATTTAGCTCAGTTGGTAGAGCAACGCACTCGTAACGCGTAGGTCACAGGTTCGATCCCTGCAATCGGCATAGGAAGAAACGACTTTGAAGGAGCGAGACGACGAATGATGTTCATCACATATTCGTTCGGTCTCGTTTCTTTTTTTGACCGCATAGGCACCATTTTTGACCGCTTAGTCAAAAGTCCTTGTCTCCGTAGGAGCTCTCTGCTATCATAGAATCATCAAAGGAAGAAATACTTCCGAATAATCAAAATGAGGTATATGATGAAAAAATTACTTGGACTTGCATTGATTCTTGCTGCTCTTGCAGTTGTGGTAATGGGAATGGTTGGCTTTCCAAAGATCGATGTGAATATCTGGCCTTTGTTCCCTGTTCTCTTATTTGCTTTCTTTACACTTGAAAATCTCTTGAAAAAAGATTACAAGGCAAGTGTTATCTGCGCCTTGATCGCATTTATGATCGCAAATGCGATTTACGATGTCCTGCCGGTTTCAAATGGTATGGTCATCACAGCAGGTGTGTTTGCTTGCCTGGGTCTTAGTTTTCTTTTACCGGATAAAAATAGCAATAAATAAAGGAAGGAGGCTGGGATAAAAATCCTAGCCTCTCAATTGTCTTTGGATTGTAGAGCAAGACGCAGTGGTTGAGTGGGCTCTACTACGCTGATTTCATCAGCTTATACAGCCCTACTCAACTGTGCGGAGGTGGGACGACGGAATCGAATTCTAACGAATTACCGATTTCTGTCCCACTCTCTTTTTTACTTCTCAAATACGACCTCTTGATGGGGAAAACGTGCCACTTACTGAAAAGCCCTTGTTTTGTTTTCAACAGCTGTTATAATGGTACTATCAAAACGTTGGGAAAGGAGTTTTATGAAAGTTAGAATCGAATTGGATCCATCAACGGATGAGCCTGAGATCTTGATTCGAGCTCCGCGCTTGACCCCGGAATTGACCCAGCTGCAAGAGAGAATCCTAGAACAAAAGGTCGCTCCTTTGGCCTTCTACAAGGATCGAAGTGAGTATTTTCTGGATGTGGCATCGATCCTCTTTTTTGAGACGGACGGGGAGAAGATTTTTGGACACACCAAGGACGAGGCCTATGAGGTCAAACAGAAGCTCTATGAGTTGGAGGAGCTACTTCCCATCGCCTTTTGTCGAATTTCCAAATCCACCATTGTCAACGCAAAGCAGATCTATTCTCTAGAAAAGTCTTTTTCAGGGACCAGCACGGTCAATTTCTACCAGACCCATAAGCAGGTTCACGTATCTAGACGCTACTATCAACTCTTAAAAGAACGACTAAATGAAATGAGGTAATATCATGAGAAAAAAATTAATTGGAGTATTCTTAATCCTTTTAGCAGCCTTAATCCTTTTACAGGGCTATTTTGTAAAATGGGACATCAGCATCTGGACCTTAGCTTGGGTTACCTTGCTTGCCGTTCTGTCCCTCTCTAGTTTCTTAAAACGCCATTTTGGTTGGGGCTTCATCTATGGACTTTTAGCCCTCTTTTGTCTCAATGGGCAATACCATTTCCTCCCAGTTTCAAATTCAGTTGTCATCCTTTCCTCAATTCTCGCTGTGATTGGGCTCAACATTTTGTTTAAACCCTCTAAGAAAACAAAAGCCCGCCTAGCTTCCTATTCTGCTGGGTCCATGAGTAAGTCGGATGGCAATGACATTGATGTCACTTTTTCAACAGTGACAAAATATCTCAATGACCAACACTTTACCCGCGGAAGTGCAGATGTGAGTATGGGAGAAGCATCGGTTTATTTTGACAATTGCCGCATCGAGGGTCCATCTGCTCAGTTTGTTGTCGATGTTTCCCTTGGAAGTTTGAGTCTCTATGTACCAAGTGATTGGCGTGTCCATGTAAATGTGGATAATTCCCTCTCAGCGATCCAACATCAGGAAAATCCAAGTGCTCTGACAAGCAAGGATTTCTACATTACGGGCGATGTTTCCTTAGGAAATCTGGAAATTATCTATGTCGGAGCGAATTCGTTTTCTTAAGTCGGAAATGAAAAACTTTGGCCAAAAGCTTGCCAAGAGAGATTTTTTTTGGTAATATAGTACGGTATGTGGTGCTAGCACATCCGTTATATTAGATCTAATAGGAGGAAACACAGAAATGGCTAAAGTATGTTATTTCACAGGTCGTAAGACTGTATCAGGTAACAATCGTTCACACGCTATGAACCAAACAAAACGTGCCGTAAAACCAAACCTTCAAAAAGTAACTGTCCTTATCGATGGTAAACCTAAAAAAGTTTGGGCTTCAGCTCGTGCATTGAAATCTGGTAAAGTAGAACGCGTTTAATAAAGAATATAGAACCTCATAGAGGTTCTTTTCTTTTTCTCTAGAGACAGCTGTCACAGCGGGAGAAGAATAATCCCTACCCTTTTACAGCTGATCTCTTTTATGGTAAAATAGAATATAAAATACTTTTGAGGTAGAATTATGACAGTAAAAATCAATACAAAGGACGGTCAAATTGAATTGACTGATGAGGTTATCGCAACTGTTGTAGGCGGTGCCGCTACTGAGATCTTCGGTGTGGTTGGAATGGCCAGCAAAAATGCGATCAAAGATAATTTCCAAGCCCTCCTAGGGAAAGAAAACTTCTCTAAAGGTGTTGTTGTCAAAACAACGGAAGCAGGAACTATCGCAGTTGATGTTTACACTGTTTTGAGCTATGGAACAAAAATTAGCGAAGTCTCAAAAAATATTCAAGAACGTGTGAAATTTAGTTTGGAAAATCAACTTGGAATCACTACGGATACTGTGAATGTCTATATTCAAAATATCAAGATTGTGGGAGAATAATCGTGGCTAATATTACTACAAGTTTATTTCAAGAAATGGTTCAAGCGGGGGCTACGCGCTTAAATAAACAAGCGGAATATGTAAACTCTTTGAACGTCTTTCCTGTACCAGATGGAGATACAGGAACCAATATGGGAATGACCATCGAAAATGGGGCTAAAGAAGTATCTGACCGTTCTGCTTCAACTGTTGGAGAAGCAGCAGGGATCTTCGCTAAAGGTCTCTTGATGGGTGCGCGTGGGAACTCAGGAGTCATCACTTCTCAATTGTTCCGCGGTTTTTCTCAAAGTGTCAAAGACAAAGAAGAATTGGATGGAGCAGCACTTGCAGCAGCCTTCCAATCTGGGGTAGAAGTTGCTTATAAAGCCGTTATGAAGCCAGTTGAAGGAACCATTTTGACGGTTTCTCGTGGGGCAGCCATCGGTGCCAAGAAAAAAGCAGAATCTACCAACGATGCAGTAGAAGTCATGCGTGCAGCTCTTGAAGGTGCTAAAACAGCTCTTGCTAAGACTCCAGATATGTTGCCGGTCTTGAAAGAAGTTGGCGTGGTAGACTCTGGTGGTCAAGGGTTGGTCTTCATCTATGAAGGATTCTTGTCAGCCTTGACAGGTGAATTCATCGCTTCTGAAGAGTTCCAAGCAACACCTGCAACCATGTCAGAAATGATCAATGCAGAACACCACAAGTCAGTCGCTGGCCATGTCGCAACTGAAGACATCAAGTTTGGTTACTGTACAGAAATCATGGTCGCTTTGAAACAAGGTCCAACCTATGTCAAAGACTTCGATTACGATGAATTCCGTAACTATTTGAACAACCTTGGGGATTCCCTATTGGTGGTGAATGACGATGAGATTGTCAAAGTTCACGTCCATACAGAAGATCCAGGTCTTGTCATGCAAGAAGGTCTTAAGTACGGAAGCTTGGTCAAGGTCAAAGTCGACAACATGCGTAACCAACACGAAGCGCAAGTTGAAAAAGAAGAGCGTCAAGCGAAGCCAGTTGAAGAAAAAGAATATGCCATCATCGCAGTAGTTGCTGGTGACGGATTGGCTGATATCTTTAAAGCGCAAGGAGTTGATTACATCATCTCTGGTGGTCAAACCATGAACCCATCAACAGAAGACTTTGTCAAAGCGGTTGAAGAGTTGAATGCGCGCAACATCATTATCTTGCCAAACAACAAAAATATCTTGATGGCGGCTCAATCTGCAGCAGAAGTGATTGATCAACCTGCAGCAGTTGTTGAGACCAAGACTATCCCTCAAGGATTGACTAGTCTTCTTGCCTTTGATGAAAGCAAATCGATCGAAGAAAACTACGAACGCATGAGCGCTTCATTGGGTGATGTTGCGTCTGGTAGTGTGACAACAGCGGTTCGCGATACCACTATTGATGGGCTTGAAATCCATGAAAATGATAATCTTGGAATGGTCGATGGCAAAATCGTTGTTTCAAATCCAGATATGATGGAAACCTTGGAAGAAACATTCGCTCATATGTTGGATGAAGACAGTGAAATTGTGACCATCTATGTCGGTGAAGACGGCAGTGAGGAGTTGGCAAATGAATTGGCCCAAGCCCTTGCTGAAAAATACGAAGATGTAGAAGTGGAAATCCACCAAGGTGGCCAACCAGTCTACCCATACTTGTTTAGTGTAGAATAATTGAACAGAAGGTTCCTTTCGGAACCTTTTTTTGTATATAGAAAAACGAGGAGATTCCCTATGAAAGCAGCGTGATTCAGAGGGATTGAGATTGAAGCGACCCCTACACGGAAGCTTTATTCGTGAGAAAAAGGGGTTTCTGCAAAAAGTCTCACATTCATCAGATTTTTATTCAAATGGAAGAGCTTGAAAAGAGGGGGAAATGGTTTGAGCAGTGGAGTTTTTAGACAAGAAAGACGCGATATGTTATACTGGTATCAGTATGTGAAAGGAGAGTTATAAAAATGAAGAAATTTTTTGTAACCCTTGGGCTAGCCATTTTGGTATTGACTGGTTGTTCGCAATCCCAAACAAAGAAAACTACAACCGCTAGCTCATCTAGCAGTTCCTCTGTTAAAAAAGAAGTAAAAAATGAAGAAAAAACCACAACCTTAGTAGGAGATATCAATGGAACAAAACACCGGGATATCATCAAATCTAAGGGAGATAAGGTTGAAAACCTTCGTATCGAAGTGACAGCTGATCTGCCCCAACAACTTAGAACTATCGCAGCAGAGAAGTCACCTGAAGAGCTCACGGCAGCCATTCAAGCTTTGCTGGAGCAAAATGAAGACTATAAGAAGCTAAAAACCGTTCCCGGTTTTAGTTTGGAATACACAGTCACACCAGAAAAGAAATTGCTCTCAACCAGTGTGATTGACCTCAACCAAATTGATGCCAAGTCTCTAGAAGAAATTTCTTACTTCAAAGATGCTGGTCTCAATGATTTGAAAAACATGAAGGCAGATGCCTTGGTCAAGGCCTTGAAACTGCATGGCATGAAAGAAGAAGGTCAGTAAGAAGAATAGAAAAAGTCGAGTGAAGTCACTTGGCTTTTTTTAGTGACTTTTGTCATGTGAGCGAGTGACAAAATTATCTAGTGGCTGTTATTTTCTTTCGCTATAATATAGTCAGAAAGTAAGAGGTAAGGAAAAATGAAACAATGGTTCTATAAAGTGTTTACGTTAACAGTGGTGGGGATGGTCGTCTATTTGATCTTTTCAAAGGATGATAGTCTCTATTACCATTTTCCTTGGGAATTATTTGCTGGGATTGGCATCATGAGCTGGGCGGTTCAAGAAGGATTGAAAATGATCAAGGCGGTTAAAAAGGAGATGGAGCAATGAAAACAACGGGAGTAACCCTGGTTGTTTTTGCCATCATTCCGGCCGTTTAAGCCTGGTTGAAAGGAGAGTATCATGAGCGTCATTAGAGTAGAGAACTTGAAAAAAAGTATCAAAGGAAAAGTCATTTTAGAAGATCTTTCTTTTGCAGTTGAACGGGGGGATTGTCTGTCCTTGATCGGGCCAAACGGAGCTGGGAAAACAACCTTGATGAACTGTCTTCTGGGAGATATGAAGGCGACTTCTGGGATTATTGAAGTAGAGGGGAAGGCGCCTGGTCATCCTCAGTTAAAGGCTAGTGTGTCCTATCTCCCTCAAGAGAATGCCATCGTTCAAAAGTTAACCGTGCAGGAACTGATCAACTTCTTTCGCTCTATTTATCCCCACCCCTTAACAGGGGAAGAAATTGATGATTTATTACGTTTTAGCTCAGAACAAAAGAAACAATTGGCTAGTAAGTTGTCTGGTGGTCAAAAGCGCCTCTTATCCTTTGTTCTAACCTTGATTGGTCGTCCTAGCTTACTTTTCTTAGATGAGCCGACTGCGGGAATGGATACTTCCACTCGCCAACGCTTCTGGGAGATTGTTGGGCATTTAAAGGAAGAAGGTGTGACCATTGTCTATTCTTCGCATTACATCGAGGAAGTAGAGCACACGGCAGATCGAATTTTGGTCTTGCATCAGGGGCATTTGCTTCGGGATACGACACCTCTCGCTATGAGAAGCGAAGAGGTAGAAAAACATTTCACCCTGCCCTTGCGCTACCAAGCTCTAGTGGCAGAAATGGAAGACATTGGTGAAGTGGTCGCTAAACCCGATGCCCTTCAGGTTGTGACACGGGATGCTAATCGTTTGTGGAGTCGATTACAAGAAGAAGGATGTTCGATCCAAGAAATCGAAGTAACCAATCGAAGTTTATTGGATTCTATTTTTGAAAATACAAAGGAAGTAGGTAGAGAAGATGAAACGCATGAAAGCTCTCGGCGTGGTTGAGTGGCATTTGACCAGTCGCCAAGCTATTTATTACTTGTTATCAATTGGGATGCCCACGGCCTTTTATCTCTTCTTTTCAGGGATGTACCAGGAAACACCAGGAGCACCTGCTCACTTTATGAGGGATTATCTCCTTTCTATGACGGCATTTTCTATGATGTCTACGGCTATCTTTTCTTTTCCAACCGTTCTTGAAACCGATCGACTCAATAATTGGCAAAAAGTCTTGCGCCATACCCCCGTATCTATGGTAGAATATTATCTAATAAAGGTTGTGGGTCTCTTTGTCGATTTTCTCCTATCGATTGGAGTTGTCTTTACCGTGGGCCATGTGGTGCGGCATGTGAATATGCCCCTACAGGATTGGGTCTTAGCAGCCTTTATTCTCATCCTAGGAAGTCTAGCGTTTGTGGCTCTCGGTCTGGTTTTGACCCTGCTTCCTTCCAGTCAATTGATGTCTGTTGTGGGCAATCTCCTTTACATGGGGCTGGCTGTCATGGGTGGACTATGGATGCCGATTAGTCTCTTTCCAGAATGGATGCAAGCCATTGGCAAATGCCTTCCAACCTATCAATTGATGGAACTGATTAAGACCTTTTTAAACAAGGGACAGGTCAATGTCTTTGCGAGTGTCTATTTAACCTTGTTTACCCTGGTCTTGTTTGCCCTTGTTATCGTTTATCGTCGTCATTCTGAGGTTCGTTCATGATTGAAAAACTCAAACATATTCACCATATGTTTTACGTAGGCTTAATCTTTATGGCCTTTCCCTTTGCTTCTATTTTCTTAGGGCAGATTCCCTGGTGGCATTTCTTTTTAGCCATCTTCTTTATGATAAGCTATCTAGGTATCCTCATTACTGAAAATAAGAAACTGACCTGGCTTTTTTGGATTTATCTTCTGCTGTATATTGCAGGAAATACCTTTTTTGTTGGAACTAGCTTTTGTTGGTTTTACTATTATGTGAGCAATATTTTGATCTATCGTTTTGGGATTCGCGATTTTCGCTCGCCCTTTCTTTGGACGGCTGTTGGATCACTACTGATCCTTTTTGGAGCTCTATTATTTAATAGGGAGATGAGAGAAAATGATTGGCTTTTTGTCCTGATCGTCTCTTTGTTTATCGCGGTTATGACCTTTAGTATGGTTCGGATGGAGATGATGGAAGAGTTGAAAGTTGACCATGCCAAGCAAAACGCCCAGATCAATCTCTTGCTGGCAGAAAACGAGCGCCATCGGATTGGCCGTGATCTGCATGACAGTCTAGGACACACCTTTGCCATGCTCAGTGTCAAGGCGGACCTAGCTGATCAATTCTTGGCATTGGGTCAGGTTGAGAAGGCCCAGGAGCAGGTGCAAGAGATTCAAGCCATCAGTCAAGAGTCCATGCACCAAGTCCGTGAGATTGTGGAGAATTTGAAGCAGCGAACCCTGGCAAGAGAGCTAGAAACCGTCAAGCAAATGCTGGAAGTAGCTCAAATCAAAGTGGAGATTCAGAACGAGCTTGATACAGCCAGCATCTCGCCGATCCTAGAATCTGCTCTAGCCATGGTGTCTCTGGAATTAGCCACCAATATGATCAAACATGCCAAAGCGACACAGGCCCTTCTCTTTTATCGCTCTACCGAGACAGGAGTGGAAATGGTCGCAGAAGACAATGGCATCGGCTTTGCCACAGTCTCCGATAAAGACCTGCACTCGATTCGCGAACGGATTGCCTTGTTGGGAGGAGAGCTGGAGATCAGTCATCAACACAAGCCGACCAGGATAGAAATACGGATCCCCTATCAAGAAAGGAAATAAGATGCGCTTATTAGTTGCTGAAGACCAAAGTATGTTGCGCGATGCTCTCTGCCAGCTCTTGCTCCTGCAAGAGGATGTGGAAGATGTCTTGCAGGCTGGCGATGGACAAGAGGCCATTCGTTTACTCGAAACACATCCAGCCGATATTGCGATTTTAGATATCGAAATGCCCATCAAAACAGGGTTAGAAGTGTTGGAATGGGCTAAAAGTCAACAACCCCAGCTCAAGGTCGTCATCGTTACCACCTTTAAGCGACCGGGCTATTTTGAGCGGGCCCTCAAGGCTGGAGTCGATGCCTATGTCTTAAAAGAACGCCGCATTACGGATTTGATGGCCACTCTTCATGCAGTTTTAGCAGGGCAAAAAGAATATTCGCCTGAATTAATGGAAGGGATCTTGACCCATCCCAATCCTCTGAGCCCTCAAGAAAAGGCAGTTTTAAAAGAAGTCGCAAAAGGGGCTTCTAACCAAGAAATTGCTGATCGCTTATTCCTCTCAAACGGGACCATCCGCAATTATATGTCAGCCATTCTGACCAAGTTGGATGCGGAAAACCGGACCGAGGCAGCAAAAATTGCCCAAGAAAAGGGTTGGTTATAAGGAAGAAAAGAGAGTGGGACAGAAATCGGTAATTCGTTAGAATTCGATTTCGTCGTCCCACCTCCGCACAGTTGAGTAGGRMTGTAAAAGCTGATGAAATCAGCGTAGTAGAGCCCACTCAACCACTGCGTCTTGCTCGACAATCCAAAAACAAAAAAGAGGCTAGGACTTTTGTCCCAGCCTCTTTTTTGTGATAGACATAGCAATTCTAGAGAAACTCTTCTTATTCGGATTTGGATAGAAAATTCAGAAAATTTACTATTTTTCCTTGAAATATTTTCTAAAAATGGTATGATAGTAGCATGCTAATTTGATATACAAAGTACTGGAAAGGAGAGACATGGAGAAAATTACCTTAGAAACTGCAAAAACCGGTTCAGAGCTCGTTCTTGAAACCCTGCGTGATTTGGGTATTGACACGATTTTTGGTTATCCTGGTGGAGCGGTTTTGCCTTTATACGATGCCATCTATAGCTTTGAGGGTATCCAGCATATCTTGGGTCGTCATGAACAAGGATGCTTGCATGAGGCTGAAGGCTACGCTAAATCAACTGGAAAGCTGGGTGTCGCAGTCGTCACTAGTGGACCGGGGGCTACAAATGCCATTACAGGGATTGCAGATGCCATGAGCGATAGCGTTCCCCTATTAGTCTTCACTGGTCAAGTCAATCGTGCTGGGATCGGGAAAGACGCCTTCCAAGAAGCAGATATTGTGGGAATTACCATGCCCATCACCAAGTACAACTATCAAGTACGTGAGACGGCAGATATTCCGCGAATTATCACCGAAGCTGTCCATATTGCGACGACTGGACGCCCTGGTCCGGTGGTAATTGACCTTCCAAAGGATGTGTCTGCTTTAGAGACAGATTTTATCTATGAACCAAGTGTGAAGCTTCCAAGCTACCAGCCTACTATTGAACCCAATGAATTGCAGATCAAAAAGATTTTGAAGCAATTGAGTAAGGCTAAAAAACCAGTTCTTCTTGCTGGTGGTGGAGTGAGTTACGCTGGAGCCGCAAAAGAGTTGATTGCTCTAGCAGAGAGCTATCAGATTCCAGTAGTGACCAGTCTGTTAGGTCAAGGAACGATTGCAACCAGTCATCCTCTTTTCCTAGGGATGGGAGGAATGCATGGATCCTTCGCGGCCAATATCGCTATGACAGAGACGGATTTCATGATCAGTGTTGGTTGTCGATTTGACGACCGTTTGACAGGGAATCCAAAGACTTTCGCTAAAAATGCTAAGGTTGCCCATATCGACATTGATCCTGCAGAGATTGGGAAGATCATTGCTATCGACATTCCTGTGGTTGGCGATGCAAAGAAAGCCTTGCAACAGTTGCTAGCAGAGCCAACGGTTCATAACAACACTGAAAAGTGGATCGAAAAGGTGACCCAAGATAAGAACCGGGTTCGTTCTTACGATAAGAAGGAACGGGTTGTGCAACCACAAGCTGTGATTGAACGCATTGGAGAGTTGACCAAGGGGGACGCTATTGTCGTCACAGACGTTGGACAACACCAAATGTGGGCAGCTCAATACTATCCTTACCAAAATGAGCGCCAATTGGTAACATCTGGTGGTCTAGGAACGATGGGATTTGGTGTTCCTGCAGCTATCGGAGCGAAAATTGCCAATCCAGATAAAGAAGTTGTTCTCTTTGTCGGAGATGGTGGTTTCCAAATGACCAACCAAGAATTGGCGATCTTAAATATTTATAAGGTTCCGATCAAGGTCGTTATGCTCAACAACCACTCGCTTGGAATGGTCCGTCAATGGCAAGAAGCCTTCTATGATGGTCGGACGTCAGAGTCAGTCTTTGATAGTCTTCCGGATTTCCAATTGATGGCGCAAGCTTACGGGATCAAGAATTATAAATTTGATAATCCTGAAACCCTAGAGAAGGATTTGGAAGTCATCACAGAAGATGTACCAATGTTCATCGAAGTAGACATTTCTCGGAAAGAGCATGTCTTACCGATGGTACCAGCTGGTAAGAGTAATCATGAGATGTTGGGGGTGAAGTTTAATGCGTAGAATGTTAACAGCCAAACTTCAAAACCGCTCAGGTGTTCTGAACCGCTTTACTGGAGTCTTGTCGAGACGTCAAGTCAATATCGAAAGTATCTCTGTTGGCGCAACTGAAAACCCTAATGTATCGCGGATTACCATTATCATTGATGTTGCTTCGCACGATGAAGTAGAGCAAATCATCAAACAGCTCAACCGCCAGATTGATGTGATTCGCATTCGTGATATCACAGATAAACCACACTTGGAGCGCGAAGTGATTCTGGTGAAAGTTTCTGCACCTGCTGAGAAGCGGGCGGAAATCTTGGCCATTATTCAACCTTTCCGTGCGACTGTGGTCGATGTAGCTCCTAGCTCTATCACCGTTCAAATGACGGGAAATGCAGAAAAGAGCGAAGCCCTCATTCGTGTTATTCGACCTTATGGGATTAAAAACATCGCCCGCACCGGTGCAACCGGATTTACTCGAGATTAATTCTCGCCTTAACATTGTTAACCCCGCCTTAAAAAGGCAAATAATAAAATAGAAAAGAGATTTTACTTATGGCAGTTCAAATGGAATACGAAAAAGACGTTAAAGTACCAGCACTTGATGGTAAAAAAATCGCCGTAATCGGTTATGGTTCACAAGGTCATGCTCACGCACAAAACTTGCGTGATTCAGGTCACGATGTCATCATCGGTGTGCGTCCTGGTAAATCATTCGATAAAGCAAAAGAAGATGGATTTGAAGCTTACCCAGTTGCAGAAGCAACTAAATTGGCTGATATCATCATGATCTTGGCACCAGACGAAATCCAAAAAGATATCTACAAAGATGAAATCGCTCCAAACTTGAGCGCTGGTAAAGCTCTTGGTTTTGCCCATGGTTTCAATATCCACTTTGGTTACATCAAAGCTCCTGAAGACGTAGATGTCTTCATGGTTGCACCAAAAGGACCAGGTCACTTGGTACGTCGTACTTACACTGAAGGATTTGGTGTACCAGCACTTTACGCTGTCTACCAAGATGCTACTGGTAACGCGAAAGACATCGCAATGGACTGGGCAAAAGGTGTTGGTTCAGCACGTGTTGGTCTCCTTTCAACAACCTTCAAAGAAGAAACAGAAGAAGATTTGTTTGGTGAACAAGCTGTTCTTATGGGTGGTTTGACAAGCTTGATCGAAGCTGGATTTGAAGTTTTGACAGAAGCTGGTTATGCACCTGAATTGGCTTACTTCGAAGTCCTTCATGAAATGAAATTGATCGTTGACTTGATCTACGAAGGTGGCTTCAAGAAAATGCGTCAATCATGTTCAAATACTGCAGAATTTGGTGATTTTGTAACTGGTCCTCGTGTTATCGGTCCAGAAGTAAAAGAAAACATGAAAGCTGCCCTTGCTGATATCCAATCAGGTAAATTTGCACGTGAATTCGTTGAAGACCACGATGCTGGTTTCCCACGTTTGAAAGCCTTCCGCAAACAAGCTGAAGAACTTGAAATTGAAAAAGTTGGTGCTGAATTGCGTAAAGCAATGCCATTCGTTGGTCAAAACGACGATGACGCCTTCAAAATCTACAACTAATTGTCTGTAGAAGACTAAGCAAGTTGGGACACCCTGGCTTGCTTTTTTCATCAAAACACAGCAACAGAGGTATGAAATGATAACAGCAAAAGATGTGACTAAGGCCCATAAAATATTAAGAGGGGTCGTTGTTAATACGCCCCTTGAATATGACCACTATTTATCAGAAAAATATGGGGCAAAAATTTATTTGAAAAAAGAAAACGCCCAACGCGTTCGTTCTTTCAAGATTCGTGGAGCGTATTTTGCAATTTCTCAACTATCAAAAGAGGAGCGTGAGCGTGGGGTTGTCTGTGCTTCAGCGGGAAACCATGCCCAAGGGGTTGCCTATACTTGTAATGAAATGAAGATTCCTGCGACTATCTTCATGCCGATTACAACACCGCAACAAAAGATTGGACAAGTCCGCTTCTTTGGTGGGGACTATGTAACGATCAAGTTGGTCGGGGATACTTTCGATGCTTCAGCTAAGGCAGCACAAGAATTTACGCTTGCAGAAAAACGAACCTTTATTGACCCATTTGACGATCCACATGTACAGGCAGGTCAAGGGACAGTAGCCTATGAAATCCTTGAGGAAGCTCGAAAAGAATCGATTGCTTTTGATGCAGTCCTCGTTCCTGTTGGTGGAGGAGGCCTCATTTCAGGTGTCTCAACCTATATCAAAGAAACAGAGCCTAGGATTGAGGTTATTGGGGTAGAGGCCGAAGGGGCGCGCTCCATGAAGGCTGCTTTTGAAGCAGGGGGCCCAGTCAAATTACCAGAAATTGATAAATTTGCAGATGGGATTGCCGTGCAAAAAGTAGGACAATTAACCTATGAAGTAACCCGCCAGCATGTGGAAACTCTGGTTGGGGTCGATGAAGGTTTGATTTCAGAGACTTTGATTGATCTTTATTCTAAGCAGGGGATCGTAGCTGAACCAGCGGGAGCTGCTAGTGTGGCATCTCTAGAGATCTTGCGCGAATACATCAAGGGAAAAACGATCTGTTGTATTATCTCAGGTGGGAATAATGATATTAACCGCATGCCTGAAATGGAAGAACGTGCCTTGATCTACGATGGAGTGAAACACTACTTTATCGTAAACTTCCCACAACGTCCAGGAGCCCTTCGCGAGTTTGTAAATGATATCTTAGGGCCAAATGATGATATCACACGTTTTGAATACATCAAGCGCGCTAGTAAGGGAACAGGCCCTGTCTTGATTGGGGTTGCTTTAGCCAATAAACATGACTATGCAGGCTTGGTCAACCGTATCGAGCGTTTTGATCCGTCTTTCATTAACTTGAACGGCAATGAAACACTCTATAATATGCTCGTCTGAGTATCATACAGAAACAATCGACCATTTAAGCAATATATTTTTAAGGAATATATTGCTTTTTTATCAACACTTGTGATATGATATGCGTAAATTAAAAGGAGGAACTTTTTATGCCTGGATTTATTATCTTTGTTTTATTCTTGCTACTGGTTGCAGGATTAATTGTGATTAGCTCACTATATGTGGTCAAGCAACAATCCGTTGCCATCATCGAGCGCTTCGGACGTTATCAAAAAATTAGCGATAGTGGCATTCATATGCGAGCGCCTTTTGGTATCGATAAAATTGCAGCACGAGTTCAATTGCGCGTCTTGCAGAGTGAGATCGTGGTTGAAACAAAAACTCAGGATAACGTATTCGTTACCATGAATGTGGCGACGCAATACCGAGTGAACGAAAGCAACGTAAAGGATGCCTACTACAAGTTGATGCGTCCAGAATCACAGATTAAATCATACATTGAAGATGCTTTGCGTTCTTCTGTTCCCAAGTTGACCTTGGATGAATTATTTGAGAAAAAAGATGAAATCGCCCTTGAAGTTCAAAAACAAGTGGCAGAAGAAATGTCAACTTATGGATATATTATTGTAAAAACCCTGATCACTAAAGTTGAGCCAGATGCCGAAGTGAAACAATCCATGAACGAGATCAATGCGGCGCAAAGAAAACGCGTGGCAGCTCAGGAATTGGCAGAAGCAGACAAGATCAAGATCGTTACTGCTGCCGAAGCTGAGGCGGAAAAAGACCGCTTGCACGGGGTCGGTATTGCCGAGCAACGGAAGGCTATTGTCGATGGATTGGCAGACTCTATTAAAGAGTTAAAAGGAGCCAATGTAGACTTGACCGAAGAGCAAATCATGTCTATTCTGTTAACCAATCAGTACTTAGATACCTTAAATAATTTTGCAGATAAGGAAGGGAATAATACGATTTTCCTACCAGCTAACCCAGATGGCGTCGAAAACATTCGTACACAAATATTATCAGCCCTGAAAGCAAAGTAAACTTTTTCTCATTTTTTAAAAAAGGTTCGTATTTTCAGCGATTTTAGTTGACAAAATGTGCAAAACAATTTATATTAGTATTGGAAATAATAATATAGGAGAAAGATCATGGCTAAATCGAACTTTGAAAAAGTAGAATCAGTTGTTGGATGGGTACGCGATAAGAAAATTACGGGATATCGTATCAGTAAAGAAACAAATGCCCGTGAAATGTCTATCATTGCCTTGGCTCAAGGACGTGCAAAAGTGAAAAACATCTCGTTTGAAACTGCACTCGGATTGATTGATTTTTATGACAAAAATCATCAAAAATTCGAAGATTAATTTGTTGTTCCAATTGAAAACCAGAGAGTTTCCTCTCTGGTTTTTTTCTATGCCTTAAAAGAAGAGGAGGTACAAAAAACAGCTTGCTTCCATACTGGTAAGCAAACTGTTTTAAGAGATTAGTGTAAGAAGCGTTGAAGGAATTCCTTGGTCCGTTCTTCTTTGGGATTACTAAAGATTTCTTTTGGATCTCCCTGCTCAGCAATGACCCCCTTGTCCATGAAGATGACACGGCTAGAGACATCGCGGGCAAATTCCATTTCGTGGGTTACGACGATCATGGTCAAACCTTCTTTAGCGAGGTCCTGCATGATCTTCAAAACTTCCCCAACCATTTCAGGATCCAGGGCGGAAGTTGGTTCATCAAAGAGGATAGCATCAGGATCCATGGAAAGGGCACGCGCGATAGCAACCCGTTGTTTTTGGCCTCCTGAAAGTTGTTTCGGACGAGCAGCCCAATATTGAGATCCCATACCGACTTTTTCAAGATTTTCTTTGGCAACTTTTTCTGCGGTTTCACGATCACGCTTGAGGACGGTCGTTTGTGCAACGATCGTATTTTCTAAGACATTTAAATTTTCAAAGAGATTAAAGCTTTGGAACACCATTCCTAATTTCTCGCGGTAGTGGGTAAGATCATACTCAGGATCAAGAACATTTTGTCCACGATAGAGAATCTCTCCAGCTGTAGGAGTTTCTAGAAGATTGATGGAGCGAAGGAAGGTTGATTTTCCGCTACCAGAGCTCCCGATGATGGAGATCACCTCTCCTTTTTCAACCGTAAGGGAAATATCTTTCAAAACCTCATTTTGACCATAAGATTTTTTTAAATGTTGGATTTCAAGAATTTTTTCTGCCATTATTTCACCTCATTGACTTGCATTTGATTGGCACCTGTAGTATAAGTATCAGAATCTAAGCGACGTTCGATGTAGCGAAGAATTCGTGTGATGGTAAAGGTGAGAACGAAGTAAATCACAGCGATGATCGTAAAGGTTGGGAAGTATTGGTAGTTTTGAGTTGCGACCGTATTTCCTGTAAAGTACAGTTCAACTACAGAGATAACATTTAAAACAGATGTATCCTTGATGTTAATAACAAATTCATTCCCTGTTGCTGGCAAGATATTGCGAACAACCTGTGGAAGGACGACCTTGCGCATGGTTTGTCCATGGGTCATTCCTAGAGCAGTCGCTGCTTCAAACTGACCTGGATCCACTGCTAAGATCCCACCACGAACAATCTCACTCATATAAGCTCCGGTATTGATTGATACGATAAAGATGGCGGCCCAGGTACGATCCAAGGAAATGTTGAAGGCTTGAGCGGAACCATAGAAAATGACCATGGATTGAACGATCATCGGAGTTCCACGGAAGATTTCAATGTAGACATTGAGGAACCAACCAAAGGCAGTTTGACATCCAGCAAGGAATTTATTTTTAGCCTTCGGAGCTGTTCGGAAGACACCGATTAACAAACCGATAATCAACCCAGCGATAGTTCCAGTCATAGAGATTAAGAGGGTCATTCCAGTTCCCCGTAAGAACTGTGGGCCATTATCCTTTAAAATCTTCATCATTTGGCTAAAGAATGTCTGCTTATCATCACTAGCATCACTGGAAGCTGGTTGCTTCTTAATCATATCATCCATGAGTTTGACTTGGTCTTCAGACGAAATCTTAGCTAGTGCGGCATTGACTTGGTCAAGTCTAGTATCACCCTTCTTCATCCCGATAGCGATGGTCGCATCTTCTTCTCCAACTTCAAATCCTTTTTTGAATTGGATCATCTTAAATTTTGAATTAGCGGACTCAGCGGTTAGGGCTTCTGGTCGTTCGGAAACATAAGCATCGATGACGCCGGATTCAAGCGCTTGACGCATTTGAGCAAAGTCTCCCATGGCGGTTTCTTGTTTTGCCCCTTTGAGTTGAGAAATGAGCGAGTAGAGGTAGACCCCTTGTTGAGAGGTAACCTTTGCATCTTTAAAGTCATCTAGACTAGTAGCATTCGCATAGTTTCCGTCTCTGCGGACCAGCATGACCGGCTCGCTGGTATAGTAGCTATTAGAGAAGGCGACCTCTTTTTTACGTTCAGCAGTGGGACTCATCCCGGCGATAATCATATCAATTTTACCAGATGTGAGTGCTGGAATTAAACCGTTCCAAGATGTTTTCACGATCAAAGGTTTTTTACCTAAATCCTCAGCAACTTTTTTGGCGATTTGGACATCGTACCCATTGGCATATTGGTTGGTACCATCAATCTTCACGGCTCCATTTGAATCATCTTCCTGGGTCCAGTTGAAAGGAGCGTAGGCCGCTTCCATTCCGATTCGTAAATAGTCATCTGCATGAGCAACCTGTGTGATGCCTAGGCAAATGAAAAGCCCTGTTAAGAGCGCGAATAATGTTTTTTTCATTTTTTCTCCTCTTCCTTATTTTAACTCCTCCTATTGTACGGTAAAATAGGTTGCATTTCAAGCATGCTCCTCTTTTTATTTAAAAAATGCTATAATAATACAAAGGAGCGTGATCAAATGAAAAAGTATTTGTATGTTTTTTTCGCCTTTCTGGCCTGCCTTTTTGTCAGTCAGAACGTCCATGCATCTAGCCCCTCTTATGATGTATTGTACTATGGTGGAACCTTGACCTTGGACAACTGGGACGACGCCACCTATGAGGAGGAGTTGGTCTATTATTTCAAAGATTCTTACAGAGGGCAGTATGTTAGTCTAGGAACGGCGGGGAATATGCCACAAGGCTTCGCAATTGAGATGCCACCAAAGGTTGAGGTGGAAGGCCGTGATCTTCAAAGAGAACCCGAGATTACGAATCTAGGTGATGGCTACCGAGTGAAAATTTATAACGGTGGGGTAGCGACAGATACAGTCAAGGTTAAAGTCACATGGAAATTAAAAAATCTTCTTTATTCACACAAGGATATCTTGCAGTTAAACTGGAAACCAATCACAGATGGCGATCAGAAGGTGGATGAAGTTCAATTTCGTGTCATTCCTAAGTTCGCACCAGCCAATGCCCAATCGGAACTGTATATCCATACAGCCTTTATGGGACCAGATGTGACTGTAAAAAAAGAAGATGGAATCTATTCTGCTACTTTCTATAACTTAGGCAAGGGAAAAGCGGTGGAGTTGTATGGATACTGGTTGAAGTCAGACTTATCTACTTTGTATGATTCTGGTCGAAATACAGGATTGACCAAATTGGATGAATTTCATAAGAACCAAGCCAAAATTGAACAAGAAAAATACTGGACACGCATGTTTTGGAAATGGATCTTGCCAGCCTTAATTATTGCACTCTGGCTTCTTTCTCTCTTGGGTCGCAATCGGTTCAAAAAAATGATCTGGCCTGGTGTTACCTACCCAACCGATACTCGTCTTTATGAGATTCCACAGGACATTGCACCTCTGATTATGAGTTCGGTTGTTTATTCAGCTGAACTAGATGAGGCTTCCCCTACCAATAAAGAGAAGGCGACTCCTCCGGTATTTACATTTGAAAAAATGCTTCAAGCCACTTTGCTGGATTTGATGGATCGTGGAGTGATTGTCTACGAGCAACAAGGAAATGAAGTCGTTTTGACCAGGAAGTCTCATGGACATGTGGATGATTTTGAACGCTCTTTTATGAATATGGCTTTTGGGGATCAGGTTTCCTGTACCGTTAAAGATCTCTTTAAGAATTATGAATTTAGTGATGACGTATACAAACATGCCAAAAAAGCAGATCAAGATGCTATTCGTTCGCTAGGAAGTAGGGCTCAGGGTCGCTTTGATGCTGCTGTCAACCAGGTAGCCAAAGATGTTCATCGCAAGGTGGAAGATCTCCATTTGCCAAGCTACTATCGCCCTTTAGAGGCAAATGAAGAAGCGCAAGCTAGACGAAGCCTCTTCTTTGGTTGGGCTGCTTGGTTTATCGCCCTTGGAGCAGAAATCTTTGCCATCTTTGGGATGGGTTGGTTCTCGGTTCCTTGTTTGATAGGGATCCTCATACTTTGGTTTATGCCAGTGCGCTTCAATGGTGTCTTTAAAGCATGCTTACGAGATGGGGTTGTCAATCTTGCGGGTGCGGAGCAACGCTATTACTGGGATAGTTTTGGTCGGATGTTAAAAGAGATTGCTCACCTCAACGATGCAGAGTTGCAGTCTCTTGTCCTATGGAACCGATTATTGGTCTATGCGGCCTTGTATGGTGTAGCCGATCAGGTCACAAAGGTCATGAAACTTCGGAATATTCAGTTAGAAAATCAAGCCTTAAACGCCTTCGTTTACACCCCATTCTATCATGATGTGACCCACTCAAGTCATGCCATGTCTACTTATGGATCGACAGCATCGACAGCTAGTCATTTCACAGTTTCTTCTGGTAGTGGAGGAGGCTTCTCTGGCGGAGGAGGCGGAGGAGGCTTTGGTGCCTTCTAAGCAGTACTAAGAATGGTCTTAGTCTCTCTTTCCCTTCTAGTTTGGAAGGCCTGGTCCAGTCCATAGATTTATGATATAATAGAGCAAATGTAAGTTTAGGAGAAAAAGATGTTTCTGATCGAATTAATCAAGGCGATCCTTTTTGGAATTGTCGAGGGGATTACAGAATGGCTACCGATCTCAAGTACAGGTCACTTGATTCTACTACAGGATTTTGTGCAGTTTAAAAACCAAGATCCAGCCTTTATGGAGATGTTCAATGTTGTAATTCAATTGGGTGCGATCCTAGCGGTTGTGGTAATTTATTTTGATAAATTATACCCCTTCAAACCTGGTAAATCTCCACTAGAAGTACGTCGGACCTGGCAATTATGGGCAAAAGTTGCAGTTGCAACCCTCCCTCTTGTATTTGTTTTTAAATTAGATGATTGGTTTGAGGCGCATTTTCACAATTCGATTTCCGTTGCAATTATGTTGATCACCTACGGGATTGCCTTTATCTATTTGGAAAGACGGGAACAAGTCGAACCTGCAGTGACGGAATTGCATAAGCTACCTTATCGAACCGCTCTTTATATCGGACTTTTCCAAGTCTTATCGCTATTTCCAGGTACAAGCCGTTCAGGTGCTACGATTGTAGGAGGCTTGATCAATGGTGTTAGCCGTCCAGTGGTGACAGAGTTTACCTTTTATCTGGGTATCCCGGCTATGTTTGGGGCTAGTCTCTTAAAGGTTGGGAAATTCGCTTTTGGCGGGCATTCACTTGCACTAGGGCAACTCTTTATTCTACTGGTAGCGATGGGAGTGGCCTTCGTAGTCAGCATGTACGCCATCCGCTTCTTGACAGATTATGTGAAAAACCATGATTTCACCGTCTTTGGGAAATACCGTATTGTTCTTGGTTCCATCTTGTTATTGTATGGTCTCTTCCGTGTAATTTTCTAAGAGAACGGTTGAACTCGATCAAATTGTTTATTGAGGTTGGAGACTTTTGTCCCGACCTCTTTTCTATGCATCCTTTTTTTGAATTCTATCCATTTTTTTAGTATAATAGTAAGACTAGAAGTATGAGGTTATGCTATGAAGATGAAGCAAATTAGTGATTCAACAATTAAGATCACGATCCAACTAGAAGACTTAGAAGAACGTGGAATGGAAATTGCTGATTTCCTTGTCCCACAAGAAAAAACAGAAGAATTTTTCTATGCCATTTTGGATGAACTCGAAATGCCAGAAAGCTTCCTGGATAGCGGGATGCTGAGCTTTCGTGTGACACCAAAACCGGATAAATTGGATGTTTTTGTTACCAAATCAAAAATTGATCAACAATTGGATTTTGAGGATTTGTCAGATCTTCCTGATATGGAAGAGTTGTCGCGCATGACGCCAGATGAATTTATCAAAACCTTGGAAAAAACAATCTCTGATAAGACAAAAGGGGATGCAGAAGCTATTCACCATTTGGAACAAGAAGAGTTACGTGACAATCAAGAACAAGATCCTACATCTGAAGCACCAGTAAGTCAGTATATTTATTACATTTTGCGTTTTTCAAATATCCAGCAAGCAGTTGCCTTTTCAAAAATGGTCAGTTTTCCAGTGGATACCTCTGAATTATACAAAATGGGATCCGATTATTATTTAACCGTCTTGATCGATACAGAGGATCAACCAACTCAATATCCGACCTGGTTACTGGCCATCATTCGGGAGTATGCAGACGATTCAGAAGTGACACGAGCCGTTCTGCAGGAACATGGCCACTTACTAATGGTGTCTGGTGCGATTGAGAATTTGAAGAAAGTTGCTAGCTTATGATGTCCTTTTCCTTGCAATTTGTTCTGGTGCTGATTGGGACTTTTATGATTGCCTTGGTATTGACGCCCTTGGTTCGCTTATTCTCCTTTAAGATTGATGCAGTGGATTATCCGAATGCGCGTCGGATCAATACCAAGCCCATGCCAAGCGCGGGTGGACTGTCTATTGTGATCGCTTTTTCAATTGCGACTCTCATCTTTATTCCTATGCTGACATCCACCACTGCCCCAATCAAAAGTTACCTATCCTATACCTTGCCGGTCGTAGGAGCGGGATGGATTATTGCTCTCACAGGCTTGATTGATGATGTCAAAGAGTTGTCAGCCAAGAAAAAGATGATCGGTATCCTGCTTGCAGCGAGTCTAGTCTGGTTTTTGACAGATTTTCGGCTGAATGATTTCAAGATTCCATTTGGTGGTCCCTTACTTCATTTTGAACCGTGGCTTTCTTATCTTTTGACAGTGATTTGGATTGTTGCCATTACCAATGCAGTCAATCTGATTGATGGATTGGATGGCTTGGTGAGTGGGGTCTCTATTATTTCTCTAGTGACAATGGGGATTGTGTCCTATTTCTTTCTACCAGTACCCAATCTCTTTTTGACCATGACCATCTTTGTCTTGGTTGCAGCCATCGCTGGATTCTTTCCTTTTAATTACCATCCGGCCATTCTCTATCTGGGAGACACCGGTGCTCTGTTTATAGGATTTATGATTTCTGTTTTATCCTTGCAAGGTTTAAAAAATGCGACGGCAGTTGCAGTAGTCACCCCTATGATTATCCTTGGAGTGCCGATTACAGATACCTTTTTGGCGATTATCCGTCGGACCCTTTCTGGTCAAAAATTTTACAAGCCGGATCGCAATCACTTGCATCATCGTCTGCTCTCCTTGGGGTTAACCCATCGAGGAACCGTATTGGTAATCTATGGAATTTCGATGATCTTTTCGATGATCTCTTTGCTGCTTAATATCTCTACTCGCATCGGGGGCGTCTTACTTGTGATCGGGCTCTTGTTTGGAGTAGAGCTGTTAGCAGAATTGATTGGGGTTCTGGGGCCAAGTCATAGTCCTTTGTTAAATGTTCTGCGCTATATAGGGAATTCTTCCTACCGGGAGGAAGTTCGTCAAAAACGAAAAGAAAAAACTAAATAAGAATAGTTCTAATCAAAAGAAAAGCCATTTAGGCTTTTTTTTGATATACTTGAAAGGTAAAAAAATACTTTGTGATGAAGGAATCTTTACTTTGAGAACCTTCTATGCTTCAAAGTAAAAAGAAAGGGAATGCAATGTCGACATTAGAAATCAAAGACCTTCACGTTGAAATTGAAGGCAAAGAAATTTTAAAAGGTGTAAACCTAACCCTCAAAACTGGTGAGATCGCAGCCATCATGGGACCAAATGGAACAGGGAAATCTACTTTGTCAGCAGCGATTATGGGAAACCCAAATTATGAAGTGACCAAAGGGGAGATTCTGTTTGATGGTGTCAACATCTTGGAATTGGAAGTAGACGAACGGGCACGGATGGGCTTGTTCCTTGCTATGCAATACCCTTCAGAAATCCCAGGAATTACCAATGCAGAATTTTTACGTGCAGCCATGAATGCTGGTAAAGAAGAGGACGAGAAGATTTCCATTCGTGATTTCATTAACAAATTGGATGAAAAGATGGAATTGCTCAACATGAAAGAAGAGATGGCAGAACGCTACCTCAATGAAGGATTCTCTGGTGGTGAGAAAAAACGGAATGAAATCCTTCAATTATTGATGTTGGAGCCAACATTTGCTCTTTTGGATGAAATTGATTCTGGTTTGGATATTGATGCTCTTAAGGTCGTATCTAAAGGGGTTAATGCGATGCGGGGTGAAGGTTTTGGAGCAATGATCATCACCCACTACCAACGTTTGTTGAACTATATTACTCCTGACGTAGTTCATGTGATGATGGAAGGTCGTGTCGTGCTTTCAGGTGGACCAGAATTGGCTGCACGCTTGGAACGGGAAGGATACGCCCAACTTGCAGAAGAACTCGGTTACGACTATAAAGAAGAACTATAACCTGATGACTAGTGATCTAATGTTGTCATAAAATCAAACAGATAGTATCTTTATTAGGAGAAAAAAATGAGTATTGAAAATATTACCCTCTTTTCGGAACTGCATGCTGAACCAAGTTGGCTGCAAGATTTACGAAAACAAGCTTTTGACAAGATCGATCAGTTGGAATTACCAGCGATTGAACGCGTCAAATTCCACCGTTGGAATCTTGGGGACGGGACGATCACAGAAAGCGAGGCTTCTGCCAATGTTCCAGATTTTACAGCCCTTGATTCAAATTTAAAATTAGTCCAAGTTGGAACTCAGACTGTTTTTGAACAGGTGCCACAAGCCTTGGCAGACCAAGGGGTCCTCTTCACAGATTTCCATTCTGCCTTAGAAGAAATTCCGCAGGTGGTGGAAGACTACTTTATGTCTTCGGTCAAATACGATGATGACAAACTAGCAGCTTACCACACAGCATATTTTAATAGTGGGGCTGTCCTCTATATTCCAGATAACGTCGAAATTTCAGAACCAATCGAAGGTATTTTCTACCAGGATAGTGATAGTGATGTACCTTTTAACAAACACATTTTGATTATCGCTGGTAAAAACAGTAAGTTCAGCTATTTGGAACGCTTGGAATCAAAAGGTGATGGCACAGCAAAAGCAACTGCTAATGTGACGGTTGAAGTGATCGCCCGCTCAGGTGCTCAAGTGAAATTTGCGGCGATTGACCGCCTGGGTGAAAATGTCACAGCCTACATCAGTCGCCGTGGGAAACTAGGACAGGATGCCAGCATTGATTGGGCCATCGGTGTTATGAATGAAGGCAATGTTGTTGCAGACTTTGACAGTGACTTGGTTGGAAATGGAAGTCATGCTGATTTGAAGGTCGTTGCCTTATCAAGTGGTCGTCAGGTGCAAGGGATTGATACGCGCGTGACCAACTTTGGTTGTAACTCAATCGGAAATATCTTGCAACACGGTGTCATTCTTGAAAAAGGAACCTTGACCTTCAATGGAATCGGTCATATTATCAAGGGTGCTAAAGGAGCAGATGCCCAGCAAGAAAGCCGTGTCTTGATGTTATCGGATCAAGCGCGTTCAGATGCGAACCCAATCCTCTTGATTGATGAAAATGACGTTACAGCAGGTCATGCAGCATCGATCGGTCAAGTGGATCCAGAAGACATGTATTACCTCATGAGTCGTGGTCTGGATCAACACACGGCAGAACGCTTAGTGGTGCGTGGTTTCTTGGGATCTGTTATTGTTGAAATCCCAGTTAAAGAAGTACGTGATGAAATGATTGCCACCATCGAAGAAAAGTTATCTCAACGCTAAGGAGAAACAATGCTAGATAAAAATACGATTGCTCAAGATTTTCCCATTCTCGATCAATTCGTCCACGATGAGCCTTTGGTTTATCTAGATAATGCAGCGACGACGCAAAAACCTAAAAGTGTTCTCGAAGCAGTCAATCACTATTATTTGCAAGATAATGCCAATGTCCACCGTGGAGTTCATACCTTGGCTGAACGAGCGACAGCAGCTTATGAGGCAGCGCGTGAGAAAGTCAGAAAATTTATCAATGCTTCATCAACCAAGGAAGTGCTCTTTACAAGAGGGACAACGACGGGACTCAACTGGGTAGCGCGCTATGCAGAAGAAGTCCTAAAAGAAGGGGACGAAGTCCTGATTTCCATCATGGAACATCACTCCAACATCATCCCTTGGCAGCAAGCCTGTAAGAAAACAGGGGCAAAACTGGTCTATGTCTATCTAAAAGATGGCTTACTGGATATGCAGGACTTAAAGAGCAAGCTTAGTGAGAAGACAAAATTTGTCTCCATCACCCATGCTTCCAATGTCTTAGGGGTGGTCAATCCGATCAAGGAAATTGCTCAATTAGCTCATGAAGTTGGAGCGATGATGGTCGTAGATGGGGCTCAATCAACTCCTCATATGGCTATTGATGTACAAGACTTAGATGCGGATTTCTTTGCTTTTTCTGGCCATAAGATGGCTGCACCAACAGGGATTGGTGTCCTCTATGGGAAGGAAGAAATCTTAGAGCAAATGTCTCCGATCGAGTTTGGGGGCGAGATGATTGACTTTGTCTACGAGCAATCTGCTTCTTGGAAGGAATTGCCTTGGAAATTTGAAGCTGGAACACCTAATATGGCGGGTGCAATTGGTCTTGGTGCAGCGATCGATTACTTAGAGGGGTTGGGAATGGACCAAATAGAAGCGCATGAGCATGAATTGATTGCCTATGTGTTTCCAAAATTACAGGCTATCGAAGGCTTGACGATCTATGGTTCCCAAGACTTAGCCCAACGTTCTGGTGTGATTTCTTTTAATCTTGGAGACCTCCATCCGCATGATTTGGCAACAGCTCTAGATTACGAAGGAATTGCCGTTCGTGCAGGTCACCACTGTGCACAACCCTTGCTTCAATATTTACAAGTTCCGGCAACAACGAGAGCAAGTTTTTATCTCTACAACACCAAAGCGGACTGTGATAAATTAATTGAGGCATTGGTAAAAGCAAAGGAGTTTTTCAATGGCACTTTCTAAATTAGATTCGCTGTACATGGCGGTCGTAGCTGACCATTCAAAACACCCCCACCACCAAGGACAGATTGAAGATGTTGATCAGATCCAACTCAACAATCCAACTTGTGGAGATGTGATCCAGTTAAGTGTAAAATTTGATGAAAATGATAGGGTCCAAGATATTGCCTTTGTCAATTCAGGCTGTACCATTTCAACAGCTTCGGCTAGTATGATGACAGATGCTGTAATGGGAAAAACAAAAGAGGAAGTTGAAGAATTAGCACAGGTCTTTTCAGAAATGGTCCAAGGTCAATCAGATCCTCGTCAAGAGGAACTGGGTGACGCAGCCTTCTTATCTGGAGTCTCTAAATTCCCACAACGGATTAAATGTGCGACCCTCTCCTGGAATGCTCTTAAAAAAGCAATCGAACGTAGCAAATAATTAGAAGAAGAAACAGAGAAAGAAAGGAAATTATGGCTGAAGAAAGAGTCGAACCGAAACCAATTGATCTCGGTGAATATAAATTTGGATTTCACGATGACGTTCAACCTATTCTCTCTACCGGAAAAGGACTGAATGAAGCGGTTATTCGTGAATTGTCTGCAGCAAAAAATGAACCAGAATGGATGTTAGAATTCCGTTTGAAATCTTTTGAAACCTTCAAAAAGATGCCTATGCAAACCTGGGGTGCAGATCTATCAGAGATTGACTTTGATGATTTGATCTATTATCAAAAACCTTCAGATAAACCTGCCCGTTCATGGGATGAAGTTCCAGAGAAAATCAAGGAAACCTTTGAGCGTATCGGGATTCCTGAAGCCGAACGTGCATACTTAGCGGGGGCTTCTGCCCAGTATGAATCAGAAGTGGTTTATCACAATATGAAAGAAGAGTTTGAAAAGTTGGGGATTATCTTTACCGATACGGATTCTGCCCTAAAAGAATATCCAGACCTTTTCAAACAGTATTTTGCGAAGTTAGTACCGCCAACGGACAACAAATTGGCTGCCCTCAACTCAGCAGTCTGGTCTGGTGGGACCTTCATTTATGTACCAAAAGGCGTAAAAGTAGACGTCCCCCTTCAAACATACTTCCGTATCAACAATGAAAATACTGGTCAGTTTGAACGCACGTTGATTATCGTGGACGAGGGAGCAAGTGTTCACTATGTAGAAGGATGTACAGCACCGACCTACTCAAGCAATAGCCTCCATGCAGCGATTGTCGAGATCTTTGCCTTGGATGGTGCTTACATGCGCTATACGACCATCCAAAACTGGTCTGACAATGTCTACAACTTGGTAACCAAGCGGGCCAAGGCTCAAAAAGATGCGACAGTGGAATGGATTGATGGGAACCTAGGTGCCAAGACAACTATGAAGTACCCATCTGTTTATCTAGATGGAGAAGGAGCGCGTGGTACCATGTTGTCCATTGCCTTTGCGAATGCAGGGCAACACCAAGATACAGGTGCCAAGATGATCCACAATGCCCCTCATACCAGTTCATCTATCGTATCGAAATCTATTGCGAAAGGTGGAGGAAAGGTAGACTACCGTGGACAAGTAACCTTTAACAAAAATTCCAAGAAATCAGTTTCTCACATCGAGTGTGACACCATTATTATGGATGATTTATCTGCATCAGATACAATTCCATTTAATGAAATCCACAACTCACAAGTTGCTTTGGAGCACGAAGCGAAGGTTTCAAAAATCTCAGAAGAACAACTGTATTATTTGATGAGTCGTGGACTGTCTGAATCAGAAGCGACAGAAATGATTGTCATGGGATTTGTAGAGCCCTTTACGAAAGAACTTCCAATGGAATATGCCGTTGAGTTAAACCGACTCATTAGCTACGAAATGGAAGGCTCTGTAGGGTAATTCATTTTTGTCAATCAAAAAACACAATGGACTTGATTCCATTGTGTTTTTTTACTTATAGCTTTTCGTTGACATAACGAACAAATTCATTCCACCAAACCTTTAAGAAAAAGCTTTTCTCAATGGTTCTTCCCGCTACCATATCGACCGTTGGCTCCTGATCTTCTAGATAGCCTCGCCCGATTTTATCTGGATCAGTATAGTGTAATTTTCCAAGAGTGGTTCCTGATTTGACAGGTGCCTTGAATGATTCTTGAGTGCTCTTGAATTGAACTTTTGGTTCTGTTTGACTGCCTTGTTTTTCGACGATATAGAAGTCTTTTTTTGCAACAGCTAAAACAGTCTCAGACTTCCCATCCATAATACTTGCCTTACTTTTCCCGTAAGGATCTCCTTCTTTTACGACAATGGAAGAAACAAAGGTTCTGACCACGTAGTTCATCAGAGAAGAAGTAGCCACAAAGCGTGCATATGGATCACCGTCAACGGCCTCTACTCCTAGGACAACAGTAATCATGTGGATGCCATTTTGCGTCGTCGATGCAGCAAAGGTGATACCACCTTTGGTAGAGTTGCTGACCCGAAGGCCGTCGACTCCAGACCGGTAATTCGGCATGCCTTCTAGCATCAGGTTGGGGTTTTCAATCTGCGTGTTTGAAAAAAGAGCAGTGGGTTTTGAAGTATATTTGGTCACTTCAGGAAAATCCTGGAGTAAGTGCTTGGCAATCACAGCAATATCATAAGCACTCAATTGATTTTCGTCTTCTTTTCCATCAGGATCTCCGCTGATGGTTTGTGTATTTAATCCTGTAGCATTGATTAAATGAGGAGATTGAATGCCCCATTCAGCAAGTTTCTTCTTCATATTTTCAACGAAGCTTTTCTCAGAGCCACCCACTTTCTCAGCTAAGGCCAAGGCAGCAGTGCTAGAATTTCCAACTAAAAGAGCCGTCAATAACTGTTCAACCGTATATTGGTTCGCCTCCATAGGAAGAGTACCAGCACCTTCGATATCATTTAAGGACAAAGCTTTCTCAGACAGCATGATAGGATCTTTCAGAGAAAGTTTTTTTTCATGAATGGCTTCGAAAATCAGATAAGTGGTTAAGAGTGTAGACAGTCCCCCCACATCTCGTTTTTTCTCCGAGTCCTTTTCGTAGAGAATTTTACCTGTATCAGCTTCAACAGCAATGGCGCTTTGGGCAGGAAGATCTAACTCATCTGCTAGAACGACCTGATAAGGTAAACTGCATAAGAGCAGCATGAAGGTAAAAAAAGAAAGAAAGAATTTTTTCACAGTTGTTTCCTCGTTGCTTAGTCCTCTCTATTGTATCATACAAATGATTAATGGAAAATCGTAAAATCATCAATTAGGCTAAAAAGTCAATCATAGCAAGGTTTTTGGATGGGATTGAAGCAAATATTCAGAAAATTTAGTTTACTTTTTTTTCTACTTGTGATATAATCTTAAACAAATCTAAAAAAACTATTGGAGAATTCCTATGAAAAAAGGTAAAGTATTCGCAGTTGCCGGAGTAACACTCCTTGCAGCTGGATTGTTAGCTGCATGTTCTGGTTCTAATACTAGTAAAGCAAGCTCAGGCGAAGACAAAAACTATGGTTATGTCTACACAGATGATCCTCAAACTTTGGACTACACTGTGTCTTCTAAAGCTGCTACACATGATATCACTACAAACGTCGTAGATGGTTTGATGGCAAATGACAAGTATGGTAATCTCGTACCATCACTTGCGGAAGATTGGTCTGTTTCAAAAGATGGTTTGACTTATACCTACAAGATTCGTAAGGGTGTTAAATGGTACGATGCAGATGGTGAAGAACATGGCGAAGTGACTGCTAAAGACTTCGTGACTGGTTTGAAACACGCTGCTGATAAAAAATCTGAAACCCTTTCACTTGTTCAAGGTTCTGTCAAAGGCTTGGATGATTATGTCCAAGGGAAAATCACAGACTTCAGCCAAGTTGGTGTCAAAGCTGTAGACGATTACACACTTCAGTACACATTGAACAAACCAGAAACTTTCTGGAACTCTAAAACAACAAACGGAATCTTGTTCCCAATTAGCACAGATTTCTTGAAGAGTAAGGGAGATGATTTTGGTCAACCAAACGATGTGAAATCAATCCTTGCAAACGGACCTTTCCTTCTTAAATCAATCACTTCAAAATCATCTGTTGTATTTGAAAAGAATGACAACTACTGGGATAAGAAAAACGTTCACCTTAAAGAAGTGAAACTCACTTATTATGATGGATCAGACCAAGATTCATTGGCGCGTGGTTTCTCTGATGGTGCTTATACAGTCGCTCGTCTATTCCCAGCAAGTTCAAACTTTGCAACTGTATCTAAAAAATACAAAGACAACATCTATAATACACCGGCTGGTTCAGGGGTAGCGGTTCTTGGTTTCAACATTGACCGTCAATCATACAAACACACTGCTAAGAAATCAGATGCTGAAAAGACTGCGACTAAGAAAGCAATCTTGAACAAAGATTTCCGTCAAGCTATCACTTTTGCCTTGAACCGTGAAAACTACTCAGCACAAGTAAATAGTAAAGCATTTGCTAAACCAGCTATCCGTAACACCTACACAGCTCCAGCCTTTGTGCAAGTAAATGGAAAAGACTTTGGAGATGTGGTTGCAGATAAATTGAGCACATATGGTGATCAATGGAAAGGTGTCAACCTAGCAGATGGTCAAGATGGTCTTTACAACAAAGACAAAGCAAAAGCACAACTTGAAAAAGCAAAAGCTGAACTTCAAAAAGATGGCGTTCAATTCCCAATTCATATTGACGTACCAGTAGCACAAAACTCTACAAACTTTGTTTCACGGATGCAATCATTGAAACAAACAGTGGAAGATACTCTTGGTAAAGACAATGTTGTCCTTGACCTTCAAATGATGGACCAAGACGAAGTGTTGAACATCACATTGAATGTTCCATCAGCTGCAGATGCAGATTGGGATCTTCAAGGATTGGTTGGATGGAACCCAGACTATGATGATCCATCAACTTACCTTGATACGCTTCAACCATCATCAGAAGACCAAACAAAAGTCTACCTTGGTTTTGCAGGTGGTGTAGATAATGCTTCAGCCAAAGCAGTTGGCTTGGATGAGTATGCAAAACTTCTTGCAGACGCTAATAGCGAATCACTTGATGTAGCTAAACGTTATGAAAAATACGCAGCTGCTCAAGCTTGGTTGAGTGATAGTGCCTTGGTAATTCCTACAATGTCAAGTACAGGTGCAGCAACTGTTGTTTCCAAAGTGGTACCATTCTCTGGCCCATCATCTCAAACAGGTAACAAAGGATCAGCATACTTCAAATATGTTGAAGTTCAGGATGAACCTGTTACTAAGAAACAATACGAACAAGCACGTGAAAAATGGCAAAAAGAAAAAGCTGAGTCAAACAAAAAAGCTCAACAAGATCTTGAAAAACACGTTAAATAATTAAATTATTGCTTTTCATTAGAACTTTCTCTTCTAGGGGAGAAAGTTCTTTTGGACATTAAAGGAATGAAATATGAAAAAATATGTTTTTATGCGTATTTTGCGTTCGTTAGTGTCGATCTTTCTCGTCACGACATTAACCTACATGATTATCTATACGCTAACACCGAGAAATCTCATCTTTAAAAATGACCCTAACTACAATAAAGTAGCGAAGACAAAGGATTCGAAGATCAACTACGAAAATACTGTCTACGATCGCATGGGTTATTTGGAATACATGGATTCAAAGAGCTTGCAACAAAAAGCAAGTAAAGAAGATTCTTCTGTAACAGTTGATGCGACGACTGCTAATGAAAAGATCTATAAAGAATACATTAACAAATTAGGTCATGGTTGGCAGTTGAAACGTTTCCCAGAAAGTAAGTCTTTTTATGCGGTGCGTGAAATTCCGGTTTTTGAACGTGTCATCAGCTTCTATGCGAATTTGATTCAGTTTGATCATCCAGGTTGGGTGAAAGATGCCTCAAATCCAAACCTCAAACGCTATATCCGTATTGAAAATGATCCATCTATTGGATGGTCTGTAGTGGGTTCTGGTACGAAACATAAATATCTTTTGTACTTCAACGGTCAATTCCCATATGTACACCAAAACTTTGTAACCTTAAACCTTGGAAATTCATATCCAACTTATTCAAATACCCCTGTTCTTCAAGTTATTACCCAAGGACAAGGAACGACTAAGAAGAGTGAAGTGAACTTCCCAACAGGTAAAAAGACATCTTCCATCGATATCTACTCACGTACCTACAAATCACCAAGTAAGGCAGACTCACAAGACATCAGTCGATTTGGTAAAGGGGACGCTTATACAGCAACGTTGAGCAACTATGAGAATCCATCCATGATTGCGTCTTCTTCAATCATTGGTTTGATTGGTATTGCGATTGCTTACTTGATTGCGATCCCATTAGGATCATACATGGCTCTGTTTAAGAACTCATGGTTTGATAGTATCTCAACAGCAACCTTGACATTTATGATGTCTCTTCCAACTATTGCCCTTGTTTACATTGTGCGTCTAGCAGGTTCATTTGTTGGACTTCCAGACTCATTCCCAGTACTTGGAGCACAGGACTGGCGTTCATATGTATTGCCGTCTCTGATTCTTGGTTTGTTGAGTGCGCCATTTATCGCAGTTTGGATTCGTCGTTACATGATCGATATCCATTCGCAAGATTTCGTCCGTTTTGCTCGTTCAAAAGGATTGTCAGAACGTGAGATCTCAAGAAAACACATCTTCAAAAATGCGATGGTTCCATTGGTATCTGGTATTCCAGGTTCTATCATTGGAGTTATCTCAGGTGCGACACTTACTGAAACAGTCTTTGCTTTCCCAGGTATGGGTAAAATGTTGATTGACTCTATTAAAGCATCAAACAACACCATGGTCATCGGACTTGTCTTCATCTTCACATCACTTGGTATCTTTGCTGCCATGTTAGGTGATATCTTGATGACAGTGCTTGATCCACGAATTAAATTAACGAATACGAAAGGAGGCAAATAATGGCTACAATCGATAAAAATAAATTTCAGTTTGTAAAACGCGATGACTTTGCCTCTGAAGTAATCGATGCTCCAGCGTATTCATACTGGAAATCTGTATTCAGACAATTCTTGAAAAAAAGAACCACTATCATCATGCTTGCTATTTTGATTGGGATTCTCTTGATGAGTTTTGTCTATCCAATGTTTTCAAAATTTGATTACAACGACGTAAGTAAGGTAAATGACTTTTCAGCACGTTTGAATCCACCAAGTGGGAAAGCGCTATTTGGTACAGATAATAACGGTAAATCCCTCTTTGATGGAGTTTGGTTTGGTGCTCGGAATTCAATTATCATTTCCTTTATCGCAACGGTTATTAACGTGGTAGTCGGAGTTATCGTTGGTGGAATTTGGGGGATCTCAAAATCCATCGACCGTATCATGATGGAAGTTTATAACGTTATTTCTAACATTCCATTTATGTTGATCGTTATCGTCTTGACTTACTCAATGGGATCTGGTTTCTGGAACTTGATTCTTGCCATGTCCTTAACCGGATGGATCGGAATTGCCTATACCATTCGTGTCCAAATCATGCGTTACCGTGATTTGGAGTACAACCTTGCCAGTCGAACATTAGGAACACCAACTTTGAAAATTGTTACGAAAAACATTTTGCCTCAGTTGGTATCTGTAATCGTGACACAAACATCACAATTACTTCCAAGCTTTATTTCTTACGAAGCCTTCCTTTCATTCTTCGGGCTTGGTCTTCCAATCACCGTTCCAAGTTTGGGACGTTTGATTTCTGACTATTCTCAAAACGTAACTACCAATGCCTACCTATTCTGGATTCCGCTTACTGTTTTGATTTTAGTATCCTTGTCATTCTTTATCGTCGGACAAAACTTGGCCGATGCCAGCGACCCACGTACACATAGATAGGAGGAGTAGATATGACATCAAATAACAATATTATTTTATCTGCTCAAGATATCGTAGTGGAATTTGACGTGCGCGATCGCGTATTGACAGCTATTCGTGGCGTATCGCTTGAGCTAGTAGAAGGTGAAGTTCTTGCCTTGGTTGGTGAGTCAGGTTCAGGGAAATCAGTTTTGACAAAGACATTCACCGGAATGTTAGAAGATAACGGCCGTATTGCCCAAGGTTCGATTAAATACCGTGGTCAAGAATTGACAGATTTGAAATCGAATAAAGATTGGGAAAATATTCGTGGATCTAAGATCGCTACAATTTTCCAAGACCCAATGACAAGTTTGGACCCAATCAACACAATTGGTTCACAAATTACAGAAGTCATTATCAAACACCAAGGGAAAACAGCTAAAGAAGCCAAAGAAATGGCTTTGGACTATATGGAGAAAGTTGGAATTCCAGATGCGGAACGTCGTTTTGATGAGTATCCATTCCAATATTCAGGTGGGATGCGTCAACGGATCGTTATTGCTATCGCCTTGGCCTGCCGTCCAGATATCTTAATCTGTGACGAACCAACAACAGCCCTTGACGTAACCATTCAAGCGCAAATCATTGATTTGTTGAAATCCCTTCAAAAAGAATACCAATTTACAGTTATCTTTATCACCCACGACTTAGGTGTGGTTGCAAGTATTGCAGATAAAGTAGCCGTTATGTATGCTGGAGAAATTGTTGAGTTTGGTAAAGTAGAAGAAATTTTCTACGATCCAAAACATCCATACACATGGAGCTTGCTTTCAAGCTTGCCTCAATTGTCAACCTCAGATGGTGATCTTTACTCTATTCCAGGAACTCCGCCTTCATTGTATGCTCCGATTAAAGGAGATGCTTTCGCACTTCGTTCAGACTATGCGATGCAGATTGATTTTGAAGAAGAGGCACCTGCTTTCAAAGTATCCGATACTCACTGGGCGAAGACATGGTTGCTCCATCCAGATGCACCGACAGTTCATAAACCAGAAGTAATCGAAAACCTTCACGAAAAGATTGGCTCAAAAATGGGCTTTACTCACATTACAGAATAGGAGGAAGGAAATGACTGAAAAATTAGTTGAAATTAAAGATTTAGAAATTTCCTTCGGTGAAGGAAGTAAAAAATTTGTTGCTGTAAAGAACGCCAACTTCTTCATTAATAAGGGAGAAACTTTCTCTCTTGTTGGTGAATCAGGAAGTGGGAAGACGACAATTGGACGTGCGATCATCGGTTTGAATGATACAAGTGCTGGAGAAATTATTTATGACGGTCGCAAGATCAACGGAAGAAACTCTCACAGTGAAAAATCAGAGTTGATCCGAAAAATTCAAATGATCTTCCAAGACCCAGCAGCAAGTTTGAATGAACGTGCAACAGTTGATTATATTATCTCTGAAGGTTTGATCAACCACCATTTGTTTAACAGTGAAGAAGAACGTCAGGAAAAAGTAAAAAATATTATGCATGAGGTTGGACTTCTAGCAGAACATTTGACACGTTATCCTCACGAATTCTCAGGTGGTCAACGTCAACGGATCGGTATTGCCCGTGCACTTGTCATGGAACCAGAATTTGTCATTGCGGATGAACCAATCTCAGCCCTTGACGTTTCAGTACGTGCACAGGTCTTGAACCTTTTGAAAAAATTCCAAAGAGAATTAGGCTTGACCTATCTCTTTATTGCCCATGACTTGTCAGTTGTGCGCTTCATTTCTGACCGTATTGCAGTTATCTATAAAGGGGTTATTGTAGAAGTAGCAGAAACTGAAGAGCTATTTAACCACCCAATCCATCCATACACACAATCCCTACTTTCAGCGGTCCCAATTCCAGATCCAATTCTAGAACGTAAAAAAGTTCTAAAAATCTACGATCCAGAACAACATGATTATTCTGAAGATAAACCACAAATGGTTGAAATTAAACCAGGTCATTATGTATGGGCTAACAAAGCTGAAGAAAACAAATACAGACAAGAATATAAATAGAGAGGATTCCCTCTCTATTTTTTTATTTCAAAAAACTTTCAAAAAAATAAAATTTTTTGAGAAAAAGTGTTGACAGTTAAGTGAGGTCATGATATACTAATATAGTTGTCGCGCGAGAGCGACAAAGACCTTTGAAAACTGAACAAGACGAACCAATGTGCAGGGCGCTATAACTAAGGTTATAGTAACTGAACAATAAAAAAACAATAAATCTGTCAGTGACAGAATGAGTTTAAGACAAACAATTATTTTAATGAGAGTTTGATCCTGGCTCAGGATGAACGCTGGCGGCGTGCCTAATACATGCAAGTAGAACGCTGAAGCTTGGTGCTTGCACCGAGCGGAAGAGTTGCGAACGGGTGAGTAACGCGTAGGTAACCTGCCTCTTAGCGGGGGATAACTATTGGAAACGATAGCTAATACCGCATAAAAGTCGACATTGCATGATGTTGATTTGAAAGGTGCAATTGCATCACTAAGAGATGGACCTGCGTTGTATTAGCTAGTTGGTGAGGTAACGGCTCACCAAGGCGACGATACATAGCCGACCTGAGAGGGTGATCGGCCACACTGGGACTGAGACACGGCCCAGACTCCTACGGGAGGCAGCAGTAGGGAATCTTCGGCAATGGGGGCAACCCTGACCGAGCAACGCCGCGTGAGTGAAGAAGGTTTTCGGATCGTAAAGCTCTGTTGTAAGAGAAGAACGAGTGTGAGAGTGGAAAGTTCACACTGTGACGGTAACTTACCAGAAAGGGACGGCTAACTACGTGCCAGCAGCCGCGGTAATACGTAGGTCCCGAGCGTTATCCGGATTTATTGGGCGTAAAGCGAGCGCAGGCGGTTAGATAAGTCTGAAGTTAAAGGCTGTGGCTTAACCATAGTACGCTTTGGAAACTGTTTAACTTGAGTGCAGAAGGGGAGAGTGGAATTCCATGTGTAGCGGTGAAATGCGTAGATATATGGAGGAACACCGGTGGCGAAAGCGGCTCTCTGGTCTGTAACTGACGCTGAGGCTCGAAAGCGTGGGGAGCAAACAGGATTAGATACCCTGGTAGTCCACGCCGTAAACGATGAGTGCTAGGTGTTGGGTCCTTTCCGGGACTCAGTGCCGCAGCTAACGCATTAAGCACTCCGCCTGGGGAGTACGACCGCAAGGTTGAAACTCAAAGGAATTGACGGGGGCCCGCACAAGCGGTGGAGCATGTGGTTTAATTCGAAGCAACGCGAAGAACCTTACCAGGTCTTGACATCCCTCTGACCGCTCTAGAGATAGAGTTTTCCTTCGGGACAGAGGTGACAGGTGGTGCATGGTTGTCGTCAGCTCGTGTCGTGAGATGTTGGGTTAAGTCCCGCAACGAGCGCAACCCCTATTGTTAGTTGCCATCATTGAGTTGGGCACTCTAGCGAGACTGCCGGTAATAAACCGGAGGAAGGTGGGGATGACGTCAAATCATCATGCCCCTTATGACCTGGGCTACACACGTGCTACAATGGCTGGTACAACGAGTCGCGAGTCGGTGACGGCAAGCTAATCTCTTAAAGCCAGTCTCAGTTCGGATTGTAGGCTGCAACTCGCCTACATGAAGTCGGAATCGCTAGTAATCGCGGATCAGCACGCCGCGGTGAATACGTTCCCGGGCCTTGTACACACCGCCCGTCACACCACGAGAGTTTGTAACACCCGAAGTCGGTGAGGTAACCGTAAGGAGCCAGCCGCCTAAGGTGGGATAGATGATTGGGGTGAAGTCGTAACAAGGTAGCCGTATCGGAAGGTGCGGCTGGATCACCTCCTTTCTAAGGAAATGGAAACCTGTACGTTGGTCTTGTTTAGTTTTGAGAGGTCTTGTGGGGCCTTAGCTCAGCTGGGAGAGCGCCTGCTTTGCACGCAGGAGGTCAGCGGTTCGATCCCGCTAGGCTCCATTAACACTGTAAGGGTGTTAAGATTGAACATTGAAAATTGAATATCTATATCAAATAGTAACAAGAAAATAAACCGAAACGCTGTAAATATTTAAAGAGTTTAGGTCGCAAGACCAAAAATAAGGTTAAGTTAATAAGGGCGCACGGTGGATGCCTTGGCACTAGAAGCCGAAGAAGGACGTGACAAACGACGAAATGCTTTGGGGAGCTGTAAGTAAGCGACGATCCAGAGATGTCCGAATGGGGGAACCCACTAGCTAATGGCTAGTACTCCTATCTGTTAAGGATAGGTAGAGGAAGACGCAGTGAACTGAAACATCTAAGTAGCTGCAGGAAGAGAAAGCAAAAGCGATTGCCTGAGTAGCGGCGAGCGAAACGGCAGGAGGGCAAACCGAAGAGTTTACTCTTCGGGGTTGTAGGACTGCAATGTGGACTTAAAGATTATAGAAGAATGACATGGGAAGGTCAGCCAAAGAGAGTAAGAGCCTCGTATTCGAAATAGTCTTTATACCTAGCAGTATCCTGAGTACGGCGGGACACGAGAAATCCCGTCGGAATCTGGGAGGACCATCTCCCAACCCTAAATACTCTCTAGTGACCGATAGTGAACCAGTACCGTGAGGGAAAGGTGAAAAGCACCCCGGGAGGGGAGTGAAATAGAACCTGAAACCGTGTGCCTACAACAAGTTCGAGCCCGTTAATGGGTGAGAGCGTGCCTTTTGTAGAATGAACCGGCGAGTTACGATATGATGCGAGGTTAAGTTGAAGAGACGGAGCCGTAGGGAAACCGAGTCTGAATAGGGCGGAATAGTATTATGTCGTAGACCCGAAACCATGTGACCTACCCATGAGCAGGTTGAAGGTGAGGTAAAACTCACTGGAGGACCGAACCAGGGCACGTTGAAAAGTGCTTGGATGACTTGTGGGTAGCGGAGAAATTCCAAACGAACTTGGAGATAGCTGGTTCTCTCCGAAATAGCTTTAGGGCTAGCGTCGACATTAAGATTCTTGGAGGTAGAGCACTGTTTGGGTGAGGGGTCCATCCCGGATTACCAATCTCAGATAAACTCCGAATGCCAATGAATTATGGTCGGCAGTCAGACTGCGAGTGCTAAGATCCGTAGTCGAAAGGGAAACAGCCCAGACCACCAGCTAAGGTCCCAAAATAATTGTTAAGTGGAAAAGGATGTGGGGTTGCACAGACAACTAGGATGTTAGCTTAGAAGCAGCTATTCATTCAAAGAGTGCGTAATAGCTCACTAGTCGAGTGACCCTGCGCCGAAAATGTACCGGGGCTAAAACAATTTACCGAAGCTGTGGATACCTTTATAGGTATGGTAGGAGAGCGTTCTATGTGTGGAGAAGGTGTACCGTGAGGAGCGCTGGAACGCATAGAAGTGAGAATGCCGGTATGAGTAGCGAAAGACAGGTGAGAATCCTGTCCACCGTAAGACTAAGGTTTCCAGGGGAAGGCTCGTCCGCCCTGGGTTAGTCGGGACCTAAGGAGAGACCGAAAGGTGTATCCGATGGACAACAGGTTGATATTCCTGTACTAGAGTATGTAGTGAAGGAGGGACGCAGTAGGCTAACTAAAGCGTGCGACTGGAAGTGCACGTCTAAGCAGTGAGGTGTGAATTGAGTTAAATGCTTAATTCTATAACATTGAGCTGTGATGGGGAGCGAAGTTTAGTAGCGAAGTTAGTGACGTCACACTGCCAAGAAAAGCTTCTAGCGTTAATCATACTCTACCCGTACCGCAAACCGACACAGGTAGTCGAGGCGAGTAGCCTCAGGTGAGCGAGAGAACTCTCGTTAAGGAACTCGGCAAAATGACCCCGTAACTTCGGGAGAAGGGGTGCTGGCTTTCAGTCAGCCGCAGTGAATAGGCCCAAGCAACTGTTTATCAAAAACACAGCTCTCTGCTAAATCGTAAGATGATGTATAGGGGGTGACGCCTGCCCGGTGCTGGAAGGTTAAGAGGAGTGCTTAGCGTAAGCGAAGGTATGAATTGAAGCCCCAGTAAACGGCGGCCGTAACTATAACGGTCCTAAGGTAGCGAAATTCCTTGTCGGGTAAGTTCCGACCCGCACGAAAGGCGTAATGATTTGGGCACTGTCTCAACGAGAGACTCGGTGAAATTTTAGTACCTGTGAAGATGCAGGTTACCCGCGACAGGACGGAAAGACCCCATGGAGCTTTACTGCAGTTTGATATTGAGTGTCTGTGCCACATGTACAGGATAGGTAGGAGCCATAGAGATCGGGACGCCAGTTTCGATGGAGGCGTTGTTGGGATACTACCCTTGTGTTATGGCCACTCTAACCCGGTAGGTTCATCATCTACGGAGACAGTGTCTGACGGGCAGTTTGACTGGGGCGGTCGCCTCCTAAAAGGTAACGGAGGCGCCCAAAGGTTCCCTCAGAATGGTTGGAAATCATTCGCAGAGTGTAAAGGTATAAGGGAGCTTGACTGCGAGAGCTACAACTCGAGCAGGGACGAAAGTCGGGCTTAGTGATCCGGTGGTTCCGTATGGAAGGGCCATCGCTCAACGGATAAAAGCTACCCTGGGGATAACAGGCTTATCTCCCCCAAGAGTTCACATCGACGGGGAGGTTTGGCACCTCGATGTCGGCTCGTCGCATCCTGGGGCTGTAGTCGGTCCCAAGGGTTGGGCTGTTCGCCCATTAAAGCGGCACGCGAGCTGGGTTCAGAACGTCGTGAGACAGTTCGGTCCCTATCCGTCGCGGGCGTAGGAAATTTGAGAGGATCTGCTCCTAGTACGAGAGGACCAGAGTGGACTTACCGCTGGTGTACCAGTTGTCTCGCCAGAGGCATCGCTGGGTAGCTATGTAGGGAAGGGATAAACGCTGAAAGCATCTAAGTGTGAAACCCACCTCAAGATGAGATTTCCCATGATTATATATCAGTAAGAGCCCTGAGAGAAGATCAGGTAGATAGGTTAGGAGTGGAAGTTGTGTGAGCAATGGAGCGGACTAATACTAATAGCTCGAGGACTTATCCAAAGAGTCAGAAGATATTGACAACGAAAGGTTAACTTGTTAGAATATAGATGTTCAATTTTGAATGTTTAATCATTCAGAGTTAAGTGACGATAGCCTAGGAGATACACCTGTACCCATGCCGAACACAGCAGTTAAGCCCTAGAACGCCGGAAGTAGTTGGGGGTTGCCCCCTGTGAGATAAGGTAGTCGCTTAGC
>NZ_JVEE01000033.1 GCF_001073155.1 Streptococcus parasanguinis
CGGTAATTCGTTAGAATTTGATTTCGTCGTCCCACCTCCGCACAGTTGAGTAGGGCTGTAAAAACTGATGAAATCAGCGTAGTAGAGCCCACTCAACCACTGCGTCTTGCTCGACAATCCAAAAATAATTGAGAGGCTAGGACTTTTGTCCCAACCTCTTGCTTTTATGCATGCTCCAATCCTTTTCGTGTATTTTCCTTAATGGTTTCGGCTGAATGGAGTAATTTTTCTTTTTCTTCTTCTGTCAAATGCAAGTCCAATCGTTCAAGAATTCCTTTTCGACCTACAATTGCTGGATAGCCAAGGTAGGTTCCATATTCTGGACGATAGTTAGACACTGGCATCTCCTCGTGACTATCATTGATCACAGCTTCTGCTAAGCGTTGGGCTGCTGCTGCAATCCCAAAGTTGGTATAGAATTTACCAAAGAAGACCGTGTGGCCACCGCGCAAGGACTCGTAGTTGATGGTGTCAAGCTCTTCTTGAGAGAAGAGATCGGTAATGGCGTGTCCTTTGACACGGACCTGACTCCAAGCGACAAATTGAGAATTTCCATGCTCACCGAGGTTGTAACCTGATACACTGGCAGGGGAGACCTGCAAACGATCCGCAACTGCGCGCTTCATTCGAGCTGTATCCAGTAACGTCCCTGTCCCAATCACCTGCTCTTTTGGAAGGCCGGTATATTGTTGATAAAGTTGAGTGACGGCATCAACTGGATTGGTCACTACCAATAAGACCCCGCTAAAGCCAGAAGCCTTCAAATCACGCGCTACTTGCACCACTTGCTTGCTGGTATAGGGAAGCTCCGCAAAACGGTCATCAGTGTTATTAGCCTGCAACTCAATATTTCCAAGAGTCGACACTACGACATCCGCGTCTTTTAAAGCCGCGTAGTCATTGACCGTGATATGAACCGGATACCCTGTATTGGCAACCGTATCACAGAAATCCAAGGCATCTGCCTTGACCTTTTTCTCATTGGTATCAATCAAGACCAAGTGATCACAGGTGTGTTTCAAAATCATGCTGTGGGCCAAGGTGGCACCCACATGCCCCAAACCAATAATACCAATTTTTCTTGTCATCAGAATCCTCTTTTCTAGTATCGATCACACTGTTGGTGAGGATAGCTCTTTGTTGACTCTATTCTACCACAATTCTAGAAAGGCGGATTGAAAAAATGGGAAAATTTTCAAGTTTTTTTCAAAAAGAAAAGAGGCAGTGCCTCTTTTAACGGCTCAGGAAAGAAGAGTTTCAATCTCTTCAAGCGACAAACCCGTCATCTCCGATATCAGATCAGGCGTCATTCCTCGCGAGATCATCTCGCATACCAACTGTTTACGGCCTTGTTCCAAACCTTGTTCCAGACCTTCTTCACGCGCTTCGTCTATAGCCGTCTCCAGGGTCATATCATAATTTTCTTGAATACGAATCCGCTCGTCTATCATGGTCTTCTCCTCCTTGGTCCAGCTAGATGAATCCAGTAATGAATCTGCGTGGGCGACAGCCTGACTGGGAGCTTTTGTAAAGGGAAGATTCCCAAAAAACTCTAGCCACTGTCTGCCTGCATCTGTCAGGTTCTCATCTTTATTATACTTGTCTAGCTCTAAAAAGGCAACCTGCAGAAGATTTTGGTGCTTGCCATTCTTATAATAGGCCTTAAGTTGCTTGCCGGACCGGCTATTGGTCAGCCAGTATTTATTGATGGCGGCCTCTTCGTCCAGTAAGAGCGACTTCTCCAAAATTGCAATCCCATAGACTGGCTCCATCTGCTCGTACATCTTATGCGTTTGGCCTTGCTGGCGCAGTTTTTGCACATTCTCCACCAGCTGATTGGCCAAATAGTAGTGGAACCGATTCAAGAAATACTGCTGCTTGCGAATCTGGATCTCGATGATCACCTCGGTCCCGTCGTGGAGCTTGGCTCTCACATCCACCGCAGTGGAGAACAAATCATCCTCCTCATAGGCCATGCTGTGGGGCTGGCTTCCTTCCACAATCTGAGCGTCCGCTACATCCAGCTCCAAAATGTCCCTAATAAATGCTGCCGTCACCTCCGGCAAACTAAAAATCTTCTTGGCCATGATATCCAAGGTCGGCGATACATGCGCGTGTCTTTTCTGCATCCCTGCTCCTTTCCGATAAAAAATAGAGGGAAAGTCACTCTACTTCTATCATTCGAAAAAAATTTGGGAAATAGGAAGCATCTTATCTTGTCGCCTTTTTTAATGCTTGTTGAAGTTCTTCATCAACCGCATAGACATATAGCCCGTTAACTCCACGGGTGAGCAGAACATTTAACTCATTTCGCAATAATGTTTCTCCGTAATTAATCATTTCACCTGATTCAAGTTTTCTGTTTTGAACAGCACTTTTATTTTTGCTTTCACTTATATCAAAAATAATTTTCCCGTCTCTATATTTGACAGATGGGCCAATGATAACTCCCACATAATTTAGATCAAATCCCTGAACGGTAAACGTTGAGCCAATTTCATGAATCGTTTGAGACTGCTCTATCCAGGATAAATGTTTAGATTCTTTTTCTTTTGCAAGTTGTCTGTTCCACGGACAAGACCAGTCTCCGATACGGACACACCAATAGTCAGAATCCTTCGGTTTTGATTGACTACTATATTCCCAATCATAGGTTGCTGTTAAGCGTGAAATCCCTAAACTCTGATTATCATTTTTTTCCTTGATTGCACTTTGAAGTTCTTCAGGAGAATCAAAAACTCTAATATCATAATCATTATCAATTGGAACCTCATTTACAACTCCAACATCAATCAGGTTCCTTATCCACTCAACTGTTTCTTTAGTTGCATGGATACGCATTTGGTTATGTAGCGTAATGAGATTTCCTTTTAAATTGGCTTCATGTTCCAATTTCAAGAAAGCATCATCTGTCCATATTTGGGATTTGTTCATGATCTGATTTTCATCATAAACAAGTACTACTACTTTTGATTTAGAAAGTAAATCATTTAGATGATTCCCACCTAGATAAGCTTGATTTTTTGCAGTCAATAATAAATGACCTTCATCAACCACTACAATTCCAGCATCAGTTTTTTCTTTTTTCAGAGCATTTAAAAATTGAGTTGGTTTCATCACAACATTAATATTTGATCCACTCTTCCATTCCAATTTTTTCTCAATTTCTTGGTAAACACTGAGTTGATCATCATGATTCACAACCAAATTGATATCATTGTTCTCACGAATCATTTGAGTATCTTCAGAATTCAACAAATCATCGATGAGGGAACTCATCAAAACCGTTTTCCCTGCACCAGCATCACCCTTTACTAAAATTAGAACTCCTGTTTCATTTTTACTAATGACAGATGTAATTTTGAGCAATATTTCATTTTTGGCCTTCACTTGTTCATCTGTTAACTTATGAAATGGAGAGGATTTAAATATCGCTGAATTTCGAATAAAACTTTCTGCTGGGAATAAATAATGGTTTTTCCGATTTAGGGTTCTCCATATCTTTGAGAAAATCTCGTCTAACTCTTCGGAAGTATAATATTGGTTTTGAGGATTTCCTCTTCTATTCTGAACCCTTTCAACTTGGTCAACACTTGATAAGTAAAGCATTAACCTATTCTCAATATCCAAGGTCAAAGATTTATTGAAATGGTTGTGTCCAATAACAAACATTTTAGAGGTTTTAGATTGTTCAAATTGTCGCCAATCTTCTCGGTCTTTCTTTATATCATCTGATAGGTGCTGATTTGTTCTACGAATGATATCTGTTGTTTCTCCGACATAAACACTATACTTGTTTTTATTCTCATCGTTTACGATGTATACAGTTGGATAATCAAAGATAAGCTTAGAATGTTTCGGAGCAATCGTTTCTTTTAATTGATCAAATGTTCGATTTGAATAATCGATTTCTATAACTACGGGTGATTGAATATTGCTCATTTTTTCTCCAAGTCCGTATATTTTTTATTATTTCCCTTGCTTAATTCTACAGGATATTTTTTTGCATTTATATCAATTTTCTCTTTTATAATTTCTTCTACATCCAGATTCAAATTATCTGCTAACATGAAAGAATACATAAAAACATCCGCAAGTTCTTCTTTGATTTCTTTTAATGACTTTTCAACTACTTCCTCTGATTGTTTCCACTGAAATAGTTCCAACAATTCGCTCGCTTCTAGTGAAATCGAAATGGCTAAATCTTTTTCATTATGAAACTTTCTCCAGTCACGTTCATCTCTAAATTGATTAATTAAGTCGATTAATTCTTTCATCCGTCTATCCTTTTCCTGTACATAATCTCCTATTATTATAGCATGTTTGGGAAAGAAATTAACGCTTTCAAAGCATTTTGTTGGGATTTGGCGCAAAAAAACGAACCTGGTCTGGTCCGTTTTTTCTTAGTCTAATTGAATCCCTTTTTCTGCTAGGTTATCCAGGCATTCTTGGAGGTAAGTGTCCTGATGCTCTGGATAGATAGGGGTGCTCAAGCCTTCTTCTTCCAGCTCTGGGTAGGCTGGGCAGGTCTTGCCTCGGTAGGTCGGTTCCCACCACTCTGGGCTGACCTTGTAGCCACGAGCGGTCATCTCCTCCATGATCAGGCGGTGATAGGCATAGAGGCGATAGGGCGAGTAGTCAAAGACATAGTTGACCGTCGCATGCTTCTTGCCCCAGCCATTGCCTCGAAGGGCGCAGCATTCCCGGTGTTGGCCGAGAAGCTGGGGACGAGGGAGTTTGCTGATCAAATCTTGGTGCCACAGTCTCATCTATAACCTCCTAGTAGCGTCGAGTCTTGCAAGTAGCGATTGGGGTAGCGCTCTAGGAGCGTTTGGATCCCCTTGATGAGATCCTCTTGGCTAGCTTGCCCATGCTGGTACTTCTCAAGTAGCAACATGAAGTCGGCCTTTTCCTCAGGAGTCGCCTGCTTTTTGAAATAGCCCCAGATATGCTGGAAGGCATTGGAGACCTGGCCACGATTTTCCGGCAAGGCTAGTGCTTGCTGGATCAGGTCCTCGACATGGCTGACCTCCACCTGGTCTTGCTTTAGGTATTCCCGGATCTCCTTGTAAATGTTGCTGGAATGACTCAACACTAGGTATTTATTTTTCGCCCATAGGACTTGGCAGTGATGTTTTTGATCCACTCGTGTCTCCTTTTGATCTTCTCTATCAATAGTCCTCCCATTATACCATGGAAATGAGTGAAGTTATAAAAAAGAGGCTGGGACAAAAGTCCTGGCCTCTCAATTGTCTTTAGATTGTCGAGTAAGACGCAGTGGTTGAGTGGGCTCTACTACGCTGATTTCATCAGCTTTTACAGCCCTACTCAACTGTGCGGAGGTGGGACGACGAAATCGAATTCTAACGAATTACCAATTTCTGTCCCACTCTCTCTTTCATGGATTACAAGGCTGTGATGGCTGTGATCAACCCAAAGATGATCCCTGGTGCATTGGCTGCAGCAAGTGGGATATCGCGTTCTTTTTTAAAGAGTCCGTAATAGACCCAAAGGCTACAGTTGATAGCGGCAACTAAAGGTTGGACAAAGTTTCCTTTGTGACCAGCGAGGTTATCCATGATTTGTGGGAAGTAAGACACGTACATCATCACAGACATAAAGGTCGCAACCCAACCAAGAATTTTCATTTGTTTTTCATTCATTTTCAAAATACCTTTCATTTTTTGAGTACGCACTATTCTAACGCTTGCCCTGTTCAAATGCAAGTCTTTTTTCAAATGTTACCGAACTGTAAAGTGTCACAATCTTGTGATTTTGCGGGAAGATGGATTTCTCTTCGAGAGAGTCTTCTCTCTAGTAATTATTTTAGACACTTTGTCTATTTTTTTTGCAAATATAATCATTTTCATCTTGAATAGCATGCAAATTAATTGCATTATCTTCCTACTTATGCTATCTTGATACACAGAGGTAAAATTTTATGAATAAACAAAAAATCAACCAAATCGTTGGCTCGATCGGTGCCTTTATTGGGATTATCGTTTTCATTGCCTACATCCCACAAATTATTGCTAATTTACAGGGAAACAAGGCCCAACCTTTCCAACCCTTGTCAGCTGCTATTTCTTGCTTGATCTGGGTCATTTATGGTTGGACAAAGGAACCTAAAAAAGACTGGATTTTGATCATTCCGAATTCGGCAGGTGTCATCCTAGGAGGATTGACTTTCCTTACATCACTTTAATAGAAAGCGAACAAAGACTGAACTCGACTGGTTCAGTCTTTTTTATATCCCTTTGAAAAGCAAAAACAATCGCTGTCGATTTTCGCAAAAAAGCCCGCTATGAGCAAGCTAAAAAAATTGACAATTCTTTTCTTTGAATAACCTATGCTGGATTATTGTGCAAAAATATCCAAATAATATCTGATTATTATTAGAGTACATTGAAACTTTCCGCTGTGAGAAAAGTGCCTGAAATAATTATGTTTCAGGCACTCGGAATTATTGAGACCTTAGGCTCAATAATTAGTCATGGAACTTCTTCGAAGTTCGCTGACGTCCGTACTCACCTAAGGAAAGTTTCTAATTTAATTTGAGTTTCTTTTCCTAAATCTGCACAATCTTACGATAGCTCCGAGAGGTGATCCAAAAGACGATTAGGTAGGTGATGAGAAAGACGGCACAGACACTGAGGGTCACGATGAGGACTTGGCCACTATTGATGACACCGAGCACTTTGAGAATGAGGCGGATCATATGGTAGGCAAAGGCCAGGTGGACAAAGGCAAAGATGAGGGGGAGGAAGAAGACAGTCCGCACTTGACGGTTGATGGTCCGTTTGACCTCATCTTCATCAAGCCCTACCTTTTGGAGGATGACGAATCGGTCACGGTCTTCATAGCCTTCTGAAATTTGCTTGTAGTAGATAACGATGACTGTTCCGACCATAAAGATCAATGACAAGAAAATACCGATAAAGAAGATGCCACCAAAGAGGCTATTCAACTCTGCCACATCATTGGCACGGTTCCCCCCATAGACAAATGTTCCTTGGGCCTGTTGGCTACTCAATTCATCGATCATCTTGTCATAGCTGGCTGCCAGCTTGAGTTGCTGGTCTTCGTCAACATTGACATTGAAGCCACCGTAGATATTGGTATTGATGGCAAAATCCGGAAACTGAGCGACAAAGGCTGAAAGGTCTGGCACGACCAGGTAATTGAAATCCTCCGTCAGCATATTAAACTGATTTGGAACATGATCGGTGATAAAATCCTGGCTCACTTCTTCCTTGACTTGGAAGTCTTGCCCATTGATGGTGAACTGCTTTTGCCCTATCAGAGCCTTGTTATGAGCAAAGAGGATGACTTGGTTGCCGGTCAGATCAACGTGTTCTCCTGTCATTTGTTCATAACTAGCTGCATCAAAGACCATAAAGACGGTTTTAGGAGTGACGCTGCGTTCATCAGCTGGATAGACGGTGAAATCCGTGCCCTTTTGTGATTTGACCCCAAAGTTGGCATAGGTCATCAGATCGCGATTTTTGATCTCAAGATGATGCTCAGACGCAAATTCATCAAATTTCTGATTAATCTGCTCCAGGTCTACCCCTTTTCCTTGGACTGAGAAATCATGAGGAGCCATGATTTTCTTGACCATTTCGCTACCGACATAGATGTTGGTGGCAGCAGAGATCGTCACCAATACCATGGTCGAGAGGATGGCAATAGTCGCAAGGCCCACTGCATTCTTCTTCATGCGATAGATGAGGTTAGAGACCGAGATCATATTGTTGGGTTGGTAATAATAGTTCTTCTTTTTCTTAAGCAGGTGCAAGAAGACGGTGATCCCCGCATTAAAGAGCAGGTAGGTCCCGATCATGACCAAGATAACGGCTAGAAAGAAGGTCACAAGCGCAATAATGGGGTCTTTGACAGACACAGCTAGGTAGTAGCCAAGACCGAGAGAGGCTAGGCCCAGGATGGTTTGGGGCCACAAAAAGCGGGCTTTCTTTTCGCCACTTGCTTTCTCACGAGTTAGTTGCAGGGCATTCAAACGGAGAATGCGCCAAGCATTGAGAAGAACCAAAAGGCCAAAGATGAGACCAAAGGTGACAAAGACCAGGACGACAATCCCAGGTTGGAAGGTAGATACCAGCTGGACCTTCATTTTCATGAGTTTCAAGAGGAAGGCAAAGATCAGCTTATCAAAGAGGGCTCCGATCAAGACACCGGCTGAGACAGTTACAAAGCCAAAAATCAATAGTTCCTTGAAGATCATGCTGATGAGATGCTGTTTCTCAAGACCAAGCATGCTGTAGATTCCCAGCTCTTTGGAGCGGTTTTTCATGACAAAGCTATTGGCATAGAGCACAATGATAGCACCCGCAGCATTGACCACGAAGAATCCCAAGCTGAGAGTGAACACTATAGAAGATCCTCCTCGAAGCTCGTGAATGTGGGGATTAAAGGTCAGGGAGTCAAAGAGGTAGGCGATGGTCACTGCGAGAATGACCGCAATCGCAAAAGGATAATAGAGCTTGCGGTTCTTGATCAGATTGGAGCAAGCTAATTTAGTGGTTAATCGTAACATCTACTCCACCTCACTTGCCATGACCGTCAAGGTATCCGAGATTTCTTGGAACATCTGACGCTCTGTTTTTTCCCCGCGGAAGATCTGGTTGTAAAGGATCCCATCCTTGATAAAGAGCACGCGCTTGGCCCTCGCTGCTGCGGCGGTTGAGTGGGTCACCATGAGGATGGTTTGTCCCATGCTATTGATATCTTCAAAGACATCGAGCAAAGCAGCCGAAGATTTGGAATCCAGCGCCCCTGTTGGCTCATCAGCAAGGAGAATTTCAGGTGAGGTGATGATGGCCCGTGCTACAGCCACCCGTTGCTTTTGCCCACCAGAGATTTCGTAAGGATATTTTTCTAAGAGCTGGTGAATGCCCAACTCCCAACTCACGCTATCCACCTTACTCATCATTTCCTTAACGGATCTGCGTGAGAGGACGAGAGGGAGAAGGATATTGTCCTTGACGGACAAGGTATCCAGCAGGTTGAAGTCTTGAAAGACAAAGCCTAGTTTTTCCCGACGAAAGCTCGAGGCATCCTTGTTCTTGATAGTTGAAGTATCGGTACCGTTGAGGTAGACACGTCCTTCGGTCGGCTGGTCCAGCATGGCCAGGATATTGAGGAGGGTTGATTTCCCGGATCCTGATTCCCCCATGATAGCCACGTACTCACCTTTTTCCACGGTAAAATGGATATCCTTTAAGGCTTCAACCTGCGTTCCTTGAAAGCGGGTTTTGTAGATCTTTTTGATATGTTGAACATCTAGTAATGACATACTTTTCTCCTTTTACTAGTAGATCAAGAAAAATTCTTGGGTTTGTTGCAGGACTTGGAGACCAAATTCCGTCTTTTCCAGATCGGTTTGGTTATTTGGTTTCTTAATCTTTTTGGGTTGTTTCATCCATTTCAAGAGTTTCATTTTCTTGACCTCCTTCATTTGATGAGACTATTGTATAAAAAATAAAAGGCGGCTACCATAACCTAACCTTTCATTTTGACCTTTATTTCTTACATTTTTGTAAGATGGGGAATCTTAATCCATGACCAACTTCTTCTCTTCAAAGCGAATGGCAACGGTCGTGCCTTGGCCGACCTCTGAATGGAGAGTGATCCTGTGGCCCAATTGCTCTGCGATTTTCTTAGATAGATAGAGCCCCAGCCCTGAAGATTGCTGGGTCAGGTGGCCATTGTAGCCGGAGAAGCCCCGCTCAAAGACGCGAAGGACATCGCTATTTTTGATCCCAATCCCGCTATCTTTTATATAGAGAGTCTGGTCTTTAAAATAGATTTCAATTCCACCGGTGCTGGTGTACTTGAGGCTATTGGACAAAAGCTGCTCGATGATGACTAGGAGCCACTTGCGATCGGTGATGACCTCCTGCTCCAAATCATGCAGATCCACGGTCAAGTTCTTTTGGATAAAAAAGAGGGCATACTTGCGGACTACTTCTTTGACCAAATCTTCTACCGACACGCGCTTTAAGACCAGATCATCATGAAAACTCTCCAGTCGCAGGTACTGCAAAACCAGATTGGCATAGGAATCAATCTTAAAGAGCTCCTGCTCCATCTGCTGCTTGACAATGGGTGTCTCGACATCTTGCACCAAGAGCTGGCTGGCCGCAATGGGCGTCTTAATCTGGTGAACCCAGAGGGTATAGTAATCCATCAGGTCATTGAACTTGGCCTGGGCGGTCTTCCCTTCCTCCAGGCGCGCCTGCTGTTCTTCCGTGTATTTTTCATAAAGGAGATGTTCCAGAGGTGAGGCAACCTCTATTTCCTCATAAAGTGCGGCTTTACGATAGTCTTGAAAGGTCATGGCGAAATCCCAGATCAAGACACAGAAGGCAAAAAAGCCTAGCACTAGGGTCGCATAGAGGAAAACCGTCCCCGTCTCTGGAAAGAGATAGGCAAAGACCAAATCGACGATCAAAAAGATGACCAATAGATAGAGTAGGCGCCTGCGGGATACCACATACTGCCAGAAAATCGTTCCAAATTTATTCATGGGTCAACCCGTAACCGATGCCTTTCTTGGTTTCGATGAAGTTTGACAAGCCAGCCTCCTCTAGTTTCTTGCGAAGGCGGGCCACATTGACAGACAAGGTATTGTCATCAATAAAGAAGTCGCTATTCCAGAGCTCCTTCATCATGTCATCGCGTGCCACGATACTGCCCGCATGCTCAAACAGGACGCGAAGGATCTGAAATTCATTCTTGGTCAACTTGATGACTTCCCCTTCATACACCAAGTCCGTAGACTTGAGATTGAGGATGGCTCCCCGGTGCTCCAGCAGATTTTGATCTGTCCCAAATTCGTAGGAGCGGCGCAAGAGACCTTGGACCTTGGCAAGGAGGACATTTTGGTCAAAGGGCTTGGTGACAAAGTCGTCTCCACCCATATTGATGGCCATGACAATATCCATGGCTTGATCCCGTGAAGAAAGAAACATGATCGGAACCTTTGAAACCTTACGAATCTCCTGGCACCAGTGGTAGCCATTGTAGAGAGGCAGGCCAATATCCATGAGGATCAAGTGGGGGTCACTTTCGACAAAGATCCCGAGGACATCCATAAAATCTTCTACTGCAACCACTTCATAGCCCCATTGTTCCAATAATTGTTTGACCTGTTGGCGGATAATTTCATCGTCTTCCACTAAGAGAATTTTATGCATGGCTTTCTTTCCTTCTTTTTTTCTTCTTCCTATTATAACAGATTAAACAGCAGAGAAAAAGGCTGTTTCATAGGGAAAGAAGAACTGGCTCCTCCTTTCTTGATGGGAGGCGCTTTTTCTCCATCCATTTTTGTGCTATACTGAAAGAAATAAGACACGGGAGGCACAGATGTCGACGATTTTTGATTACCTAAAAGAAGTGACTTATGATTCCATATATGACCGTCCCTTCAATGAACTGGATGTTCTCGCTTTGACAGAGCTGACCTATCTGCCCTTTGGACACATTGTACCTCAAGGAGATACAACAGGAATCCCAGTGCGCCTGTCTGATGCGATGGAACTGATCGATCGGACTACCGATTTTATCGTGAGTAACCAGCACCTCCAATTAGTCGATGAGTTGGCTACTTCAAAGCGCTTTAAGAACATCAAACTCCTCAACTATGTCGATGAGTACGATCCCGATGTGCAAAAACAGTTTGCGGCCATGACCTATCGGCTTAGTCTGGATACGTATTTGGTCGTTTTCAGAGGGACGGATGATACCTTGATCGGCTGGAAGGAAGACTTCCACATGACCTATATGAACCATGTTCCAGCTCAGAAGCGCGCAGCCAGCTACCTGCAACATGTCATGAAGGAATTTCCAAAAGGACATTTCTTAGTAGCCGGTCACTCCAAAGGGGGAAATCTCGCAACCTATGCCTGCTCGTATCTACCTGATTCCTTATTTGAACGGGTCGACGCGATCTACAGCTACGATGCTCCTGGCCTCAACAAGGCCATTATCGAAACCGAAGGCTACCAGCGCACGTCTCCAAACATTCGGCGCTTTGTCCCTCAGGGATCCATCGTTGGCATGATGTTGGAAGTGCCAGAACCGACGACCATTGTCAAGAGTCGCGCCTTTGGTGGCTTTGCCCAGCACGACGCCTTCACTTGGGAAATCAAGGACTACAGCTTTGTGACCGTTTCAGAAACCAGTCCAGATAGCCAGCAGACCGATCTGACCTTGAAGCAATGGGTTCGCGAAACATCGGCAGAGGAGCGCAAGAAGTTTTTTGACACCTTTTTTGGCATTTTTCTGGATGCCGGTATCACTTCCATCAATGACCTAACGGATCTCAAACAGCTAGCTAAGGCCAAGGAAATCCTCCAAAATGCCCAGGATTTGGATCCAACCGAGCGGGAAATGCTAGAACGCTTAGCCAAGCAGCTCATCGATACCCGCTTTCAAGCCTGGAAAAAATGGCAGACTGTCCCCCGCATCCTGGTTCAAATGACCGCATTTTTCAAGCGAAAAAAAGCAGTCGAGTTTCCCTCACCACTGCTCCTGGAGCACAAGGAGTGAGGCTCAACAACTGAAAAAAGAGACCACTTCTTCTATTCACTAAAATGCAAAAAGAGGCTGGGACAAAAGTCCTAGCCTCTCAATTATTTTTGGATTGTCGAGCAAGACGC
>NZ_JVEE01000034.1:0-1040 GCF_001073155.1 Streptococcus parasanguinis
CGAAAAGATATTGCTTTAGATAAGTTGAGTGTAAAAGAATATGAAGATCCCTTTAGGGATAGTGGCAAGTAGTACATATGCCTTTTTGAGAGGCTTGTGACGAGTCAAATACAATAAGGCTTGAACAAAGTGAAAGCCAGCGTCTTTAGGCGCTGGCTAGTTATCTAGGCTTATAGCCCTGGTACAAAACACCCGTTTGGCGGGAGGTCATGATTTTTCCTGCTCCACTTGTGTGCAAAGTGGTATAATAAAAATAATTGAAATCAAAAGAGACAAAACTATGGAAGAAAAAATAATTTTACCACAAAATACACGACTGATGGGGGCTCTGCTTGGTTTTATCGGAGGAAGCCTCGATGTCTTTTGCCACATGCACTACCGGAGTTTGGTCGCGACCCAAACGGGGAACCTCCTGCTTCTCATCGCTGATTGGCACGATCCCCGTGTCGAAAATACCATCATGCGTTTTTCATCTATTCTATTTTTCTCGATCGGCTTTCTGGTTGCCCTCCATATCAAAGAATATCGCAAGACAGCCTTTTGGCGAACCAAGATGTTGATTCCTTTGTTTGTGGTGACACTCCTGATTCCCTTGGTGTCTGTCATACCACCTGTAGAAGTTCCCTTTATTGCTTTTGGGACAGGGATGATGATGTTGACCTTTACAGGGAGCCTCATCGAAAATCACCCTTATGTGATCTTTATGACTTCCGGCAATTATCGCAAGATGCTGACGGCCTTGTATCGAATCACTCGAGGAAAGGGAGATTTGGACGAGTATCGGCGTCAGGCCATGAATTACGGGATTGTTGTTGGAAGCTTTGTTGCGGGAGCGATTAGCGTGGCCATCCTCATGCATTTCATTCACCAATGGTCCATCTGGTTGATCACAGCCAACCTCTTTTTGATCATGACCTATTACACCGCCAGAGTCAAACAACTCGGCCTGCAAACAGACAATCTATAAAAAGAGGCTGGGACAAAAGTCCTAGCCTCTCAATTATTTTTGGATTGTCGAGCAAGACGCAGTGGTTGAGTGG
>NZ_JVEE01000034.1:1054-18763 GCF_001073155.1 Streptococcus parasanguinis
ATTTCATCAGCTTTTACAGCCCTACTCAACTGTGCGGAGGTGGGACGACGAAATCGAATTCTAACGAATCACCGATTTTTGTCCCACTCTCGCTTTTTGTGTTTCTATGCTTTTAATTGTAAGAGTTCTTCAATCTCAGCCAGAGTGCTAGCTTGGGAGATGGCGCCGCGGAGTTTGGCTGCGCCAGAAGTCCCACGGAGGTAGTGAGGGGCGAGGCCACGGAATTCACGAACGGCAATGTGCTCACCTTTGAGATCGATCAAGCGTTTCAAGTGTTCGTAAGCAATCTTCATTTTGTCTTCAAAAGTCAAATCAGGCAGGATTTCTCCTGTTTCAAAGTAGTGGTTGATTTGGTTGAAGAGATAAGGATTACCCATAGCAGCGCGACCGATCATGACCGCATCAGCACCGACTTCTTCGATTCGTTGTTTGGCATCTTGAACTGTACGGATATCTCCGTTTGCGATAAATGGAATCTTGGTCAGAGCTTGTGCAACCTTGTGAAGGGTCTCAAGATCCGCATGCCCCGTATACATTTGCTCCCGAGTTCGCCCATGCATGGCAAGGGCAGAGACACCTGCGGCTTCAGCAGCGAGGGCGTTCTCAACTGCTAGGGAAGGATCCGACCAACCCGTCCGCATTTTAACAGTGAGGGGGATATCAAGGACAGATTGAACCTTATTGATGATGGAGTAGATCTTATCTGGGTCCTTGAGCCACATGGCACCCGCTTCGTTTTTTACGATTTTATTGACGGGGCAACCCATGTTGATATCCACGATATCAGTCTTGGTATTTTCTTGGATAAATTCAGCTGCGCGTGCGAGGCTATCTTCGTCACTTCCAAAGAGTTGGATCGATACAGGATTTTCTCCTTCATCGATATGGAGCATGTGAAGCGTCTTTTCATTGTTGTACTGGATTCCCTTGTCAGAGACCATTTCCATCACAACGAGTCCCGCCCCTAGTTCTTTGGCAATGGTCCGGAAAGCTGAGTTGGTCACTCCGGCCATTGGGGCTAGGACAGTACGGTTAGGGATTTCGACATCCCCGATCATAAATGGCGTATTAAGATTTGTCACGAATGAGTTCCTCCAAGTCATTTTCGTCAAAGTGGTAGTGTGTTTGGCAGAATTGGCAGGTAATCTCTGCACCGTGATCTTCATCTTTCATCTCTTTCAGATCACTAGCTGGCAGACTTGCTAAAGCGTTCAAGAAACGCTCACGGCTGCAGTCGCACTGGAAGCGAAGTTCTTCTTCAGAGAGGCGTTTGAAAGGTTCATCCCCATAGATAGCGGCAAGAAGAGCTTCAATATGGTCTTCGGACTCCAACAGTGTGGAGATGGCAGGCATTTCTTGGATGCGTTTTTCAAAGCGCGCGATTTCTTCTTCCTTGGCATTTGGCAAGACCTGGAGCAAGAAACCACCAGCCACCTTGACCTTGTCTTCGTCATCCAAAAGGACATTGAGTCCAACTGCAGAAGGTGTTTGTTGGCTTTCCGTCAGATAAAAGGCCAGGTCTTCTCCGATTTCACCGGTCACAAGAGGGGTCATGGAGTTATAAGGATTTCCCGTACCATAGTCAGTAATGACCAGGAATTCTCCGTTTCCGACAAATGGTCCCACCAGGACTTCACCAGTTGCCGTCTTCTTAATATCCACTCCAGGATTTTGCACGTAGCCTTTAACATTTCCCTTGGTATCTGCCACGGTGATGATGGCTCCGAGTGAGCTAGTCCCAAGGACTTTGACCGTAATTTTAGTATCTCCTTTCTCGTTTGCTGCCAAGATTTGACTGGCAATGAGGGTGCGGCCAAGTGCGACCGTGGAGCTAGCTTGTGTATGATGTTTTTCTTGGGCTGTTCGTACGGTTTCTGTACTGTCTAGTACATAAGCACGAAAAGCACCACTTTCTGAGATAGTTTTAATAATTTTGTCCATACCTACTATTTTAGCACAAATCAAGCAAAGTGGGGACAAGGAGAATTCTGAAAATCAGTCGTTTCAGAAGAAGGACGAGAAGAAAAGAAAATTCCGAACGTTATTTCTAGAAAGAAGCAATTTCCAAGTAAAAGACGAGTTTCATAGAGAAGTTGGTTTAAAAAGAAAGGAGAAAAATAAACGATAGCCGAGTGGATCTTGAAAAAACATTAAAAATTGCTTATAATAGAGTGTAAGACAAACTTGCAGGTGAGACTCCTGCCCTTAGTTTGAAGAAAGGCATAGATAGGCAACTATCTATGGTATATGAAAAAGAATTATGACATCAGTTGTTGTAGTAGGAACCCAATGGGGTGATGAAGGAAAAGGGAAGATTACAGACTTCCTATCAGCCAATGCAGAAGTCATTGCTCGCTATCAAGGTGGGGACAATGCCGGGCACACCATCGTAATCGACGGCAAAAAGTTCAAGTTGCACTTGATTCCTTCTGGTATCTTCTTCCCTGAAAAGATCTCTGTCATCGGAAACGGCGTGGTGGTCAACCCTAAATCATTGGTCAAAGAGTTGGCTTATCTTCATGAAGAAGGTGTGACAACGGACAGTTTGCGCATTTCAGACCGTGCCCATGTCATCCTTCCTTACCATATCGAATTGGACCGTCTCCAAGAAGAGTCTAAAGGCGACAACAAAATCGGAACGACCATCAAAGGGATTGGACCAGCCTACATGGACAAGGCTGCGCGTGTGGGAATCCGGATCGCGGACCTTTTGGACCGCGACGTCTTTGCGGAACGTCTTCGTATCAACTTGGAAGAAAAGAACCGTCAATTTACCAAACTCTATGATGCAGAGGCTCTGTCATTTGACGATATCTTCGAAGAATACTATGAATATGGTCAACAAATCAAGCAATATGTAACCGATACTTCTGTTATCTTGAACGATGCTTTGGATAACGGCAAGCGCGTGCTCTTTGAAGGAGCCCAAGGGGTTATGTTGGATATCGACCAAGGAACCTATCCATTTGTAACCTCTTCAAACCCAGTCGCAGGTGGGGTGACCATCGGATCAGGTGTCGGCCCAAGCAAGATCGACAAGGTTGTCGGTGTATGTAAAGCCTACACTAGCCGTGTTGGTGATGGCCCATTCCCTACGGAACTCTTCGATGAAGTGGGTGATCGGATCCGTGAAGTCGGCCATGAGTATGGGACAACAACCGGTCGTCCTCGTCGTGTTGGTTGGTTTGACTCAGTTGTCATGCGCCATAGCCGTCGCGTGTCAGGAATTACCAACCTTAGCTTGAACTCGATCGACGTTCTGTCCGGCTTGGATACAGTGAAAATCTGTGTAGCCTACGACTTGGATGGGGAACGCATCGACCACTACCCAGCAAGCTTGGAGCAACTCAAACGTTGCAAACCAATCTATGAAGAATTACCAGGCTGGTCAGAAGACATCACAGGTGTCCGCCACTTGGATGAGCTTCCAGAAAATGCCCGCAACTATGTCCGCCGTGTCGGTGAATTAGTTGGTGTGCGCATTTCAACCTTCTCAGTCGGACCAGATCGTGACCAAACCAATATCCTTGAAAGTGTGTGGTCTAGTTTATAAGCAAATGAAGATAAGAGAGTGGGACAGAAATCGGTCATTCGTTAGAATTCGATTTCATCGTCCCACCTCCGCACAGTTGAGTAGGGCTGTAAAAGCTGATGAAATCAGCGTAGTAGAGCCCACTCAACCACTGCGTCTTGCTCGACAATCCAAAGACAATTGAGAGGCTAGGACTTTTGTCCCAGCCTCTTTTTGAAAGCAGAAAGAGGAAAAAATGTATCAAACGATTTTATTTGACCTAGACGGCACCTTGACCAATTCAGAACTAGGGATTACCAACTCGGTGGCCTATGCCTTAGGAAAATATGGGATTCAAGTGCCAGACAAGAAAGCATTGAGAGTTTTCATCGGTCCGCCCTTGCAGGAGTCTTTTGAGCGCTTTTATGGATTTTCTAAGGAAGAATGTTTAAAGGCCATTGACTACTATCATGAGTATTTTTCCGAAAAAGGCCTTTATGAAAATGAGGTCTATCTAGGCGTTCCTGACTTGCTGGCTTCTCTCAAGCAGGCTGGCAAACAGTTGATTGTAGCTACGTCAAAGCCTGAAGAATTTTCCATTCAAATTCTCAAACACTTTGGTTTGTATGATTATTTTGACTTTGTCGCTGGTGCGACCATGGATAGAAAACGTAGTAAAAAAAGCGATGTTATCCAGTATGCCTTGGAGCAAAATGGGATTACAGATTTGGCGCATACCATCATGATTGGAGACAGGGAGCACGATGTGCTTGGCGCTCAAGCGCAAAAGCTTGATTCTATCGGTGTCCTTTATGGCTTTGGAAGCAGGGAAGAATTGGAAGAAGCCGGCGCCACCTATATTGCTCAAGAAGTTGGCGAAATTGCAGCTTTTATAGGATAACCTTTTCCAAAATATTAAAAGTTTGAACTTTTCTAATCTGCTGAATATAGCTTTATTTAATATTTCTATCGGTGTATACTTACTGTAGGTTAAGTCACACAGATTAAGAGGTGATAATATGAATTTGTCACGATATATATTAAAATATAGTACTGATGATGGTACGTTGTATTTTAATACTAAAACCAATCATTCATTTTTTCTTACGAATGAATTGAATAGAGTAGTCGACAGCAATGATGTGATTAGGAAAGAGTTTCATGCTTATCTTGATAAAAATAAATATTTAAGTGAGGGTGAGTATGAGGTCGAAAAGTATCTATCTAAAATAAGCGATACAGATGCTGAATTATTGGAACTAACAATTTTGACACATGGAGATTGTAATTTTCGGTGTAAGTATTGTTATGAAAAATTTGAAAATATTGCTATGTCAACAGAGACAGAAGATGCCATTGTCCAATTTTTGAAAGAAAAACTTCAGTCCGGGAAGTATAAGTATTTGTCAGTAGGCTGGTTTGGAGGAGAACCACTGTTGGGATATAAAACTATCAAGCGGTTGTCTCCTGTTTTTATAGATTTATGTGAGAAATATCAGATTCATTATCAAAGTGCAATCACTACGAATGGTTATTTATTGACTAAGAATAAGTTTCGATATTTGAATGAAAAATTTAAAGTGACTAGTTACCAGATAACTTTGGATGGAGATGAAGAAAGTCATAATAATCAGAGAGTATTGCAAAACGGTGGGTTGTCGTATAATCGTATATTCGATAATTTGAAAGCAATGCAAGAAAGTAAATTTGATTTTATTTGTGTGATTCGCTTTAATGTAAGTAAAGATAACTATCAAAATGTTAAAGAGTTTTTAACACATGATGGTATCTATTTCAAAGATGATTCCAGATTTAAGATTTCTTATCATAATATTGGAAATTGGGGCAAAGGAGATAGAGATATAAATTACTGCGTTACTTTACTGGATAAAGATGCAAGTTTTGAATTATCTAAGTTAGCTGTAACTTCAGGATATCATATCTCTTCCCCAGAAGTTGTAGTGAATAATAATTATACCTGCTATTCTAATCGAAAAAATCATTTTATGTTTAATGTAAGAGGAATTGTTCAATCATGTACAGTTGCTTTATATGAACCTCAAAATATTTTCGGTAACATTAATAAAGGTTTTGTGAATTACAGTAAACTGAATGATTGGGTTATTCGGCTTGATGCAAGTTGCAAAGAGTGCCCATTTGTTTTAATCTGTAAATCTGGCTATTGTCCGATGGCCAAGCGAATTACGAAGACAAATTCACGCTATCTATGTAAAAGTGTGAAGGAAAAAATTCGTAAAAATTTAGCACTTTTCGCTTTGTCAAAATCTTATAATGACATTTTAGATGTGGACTAGAAAGGAAGATATCATGAAGGTTAAAGTGAATAACAAATTCGATGACAAAATGAATGCTAAACCTAGAGTACTTAACTATAATTGTGATTGTAAATAATCACGATTTTAAATAAATTAGAGAAGAGGATTGTGCTAGCCCTCTATTTTGATGGATGATAATTATGAGAAATATTTATAAGTACATTGATAAGAAGTATCTTTTTCCTATTTTTTTAGGGCGTATTGTGAATAGTGGTTTGGTGTTGGCACAACCTCTGATTTTAACGAAGGCCTTGAAGTTAGATCAAGACGGCCTTTCTTATGGAAAAATTCTCAATTTTGTTTTATTTGGTTTGTCTGTCTATCTTGTTATTTATAGTCTGATGCTGTTTTCAAACTATTCGCACAATATATTCCGAAGAGAAATCAACAAAAGTGTCCGTGCCCTTTTATTTAAGAAAGTCATATTGAATCCTAAATTTTCCAATGATGAAAAAGTTAGTCTGCTAACTCAAGATATGGAATATGTGGGCGATAATTATTTGGAAAATATAAATGTTATGGTGAGTTGGGGATTTGTCGCCCTTGTTACAGCCATTTATATTGTTTCACAAAATTTTCTCTTAGGACTTATTTTTGTCATTTTTACGATTATGAGACCTATTCCTCAGTTCATCATGAATCGTCGTTTACAAGATTCGGGAGACAGCTGGTCCAAGCTTAGAACGAAATTACATGGGCTTGTCTCGGATAGTATGCAAGGCAGCCAAACCTTACGGATTAATCAGGCCATGAGGCTGAATGAAGAGCGCGTGAATGATTTAAACGGAGAATATCAAAAAGCCATCCAAAGATTTTGTTTCACACATAATATTATTTTTTTCTTTAATGGATTTATGGTCTTTTTTAGTCAGGTTGTTCCTCTTGCTTTAGGCTTTTATTTGAGTTTACAGGGAAATTCTATTTCTATTACAAGCCTCATCTCTATGTATGTTGCTGCGGGGATGCTGGTAGAACCGATCCAAACTCTGATGTACAGTGCAGCCAATCTCCAAGGTGCCTTGCCGACTGCGAACCGCCTGTTTAAGATTATCGAGGAAGAACCTGATTTCGAAGAGACAAAGGATCAATTTGTTGAAAATCTCGAATCGTTGCGCTTAAATCATATTTCAAAAAGTTTTGCTGAACGTCAGCTTTTTTCTGATTTGACGGCGACGATTTCAGTAGGTCAGAAGGTCTTAATCAAAGGACCGAGCGGGTCTGGAAAGACGACTCTTTTTCGCTTGATTTTAGGAGAAGAAGTATGTGATGAGGGTGACATTTTCGTTCAGTATGATGGAAATCAAATAACGAGTCATTTCCAAGGGAATATCGGTTTAATTAGCCAGCATCCCTTCCTGTTTAACGATACTATCCGCTATAATCTAACTTTTGGTCAGCCTTTTCAGGACCATGAATTATTGGAGGTATTGGACCGAGTTGGCTTAATAGATGAATTTCAGGATATTTTGAATGTAGAAATTCATAATAATGGTGAAAACATTTCAGGAGGTCAGCGTGTCAGATTAGAGTTGGCTCGTTTTCTCTTACGCGAGAAGGATATTTTATTAGCGGACGAAGTGACATCAGCTTTGGACGAAAAAAATAGTCGTCTGGTTAGAGACCTAATCTTTTCTTTGCCGATCACGGTACTAGAAATAGCCCATCATATTGATGAAGAAGAGCGCTATGACCAAATCCTTGAGTTACGTAAAGGATGAGCGATGCCACAATAGTTGGTTCTGCGACAAAGCGGATAGTAATAAGCCAGCAATTTGTCAGATATTTTTGAGATTCTAAGTGGTGATATTTCCAAAATCATCAATACTCAGAGAACTTAAGCTTTATTTAAGATAGGCCAGCTATACTAGAAGCATAAACAAAGACCTCCTAACTTTGTTTAAACCTCCTAAACTTTTTCATAATAATCTCCCATAAGAGTCGCCCAATCGGCGGCTTTTTTTGTGAGTCGTAAGCTGCCTATGGTATAATGAACAAAGAAACTAAAAGGAAGAAGGAAGAGATGGACTACACGATAGAGGAAAAAGCGATGTTTATGAGGGAAGCCCTGAAGGAGGCGGAGATTGCCCTCGCCAATGATGAAATACCGATTGGCTGTGTCTTGGTCAAGGATGGTCAGATTATCGGGCGTGGACATAATGCGCGTGAGGAGCTGCAGCGGGCGGTCATGCATGCGGAAATCATGGCGATCGAGGAGGCCAATCAGCGTGAAAATAGCTGGCGCCTGCTGGATACGACGCTTTTTGTCACGATTGAGCCCTGTGTCATGTGTAGTGGTGCCATTGGTCTAGCTCGGATTCCCCAGGTGATTTACGGGGCGACCAATCAGAAGTTCGGTGGAGCAGGTAGTCTCTACGACATTTTGGCAGATGAACGCCTCAATCACCGAGTCGAAGTAGAAACAGGAATCTTGGAAGCAGAATGTGCAGCCATCATGCAGACCTTCTTCCGCCAAGGTCGAGAACGAAAAAAACAAGCCAAACTCGCAGCCAAGGCCGAAACACAAGAATAAAAACCGGACCTTTGCAAATCGAACAAATTATGATATAATACCTATCGGAGCAACAGTTCTGCGTGAAGCGGGTCAGGGGAGGAATCCAGCAGCCCTAAGCGAAGTGAACTGTGTGCTCTTTTTCTATAGCTCTTAGTGAGGTAAGCCTGTAAGGCGCAACCGAACTTAGAGATATTGATCCTGAGGAGCGAAGCGACGTGAGGGCTATAGCGTAACATGAAATTAGCCTATAAGGCGCAACCGAGCTTAGAGATATTGATCCTGAGGAGCGAAGCGACGTGAGGGCTATAGCGTAACATGAAATTAGCCTGTAAGGCGCAACCGAGTTTAGAGATATTGATCCTGAGGAGCGAAGCGACGTGAGGGCTATAGCGTAAAATGAAAAAAGCCTGTAAGGCGTAACCGAACTTAGAGATATTGATCCTGAGGAGTGAAGCGACGTGAGGGCTATCACTTACCAGAGTCATGTTTATATTCAAAGAATAAAAGAGAAAAAAATAGAGTTTCGTGAGAAGCTTCTTTTTTTGGATTTTCTAGTCAAAAATAGTGCAAATATGCAAACGATTGCTATTGCGTCGTTGCTTGATTTGTGAAAATAATAAAATTAGCAAATGAAAACGTTTTATAGGATGGTTTCCCTTGATTAAATCCCTGTAAAGCGATATCATAGAGGAGAAGAAATATTGGAGGAATAACATGTCTCATATTAAATTTGACTACTCAAAAGTTTTGGGTAAATTTGTTGCCCCGCACGAAGTGGAATATATGCAACCACAAGTGACTGCAGCTGATGAATTGATCCGTAAAGGAACAGGTGCTGGTAGTGACTTCCTAGGTTGGTTGGACCTTCCTGAAAATTATGACCGTGAAGAATTTGACCGCATCTTGAAAGCTGCTGAACAAATCAAATCAGACAGCGATGTTTTGGTCGTGATCGGTATCGGTGGATCATACCTTGGAGCGAAAGCTGCCATTGACTTCTTGAACCACCACTTTGCAAACTTGCAAACAAAAGAAGAACGCAAAGCGCCACAAATCCTTTATGCTGGAAACTCCATCTCATCTACTTACCTTGCTGACTTGGTAGAGTATGTTTCAGATAAAGATTTCTCAGTCAACGTGATTTCTAAATCAGGTACAACAACTGAACCAGCGATCGCTTTCCGTGTCTTCAAAGAACTCTTGGTGAAGAAATATGGTCAAGAAGAAGCCAACAAACGGATCTACGCAACAACTGACCGTGCCAAAGGTGCTGTAAAAGTAGAAGCAGATGCCAATGGTTGGGAAACATTTGTAGTTCCAGATGATATCGGTGGACGCTTCTCAGTCTTGACACCAGTTGGATTGCTTCCAATTGCTGCATCAGGTGCTGATATCAAAGCCCTTATGGAAGGTGCGAATGCAGCCCGTAAAGAATACACTTCAGACAAACTTTCTGAAAACGAAGCTTACCAATACGCAGCTGTTCGTAACATCCTTTACCGTAAAGGATATGCAACTGAAATCTTGGTTAACTACGAACCATCTCTTCAATACTTCTCAGAATGGTGGAAACAATTGGCTGGTGAGTCAGAAGGAAAAGACCAAAAAGGTATTTACCCAACTTCAGCAAACTTCTCAACAGACTTGCACTCATTAGGTCAATTTATCCAAGAAGGAACTCGTATCATGTTTGAAACAGTTGTCCGTGTGGATAAACCACGTAAGAACGTGATCATCCCTACATTGGAAGAAGACCTTGATGGACTTGGTTACCTCCAAGGAAAAGACGTTGACTTTGTAAACAAAAAAGCAACTGACGGTGTTCTTCTTGCCCACACAGACGGTGACGTGCCAAACATGTACGTAACTCTTCCTGAGCAAGATGCCTTCACTCTTGGTTATGCCATCTACTTCTTTGAATTGGCCATCGCCCTTTCAGGTTACTTGAACGCGATCAACCCATTTGACCAACCAGGTGTTGAAGCCTACAAGAAAAATATGTTTGCCCTTCTTGGTAAACCAGGATTTGAAGAACTTGGAGCAGAACTCAACGCTCGTCTTTAATCAATAGACAAAACGATCTCGTAAGAGGTCGTTTTTTTACTTGCTAAACAAATTTATATTTTTGTCCCTTAGAATCAATTATAAAAATACGATCTAGTTATATTTCTCGATCATACGGTAATCTAATTGCAATTGTCGCCTTTCGCAAGAAATTTTAAGATCAGTGTCTAAAAGGTCGGATATCTCTCCGATCTTTTTTAGTCTATCAAGACAGGAGTTGGTCCCTGCTTGGTTTTATGTTATAGTAGAAGAGAAGAATAAAAAGGAGAATTCAAAATGTCAGAGAAAGATCAAGAACCATTGATGAAACAGACTCCCTTAGAGGGTGCGCCTCAATTTGATGTGGCTGCGCCGGCATTTGTCCAAAAAGAAGAAGTCAAAGACTTGGAAGTTCCAGAAGTTAGTGGCATTTCAGCGACGGAGACGAAAGCAATGGAAGAAGAGGCAAAAGAGCCAGTTATTTCAGAAACGGTGGAGCTTCCAAAGGTGGATGAAGCAACTGTTGGAGAACATTCGGATGTAGTTGCTGCTCCCCAACCGACTCCTCCATTCCAGCCTGCACCTCAAGCTCCTCAAAACATGGCAGCTGAACCAATTGGTCCGCAAACAGTGCCTGTTCCTGAGACACCTATTCCACAAGCTCCTCTTTCTCCTGTTGGAAGACCGATGGATACTGCAGACAAGAAGGCGATTCGTTTTGCCCTTGGGATTTTAGTTGGGCTTCTTATCGGTGGAGTCAGTGGCTATTTGATTGGTCATGCCAGCCCTAGCACGTCACCATCTAGAAAGCACACTTCTTGGTCAGGCAACCAGTCTGGTTCTTCATCCAATATTGATTTGGACCAGTTGACCGCAGAAGATGCGGAAGCCGATTTTAGCTGGGAGCAGTCTGATATCGAGCAACTTCAATTTTTGACTGGAAAGGATGATGGGGAGAGTCCTGAGGAAATGGTCGACGCTTATGGAAAGGCTAGTTCTGTTCAATTTGATAGTGGAGAATTGAAATTATTCTGGGATGATAACTCTTATAATAAAGAGGTCAAAGCGACCTACTCTAAGAAAGGAAAAGAATTTCAGCTTGTCAAATTTGAATTTAATCAATTTGGGAAAAATCTTACGGTTGAGGATAACTTCGCAGATGGGTTCAAGGTTGGAGATAGTGAGACCGGTGCTGGAGGGACCTCTTACAAAGAGCTTTTAAAAAAATACGGTGATGCAGTCAATCTGACGGTGAGTTCATCTGATGATTCAGACAAGATAGAATTGGTCATGGACTTCCAAAAGAAAAACGGGGACTATGTAGATTTGACCTTTATTCGCCAAGAAAATGGAGATTTCCTCTTGAGTAGTAAAGACAGCTACTAAATCAATGAATAAAAGAAAGAGGCAAGCGCCTCTTTTTTGGGATAAGACGAGACAAATACGCTAATTTTCTATACAATAGAAGGAGTTTGAATAGAAAGAGCATTAAGGATGGAAGAAATGAAACAGTGGATAGAACATCATAAGCGGATCCTCCAAAAAGCTGCAGGGGCTTTGCTAGCTTTTGTCGTTGGGGCTTGCTTGGTGTTTATGATTCATCCGGTTAAAACCTTACCAAAAGACCGTTTGCTGAGCCTATCTCGAATGCAAGAAGCAAGCCAACAATTTGTCGCTCCTTCTTCAAAAGAGCCGGCTCTAGAAGACTTGTTGTCATTAGAGCTTGCAAGGGGAGAAGGAAAGGTACAAAAAAGTTGGGTGACTTTGTCTGCATTCGTCAAAAAATTTGGAAAAGCAGCGAGCTTTACACAAGAAGATACGAGTTTTGGAGCACAAGTCCAGTTAGGCTATGGGGCTTCTGTGAAGGGGCTCTATCCTTATACCATAGAATTTCAAAAGCAGGATGATGATTTTTATTTGAGCTCGATTCAAGGATTTGCACCAAAGTCGTCTCACTATCAGAGCAAAAAGGACTTAAAACAGGCAGATTTTACAGGCTATCAGACTCTAGATGGGAAAAAGGAAAAGGGAACGGCAGTAGAAGAAGTCTTGAAAAAATCAGGTCTTCCCAATTCTCTTAGTTTGACCTCTGTAAAGGACAAGCAAGTTTTAGCCTTGTCTTATCAGGTGACAGATGGATTGGTCTCTTTGACCTTTGAACGCGACCAGAGTGGTCAGTATCGTTTGACGAAGAAGGGGTGAAGCACATGATCGAGTGGATGAAAAAAAATCGAAAAGAACTCTTGCTGCCGTTTTTGTGTTTTGTTTTAGGGTTGTTACTTGCGATTGCAAGCATCCAGGTACAGGAGCAGGGAACCGATACCAAGGAGGACCAAACGCTTTCCCGTTTTCAACCAAAGGATTACAAGAATTTGGTAAGCAACGATCAAGAAATCAAGCATTTTCAATGGACCATCGAAGCTGTGGTGAATTTGAAAGTCCGTCTTAAGCAGAGTCAGCAACTAGGAACCCGCTTGGAAACAGTTGTGACTGAATGGGGAAAAGCACAAAAAGTTCGCTACACAAAGACAGCTCAAGGGGAACAAACCGTTCTTGTCTTGACTTATGCAGCTAAGCAAACCGATCAGGGGAAGAAAAGTGTGAACTTGTGGTTTGAAGAAGAGAAAGACCAGGGGTATCGCTTGACGATGGTGGATGCGACGAATTTGTTGGACGCAAAAGAGAAGACAAGCAGTGAGAAAGAAATCATTACTGAAAAAGAGCACAAAGGTGCAGAATTCGCCCAGCTTATTAAGAAACTAGGAAATCCTCAACGCTTAATCTGGGGGGAAGTGTCAGATGGCGGAATGGGGTATCGCGCGACTTACCAGCTACCAGGGCAGTCAGAAGTGGTAATGGAATTCAAGAAAAAAGGCAAGAAATTAGTGTTGGTATAAGAAGGGAGACATCATTGGACGATCAACGGACAGACATCAAGGCAACTTCTTCTCACCAGGGTGGGAGTCGCTTGATTTCAGAAGCTGACCTGGCTTCAATAGGGGGAAGCAGGCATTCAGAACCAAGACAAACGGTACTAGACTCCCAATCAGATAGGACGAAAACCTACTCTCCTTCCTCTAAGAGTGAAGGGTCTTCGCTGGCAGCCTTTTTTGGTTTATTGGCCATGCTGGGATTATTTGCCTATCTGGCTTCAGGAGGTATTCATAGCGAGGAACATCCTTCTTCTACTACTAGTGAATATGGAAGCACTAGCTTGTCTTATGGAACCAGAAAGGAAACCTTGAAGAGTGGTAATAGTACCTTGGTTGCTCCGGAGAGGGAATTTCAGTTTCAAGTGACCTATGAGAAGGCCATTTCCCTGATTCCTGGTTTAAGTGAGGGGGATCAAGGTCGTCATTCTTCAACTTCTCTGTCTCCACAGGAAGTGGTAGCTGTACTGGGGAAGGCTAGCAGTGGGGAAGAAACCTACCAAGAAGGTGGTGTCAGTCCTTTTATGACACAATTGGAGTATCAGTCTGAAGGGTCCCCTTCTTCCGTAACCGTTTTACTTTCAAAAATTGGTGTTGATCGTTTATCTTCTCTTGATTTTAAAAACTTAAACAGTGAGCGATTAGCCAATAAAAATGGTAGCTTAAACAGAGAAGATTTTGCCAATATGAAAATAGGAACGAGCTATTCAGATCTTGTGAATACAGTAGGAATTCCTAGCAGTGTTTCTTGGTCGAGTATGCTGGGTTCAGAGTTCTTCTTAACCTTTTACTATAAGCTTTCTGATTCGCGCTCCGTCATTATTCACTTTGGAGGGAATCGGACTATCAGTGAAATAAAGGGCCTAGAAGATCCAGCGACATCAGCTTCCACGGCGCCTTAGGTGTTCATCTCACTAGGATTGTGGTATAATATGGATACCTTTAATTGAAATGAATGGAGAATCTCATGACTGCACAAAAAATGTCTGCACAAGAAATTATCGCTTTTATCGGGAATGCAGAAAAGAAAACCAATGTGAAAGTAACCTTTGAAGGGGAATTGGCAACAGCTGTTCCTACTTCTGTTACCAAGCTTGGCAATGTTTTGTTCGGTGACTGGAAAGATATCGAGCCCCTTCTTGCGAATTTGACTGAAAACAAGGATTATGTGGTAGAACAAGATGGCCGTAACTCAGCTGTCCCATTACTGGATAAACGCTACCTAAATGCGCGTATTGAACCAGGCGCTATTATCCGTGACCAAGTAACCATCGAAGACAATGCGGTTGTCATGATGGGTGCTGTCATCAATATCGGTGCTGAAATCGGTGCAGGAACCATGATTGATATGGGGGCTATTCTTGGTGGTCGTGCTACTGTTGGTAAAAACAGCCATATTGGTGCGGGTGCCGTTCTTGCGGGAGTCATTGAGCCAGCTTCTGCTGAGCCTGTCCGGATTGGTGACAATGTCTTGGTCGGTGCCAACGCTGTTGTGATTGAAGGAGTTCAAGTTGGAAACGGTTCAGTCGTTGCCGCTGGAGCGATCGTTACTCAAGATGTCCCTGAAAATGTGGTTGTAGCTGGTGTTCCAGCTCGCATCATCAAGGAAATTGACGAAAAAACACAACAAAAAACAGCACTTGAAGACGCTTTGCGCAATTTGTAAGATAGAAATGAGAGTGGAACAGAAATCGGTAATTCGTTAGAATTCGATTTCGTCGTCCCACCTCCGCACAGTTGAGTAGGGCTGTAAAAGCTGATGAAATCAGCGTAGTAGAGCACACTCAACCACTGCGTCTTGCTAGACAATCCAAAAACAATTGAGAGGCTAAGACTTTTGTCTCAGCCTCTTCTAATAGAAAGAAGACAACGATGACATTGGACTTAATCAAAATCAGACGGGATTTGCACCAAATCCCTGAAATTGGATTGGAAGAATTTGAAACCCAATCCTACCTCTTAGAACGAATCGCAGAGATCACAGCAGGCAAGGATTTTGTAGAGCAACGGACTTGGCGGACCGGGATCCTGGTGTATCTCCATGGGGCTGCACCTGAAAAAACCATTGGTTGGCGGACAGATATAGATGGTTTACCGATTGTGGAACAAACGGGCCTTGATTTTGCCTCTAAGCATGAAGGACGGATGCATGCTTGTGGTCATGATATGCACATGACAACAGCCCTCGGGCTTTTGGATCAACTGGTCCAAGTGCAACCAAAAAATAACCTGCTCTTTCTCTTCCAACCAGCTGAAGAAAATGAGGCTGGTGGGATGCTCATGTATAAGGACGATGCTTTTGGCGACTGGCTCCCTGATGAATTTTATGGTCTGCATGTGCGCCCTGATTTGAAGGTGGGAGACATTGCGACCAATACGGGTACCCTTTTTGCAGGGACCTGTGAAGTCAAGATCACCTTTACAGGAAAGGGAGGGCATGCTGCCTTTCCACATGAAGCTAATGATGCTCTTGTAGCAGCTTCTTACTTCATTACCCAAGTCCAATCGGTAGTGAGTCGAAATGTCGATCCAATTGAAGGTGCTGTGGTGACCTTTGGTTCCATGCATGCAGGAACCACCAATAATGTGATCGCTGAGACGGCCTTCCTTCATGGGACCATCCGGACCTTGACCATGGAGATGAACCTCCTGACTCAAAAACGGGTCAAAACGATTGCGGAAGGGGTTGCAGCCGCTTTTGATGTAGAATTAGATCTGGAACTCAAGCAAGGAGGTTACCTGCCTGTGGAAAACCAACCAGAATTGGCTAAAGAACTCATGGACTTTTTCACAGCTGAGGAAGACGTGAACCTGATTGATATCCTGCCTGCGATGACAGGAGAAGACTTCGGCTTTCTCTTGAGCAAGGTCCCTGGTGTCATGTTCTGGCTGGGGATTGATACCCCTTATGCCCTGCACCATCCGAAGATGAGCCCAAATGAGGCTGCCCTTCCCTTTGCTGTGGAAAACATTGGTAATTTTTTGAAAATGAAAGCCAATCAATAAGGGATTGATTCAACTCCGTCTGGAGTTGGATTTTTATTTTCTCGTGTGCAAACTGTTCGGATGTTTCATAAAAAATGATACAATTAAAGCTAGACAAAAGGAGTAGGGAATGAAGAAAACACTACGAAAAGAAACCATAGCAGCCATGAAAGAGCTGCCAGAATCCGTGAAAACTCAAGCAGATGAACAGCTCACTCAACGTCTCTTGGAGCTTCCAGCCTTTCAGGAGGCAAAGACCCTTGCGACCTATCTGTCCTTTGGCCACGAATTTTCCACAGCTGGCTTGATCCAAGCCGCTCTTCAACTTGGGAAACGTGTCTGTGTTCCCCGTACCTATCCACAAGGTCGGATGGAATTTGTGGAATACGATCCTAATATTTTGGAAAAGACACGCTTTGGTTTGCTGGAGCCCAATGAAAAAGGAAAGCTTGTGGATAAGTCAGAGATTGATCTGATCCATGTACCAGGCTTGGTCTTCCAGTCAAAAGGCTACCGAATTGGCTATGGTGGTGGCTATTATGATCGTTATTTAGCCGATTATACTGGGAAGACGGTGAGTACGATTTATTCCATCCAGCAGAAGGAGTTCCAACCAGATGTTTTTGATCAGGCCGTTCAGGAGGTGCTAGTCTATGAAGTTACTCTTTGATCGTCGTTATCCTGTGACCAGCCTCTTGTTGCTCGTCACAACAGCAGTCTTTCTTTCCATGTTTATCCGATTTGGAGGTGACTACCAAACGGGTGCTGCTATTTACTATAGCGGTGGTATTATTGGAGAGGCTGTGAAAGTCGATCCTAGCCAGTTATGGCGAATAGTGACAGCTACTTTTGTTCATATCGGCCTAGAACATTTTGTGCTCAATATGATCACCCTCTATTACTTGGGACGTTTGGCAGAAGATCTCTTTGGTTCCAAGGCTTTCTTAGCTCTTTATCTCTTATCAGGCATGATGGGCAATGTCTTTGTTGCTATTTTTACGCCAGATGTGATTGCAGCAGGCGCATCTACAGCCCTCTTTGGACTGTTTGGGACCATTGGCGCTCTGCGCTTTATTGTTCAAAGTCCCTATATTCGCCACTTGAGTCAGTCCTATACCAGCTTGATTGTGGTCAATCTGATCTTTAGTTTTATGCCAGACATCAGTATGGCGGGCCACATTGGTGGCTTAGTAGCTGGGGTCATGTTGGCTTATGTCTTTCCTGTAAGAGGAGAGGCTCGCTTTATGAACCGAACCTATCAGATGAGTGCAGCCTTATCTTATCTCTTGCTTTTGCTTTATTTCTTAGGTAAAATCTTGAATCTATTTTAAGAGAGAGTGGGACAGAAATCGGTAATTCGTTAGAATTCGATTTCGTCGTCCCACCTCCGCA
>NZ_JVEE01000035.1:0-27911 GCF_001073155.1 Streptococcus parasanguinis
TGCGTCTTGCTCGACAATCCAAAAATAATTGAGAGGCTAGGACTTTTGTCCCAGCCTCTTTTGTGATGAACAGCAAGTAACAAAAGTAAGAGGATGAGAATAGATGTTCGGAAATCAAGCGTTTTCAAATAAAATTGCAAGAGTTTCCAGGAAAATATTGAAGTAAAACCGAAAAAATAGTAAAATGGAAGAGCTGATTGCAGCAATTCAACTGTTCTGCGTTCTCCTTTTTGGAGAAGTGTTCTACATTAGAAAATGGAGTATTCTATGAAGAAAAAAATTATCTTGAAAAGCAGTATCCTAGCGGTCGCTGCAGGTCTTAGTGTTTTTGCGATCAATAGCGTTTTTGCAGACGAATTGCCTGTGCAGTTCATGGGCGTCAATGACTTCCACGGTGCCTTGGAACAAACAGGGACAGCTCGTTTAGAAGGCGAAACTGTGAAAAATGCAGGAACAGCCCCACTTTTGGCAACCTATTTGAACGATTCGCAAAAAGACTTTGAAACGGAGAATGCCGGAACGCCAAATGCCAGCATCCGTGTGCAAGCGGGAGATATGGTCGGCGCTAGTCCAGCCAACTCTGCCCTCCTTCAAGATGAACCAACTGTAAAAGTCTTCAATGAAATGAACTTTGAATATGGCACTCTTGGAAATCACGAGTTTGACGAAGGACTTGGTGAATTCAACCGGATCATGAAGGGAGAAGCCCCAACACCTGGTCAATTCAATAAGATCGTCGATGAGTATCCTCATGAAGCTTCTAAACAAGAAGTTGTAATTGCCAACTTGGTTGACAAAGATACTAACAAAATCCCATTTGACTGGAAACCTTATACCATCAAAGAAATCCCAGTCAATGACAAGACCGTTAAGGTCGGATTTATCGGGGTTGTTACGACAGAATTCCCAAATCTTGTTTTGCGTAAAAATCATGAACAATACCGTGTTTTGGATGAAGCAGAATCCATTGCCAAATATGCGCGTGAACTGAATGACCAAGGCGTTCATGCTATCGCTGTCTTGGCCCACGTTGCTGCAACAAGTAAAAATGGGGTAGCAGAAGGTCCTGCTGCAGACATGATCAAAAAATTAAACCAAATCTATCCTGAAAACTCAGTGGATATCGTCTTTGCAGGTCATAACCACCAATATACAAACGGGATGGTTGGAAATACCTTGATTGTTCAAGGTACGTCTCAAGGGAAAGCTTACTCGGATGTCCGTGGGGTCCTAGATACGGATACAGCTGACTTTGTCAAAGCTCCAACTGCTAAGATTATTGCGGTAGATCCATCGAAAGGCAAAGCAAAAGATGCCAAGGTTCAAGCGATCATCGATGATGCCAATGCGACGGTTAAAAAAGTAACAGAAGCAAAAATCGGTACAGCAGACAAAGCTGAAAATATTACCCGTGAATTGAATGCGCAAAAAGAAAGTGCTGTTGGAGATTTGGTCACAGCAGCGCAACTAGATATTGCCAAAAAATCAGGTTATCCAGATGTTGACTTTGCCTTCACCAATAATGGAGGAATTCGTGCAGACCTCGTGGTGAAACCAGACGGAACAGTCACTTGGGGTGCAGCTCAAGCAGTGCAACCATTTGGAAATATCCTCCAAGTAGTAGAAATCACTGGGGACCAAATCTACAAAGCTTTGGATCAACAATATGATGAGAAAGAGCTTTACTTCTTGCAAATGGCAGGGATCAAGTACACCTATACGAAACCAGCCGATGCAACGGAAGAAAATCCTTATAAGGTCGTGAAAGCTTACAAGGCAGACGGAACTGAAATTGATCGCAACAAGACCTACAAGGCGATTATCAACGACTTCTTGTATGGTGGTGGTGATGGCTTCTCAGTCTTCCGCGATACAAAATTGATCGGTGCTATTAATCCAGATACAGAAGTCTTTATCCAATACATCGAAGATGTGAATAAGGCAGGGAAGAAGTTGTCTGCTTCAATCTTGGGTAACAAGACATTTGTGGAAAAAGTGGAAGAAGAAAAACCAACTCCAGAACCTCAACCACAACAGGAACCACAGCCATCGCCAGTTGATCCAGTAAGTCCTGTAAATCCAGTCCATCCTGTAGCTCCAGTGACTCCTACTACCCCAACATCTCAACCTGAAAACCCAGTAACTCCAGCTCAACCAGCTGCAAGCGAAACAAAAGAAGTGGCAAGTGTCAAACCAGTCGCTGTCACTTATCATACGGGTGGCCAAGCAGAAGTAGCTGCTACACCAGCAACGGGTCTTCCAAAAACAGGTCAAGAAGAATTGGCTTCCACAGTCCTTAGCCTCTTTGGCATGACCTCACTAGCTTTAGCAGGCTTTGTAGTCAGCAAAAAACGTGAAGGTTAAGTTCTTCATCCGTTAACTTACCCTAAAAAACGTCCGTTTTTTTAAGAAACGGACGTTTTTCATGTCTTAGGCTGTTTTTTCCACCCAGACACTGCGGACAAAGAAGAGGCTGATCAGAGCTAGTGCTAGAAAGGCAACTCCAAGGTAATAATAGGGTTGATCCATTGTAGTAGATCGACCAGAGAGGTTAACAATCCCTCGGTAGAGGGCTCCGGCTGTGAGCGTAGCCACTCCAGAATTCCAAAGATTGAGACTCAGGCGAGAGAAGCCTTTCACCATCAACTGTAGAAGCACTAGTAGGGTGCCACCGATCAAAGGAATAAAGAAGAGGTAGTGCATGAAGGCAGAGGTTTCGCCAAAACTAAAGTGTTCATAGATGCGACTTCCAACGAAGAAGAAAGCTGAAATAAGAGGATACCAGAGAATCGTTTTTTTCAATCGTTGTTTGATAGGATTAGTAACCGATGTAGACAATGTCGCTCACCGCCCTTTCTGAAATAGTACCATTTGTAGTTGGTTTGTTAATAACTTGGCCATTGAAATAAAGGGTAGAAGATCCACCACCATCCAAGTTGTAGGCTGTTTTAACGCCATAAGACTTCATCACTTCCGCTAATTGGTAGAGAGACAGTCCTTCACTTTCTGAAGTCCGTCCATCTGACACGACGATAATGTAGTGGTTTTCATCGATGATCCCAATCGCTGTACGTGGGTTGGATGCCATGGATTGTCCAACTTCTGAGTTGGTATCGACGGTAATTTCTCCATTTTCAACTAAGGAAGGACCGAAAGCGAGGAGATTGACGACCCCGTCCTTGACCAATTGATCTGCAGAGATCTCATCTTCGTAGATAATTTTGAAGGATCCATCCTTGTAAATGGCTAGGTCACCATTGCTTGAATCTTCCCGAACGGTATCGCGGTAGACCACTCCATTTCGGATGACGTATCCTGTACTGTTAGCCCCGTAATAGTCACCATTCACTGCCAGAATGGCACTGTTGTTGGCAGCTGTGACAGAGGTCTTAGCTGTCACGTTGGTTCCGTATGTGTTTTGTGCAAAGGCTGTTTTGAGGTAGTCAGATGAGCTGACTGTGATATCTGCAATGTAAACCTGGGTATTTTCAACCGTTTTTTCTGTTAAAGTCACCTGGATATTGTCATCTGAATAGCTGGTATCGGTCGTTGTTGCCGATGCAGCTGCTTTTTTTGCTGCTTTAGTATCCGTAGTCGTAGCTTTTACGGTTTGGATGGCATCGGATAAGACAAAGGTCTTGAGCATCGAGTAGCTAAAACTGCTGGTCAAAAGAAGGCCAAAGCAGGCAGCATAGGTGTAGGATTTTTTAAAGAATTTCATGGTGGGGAGCAGTCCTTTCTTTGAAGATCACTTTTTTCTGGATCACCCATGAGACCAGAAAGAGGAGGAAGCCAACGACAATCTTACTGATCAGGAGATTGAGCCCGAAAGCAGTATAGAAGAGTCGAATCAAGAGCGTATCGAGAATAAAGAGGCCGAGGGCTAGGCCAAAGTAGCCACTTCCAGTTTTAGCGACGCTGTCTTTGTTCTTAAAGACTAGGTGCTTATTGGTCGAGTAGTTAAAGATGGAACTCGTTACACGAGCGATCCCATTGGCTAGGAGAATACGTAGACTAATGGGCACGGCCATCATCACGAAAAGGAAGAAGGCGTAGACCAGATAGTCAACGATAAAACTACTCAGAGAGGAGAGGGCAAATTTGAACATGTCCTTGTAGATCATGAGGCCATCTCGAATAGGTCGGAAATGGGAGCCTTCGTTGTCATTGATGTAGGCCGTCTCGATGGGAACTTCCACGATGGGGAAGGATTTGCTTGCTGCGAGGAGTACATTCATTTCATATTCATAGCGCTGTCCGTCAACCTCAAGCATGAAAGGCAAGAGATTCGTAGTGAAAGCCCGTAGGCCCGTTTGGGTATCGCTGACCGCCACTCCGGTTTGTTGCTTAAATAAGAAGCGGGTCAATTTATTTCCGAAGGCGGAACGCAAAGGAACTTTTCCAGAGAAGGCGCGGGCTCCTAGAATAAGTGTTCCAGGATGCTCTTGAGATTGGTTAACAACCCTGAAAATATCCCAAATTTTGTGCTGACCGTCTGCATCAGCTGTAACAATGCTTCCATAGGTGCCTCTTTCTAGGATGTATGCATAAGCAGTCTTGAGAGCTTGCCCTTTTCCTTGGTTGTGCTCATGGGTCAGAACTGTCGCAAGACCCTCTAATTTGTCAAAAATCACTTTTTTGTCAGCATCACTCCCATCGTCGACCACGATGATGTGGAGATCGCTCTTGGCGTGGACCAAGCGAACCAGTTTGACAAGATTCAGATCCGGTTGATAGGCGGGGATGATAAGATAATTCATAATCGTTCCTCGTTTCTTGAGATTTGTTGTAGCTAGTATAAAGACTCAAGCTTAAAGCTAACTGATATCAGTTTTCTTTAAGGAAAGGAGAGGAAGAGTGGGAATAGTTTCTTCTATAAAATATCATTTTTTAGGACATTTCTTTCTTTTTTCTCGAAGGGGACGTCCAGAAATCATTTTTTAAATCCTAAAGATAATTCTTGCCTTTGTTCGAAAAGTCTGGTATAATAGTTTCTTGTGAGTAAACCTCACTTACCCCTTGCAAAGACAGGGGGTCATTAGTCCAAAAGGAGGAACATTATCAATGGCTAAATACGAAATTCTTTATATTATTCGTCCAAACATTGAAGAAGAAGCTAAAAACGCTTTGGTAGCACGTTTCGATTCTATCTTGACTGACAACGGTGCAACTGTTGTTGAATCAAAAGATTGGGAAAAACGTCGTCTTGCATACGAAATCCAAGATTTCCGTGAAGGACTTTACCACATCGTAAACGTTGAAGCGAACGACGCTGTAGCTCTTAACGAGTTCGACCGTCTTTCAAAAATCAACGGTGACATTCTTCGTCACATGATCGTAAAAGTTGACGCGTAAGAAATCATCAGAGGTGACTTATGATTAACAATGTTGTACTTGTCGGTCGTATGACCCGTGATGCTGAACTTCGCTACACTCCAAGCAATCAAGCAGTTGCTACTTTCAGCCTAGCTGTCAACCGCAACTTCAAGAGTCAAAATGGAGAGCGCGAAGCCGATTTCATCAACTGTGTGATCTGGCGTCAGCAAGCAGAAAACTTAGCCAACTGGGCTAAGAAAGGTGCTTTGATTGGGATTACCGGTCGCATTCAAACACGTAATTACGAAAACCAGCAAGGTCAACGTGTTTATGTCACTGAAGTCGTAGCAGACAGCTTCCAACTATTGGAAAGCCGTGCAGCACGCGAAGGGCATGCAGGTGGTGGCTATTCATCAGGCAACGGTGGTTTTGCTGGAAATGCAACCCCAAGCTTTGGTGGATCTGAACCAAGCAATGCAGCGCCAAACTTTGGTCGTGAAGAAAATCCATTTGGAGCGAATCCAATGGATATCTCAGACGACGATCTTCCATTCTAAGAATGGGTTTAACGAATTAAAACTATAAAGGAGAATTAAACATGGCTCAACAACGTCGTGGCGGATTCAAACGCCGTAAAAAAGTTGATTACATCGCAGCAAACAAAATCGAATATGTCGATTACAAAGATACTGAGCTTCTTAGCCGTTTCGTTTCAGAACGTGGGAAAATCCTTCCTCGTCGTGTAACTGGAACTTCAGCGAAGAACCAACGTAAAGTAACAACAGCTATCAAACGCGCTCGCGTAATGGCTTTGATGCCTTTCGTAAACGAAGATTAAAAAAAAGACCCGGGTGGGTCTTTTTTTCAGGTCCGGGTGGGCCTCTTTGACCTTTCCCTAGCTCTAATCATGTTATAATGTGGGAAGAAATGTATCAAGGAGGGAACTATGAAGGAAGGTGTAATCATCAGGAGGATGATAAAGACAGATATTGAGCACATCTCTCAAGCCTTTATCCACCAAGGGTGGCCGGGTAGAAAGGATATCTTGACCAGCTATTTTCAGGATCAGGAGAATGGGGAAAGGGACGTATTAGTAGCTGAGTCGGATGGATTTGTGGCAGGCTATATCACTATATTACCTGCTGCCAAGCACGGCCCTTTCGTGGGAGTCTATCCTGAACTAACTGATTTTAATGTTTTTGAGCCATTTAGAAGTCGAGGAATTGGGAATCAACTCTTAGAAGAGGCGGAAAAAAGAGTCCGGCTACTATCAGAGATTGTTACTTTAGGGGTTGGTTTACACTCGGGTTATGGCCCAGCTCAAAGACTGTATGTTAAACGAGGCTATATCCCAGATGGATCTGGAATTTGGTTTAGGGATCGCCCCTTGGCCCCTTACAGTTCTTGTGAAAACAATGATGACTTAGTCCTCTATTTTTCAAAAAGATTGAACAATGATATGCAGTAAAATAATGCTCCATAATTATTGCAGTGCTTTTACCAACCACAGAAATTATAGAACAAGATTAATTTGTCAGACCTGCCTCTGGGCAGTTTTTTGTTTGCACTTAGATTAAATTTGATATGAAAGTCAATTGTCTAGTTGCAGATATAAACGGGAGGTGAAATTTTATTTGTTATAAAAGTATTTTACTCATTTAAATTGATATAGTTTGAAAAAAGAGCTATAATACCCTTGAAGGTAAGCGTTCTCATAAGGAGGTGGCCGTTAATGTTTGAAATTCATAACTTGTCTATTAAGTATGGCGAGAAAACACTGTTGCTACCAACATCTCTAAAGTTCAAAGAGGGAAAATTATATACAATTTATGGAAAATCTGGAGTTGGAAAAACTTCGTTACTGAATAAAATTGGTCTGATTTCAGAGTATGACCCTAAAGTAACTTATATTTATGATGGCTCCAAAATTGATACGAGTAACAAGAAGATTGTTTCATCCTTTATTGCGCAAAATCTAGCTTTTATATTTCAAAATCATAATCTAATAAATGATTTGACTGTGTATGATAATTTGAAAATTTCGCTAGATTTTTTCAATTTATCAGCAAAAGAAGTAGAAAAGAAAATAGATGATATTCTAAGTGAATTAGAGATTCTAGAATTGAAGGATGTATATCCAGAGGATTTATCAGGAGGAGAAGAACAACGTGTTGCTATTGCTAGAGGGATGGTAACAGATAAGAATATTATTTTAGCAGATGAACCTACAAATTCTTTGGATTCTGAAAATAGAGAGCTTGTCTCATCTTTACTGTTAAAACTAGCAAATAAATATAATAAAATCGTTATTGTAGTTTCTCACGATGAATATGTCATTAACAAAGGAGATATAAAGCTACATTTCGAAGACAAAAAATTAATTGGAATGAAAGAAGACATAGAGTGTAATTTTCAAAAAGAGTGGCATGCTAGTAAATTAAAGAAACATATTAGATTAAAGATCCAAAAGAAAAGGAAGGTACCTCCTTTACCTGTACTTTTATTAATACTAATTTCCTTCACAGTTTCGCTGGCAGTTGGTTCTATGAATATTCAATCATTATTTTCTTCTAAGTATCAAAGAATAATCAGTGATTCATTAGAAAATGGTTTCTTGGTTATTAATGATTCAATAGGACTTGGGACGAACAAGGTGATCGATGATTTCCAATCGCTATCGAATAAGGAAATACATCAAATTTCTGATAGTAGGAATGTATACAAATTAGAACCATATATTGAATTTCCTAGTATGGGAATGACTTTTGAAAATGCTGAAAACTATTTAAAAATTAGTCGAGATTTTTCACCGAATCTATCTATTAATGGAAAGAATATTCATTTATCCAAGAATTACAGTGTGCAACCGCTTTTCAATACGAATACGACTCAGAGACAGATAAAATACTTTGACAGGACTACAAATAGGGGGATATTTGTTTCGGAATCATTTATCAAAGAACAAAAACTAGAAGACATTGTAGCTGGGTCGGAGATGACACTTACATATTATGTCCCAATTAATATTTATGAATCTCATATAGATAAAGAAGGAAGTTATTCTAAATCTGACGGAGACCTATATGTGAAAGAGGAACAAACGTTTAAAATACTAGGGATCGTAAAAGAAGAATTTCCGTTTAACTATTCTGTAAATGATAACACCTTATTCATGGCGAGTGATGAAATGCTGAAAATACAGAGCAAATATATAGGTGCGGAGAGCAAACGGAGAGAAACCATTGATGATCTCCCTGTAAAAGAATGGGCACCAAGTGCAGTACATGTTACTGTAAAGGATAGCAAAGATGTCCCTCAGGAAATTAACCGTATTAAAAATATTTCGGATAAATTTTCGATTGTTTCGTCTTTCGAGAATTATAAAGAATTTAATAAAGGTTTAAAATACATAAAAAACTTTTTGCTAATTATTTCGTTTGTCATGCTTTTGCTTGTAGTTGCAATCTTATCTTTTGTCTTCTTTTTAATAAATCGAACGAGAAAATACGAAGTTGGCGTATTAAAGGCTATGGGATATAGTACAAAACATGTTTTTAGATTATTTATTCTCGAGTTATTAAATTATGGAAAGAAAATAATTACTTTATCAAGTGTTCTGCTTTTAATACTAACTCTATTAGCTATTCAAATGCTTCAATTAGAAGTAGTTGATATCATTCATTTCTATCTAGCTTCTATAGCGTCATTAATTATCCTTACGTTTGTTGTATTAATGACTAGTGGGCTTATTCCTATCTATCTGACAGGGAAGCAGCCTATTGTTGATGCCATTCGTAAGAATAGATAAATTGATTGGTCATAGTGGTCAAATACAATAAGCAATCGCTCAACATGGAAGTCACATATTCCCTATGGTCAACGAGCCAACGGATCTGTCTTAATCGGTGTAGGAGTAAACTCTCCATGGGGAGCTGTTAACCTATGGGGAGGTCAGCATTATTATTCTCTAGATTTTTAGAATTTCTTATGGTTAGATAGGATGAATGGCTCACTGCTGGATAAACAGTGGTGAGTTTTTTTATCCCCCATAATCAGGAGAATAGTGATGTTTCTTTTTTTGAAAATCTTTATTCCATAATGATCAATCCATTTAATCATGTGGTTCAGAGTAGAAAGTTTATTCAAAATTTTTTTGAGAGTTATTTTACATATTCTGGTTTGATAGGTTCATAGATCTGAACCTTATCCTCATATGTTAATTTAATAATAAAAACCCCCCAAAAGTTAGATTTTTTCTGTCTAACTTTTAGGGTGCAGTTTAACTTCATCCGTTTCTTTTTAACGTCGAGTTGCGGGTGCTGTGCTCGAACTTTTAATATTAAAGCGTTTCTTGAGGTAGAAGCGAAGGACAAGCGCTAGAGCTCCTAAAACGATGGCAAAAACATCTGGAATAGTTGGGTTGAGGACTTGTGGAAGTAATGATGTAAAGGACAAGACGATGACCCAAAGGAACATGACTCCGACAAGAATCGGCATGGATTTCCAAAGAGAGGGACGCTCACTGCGATCTTTTGTGCCATCCATATACTGATAGAAGAAGTAGTACATGAGATACAAGAGCAGAGCCCCTGTCAAACTTCCAAGGATCAAGGTTATCAACCCATAGCCTGTACGACGCGGTGCGACCAAGTTCATAAAGGCGCTAATCGCAGCAAAGACACCAAAGATAAAGAGGAAGGAATCCAAAATCATAAGAGAGGGAGCATCGTTTAATTTCGGATGCTCTTTTTCATAGCGTTCTTTCTCGCTGAAAGAATTCGCCCAAACAGTTGGAGCTCCAAAAAGAGTCCGTGCCGGAATCCCTTTTCCTTGGTTTTCATGGATAGCTGGAAGGATTTCTTGGATGAGGCTTTCTGCTTCTTCCTCTGATTTCCCGTTTTCAAGCAATTGGTGTTTGGCGATGCGGATAAATTCTTGGTTTTTCTTGCTGAGTTGATTCAAATCAAATTGAGACATAAATACTCCTTAGTGTTATTAGTAGGTGTTAGAACCATTTTTTATGGATGAGGTAGACGACGAGAGACCCGGTCAGGGCAAAAGCGATGAAAATGATGAGCCAGAAGGCGTTTGGTTCTCCATTGAGCGGTAATTCATTGTCTTTGAAGTTCATCCCATAGGCAGAGAAAATCATGGTTGGGATGGACATGACGATGGTCACCATGGCCAAGGTCTTCATGATGTTATTCTGGTTGTTGGAGATGATCGATGCGAAGGTATCGGTCATGGAGTGCAGGATATTTCCATAAATATCTGCCATCTCGATGGCCTGCTGGGTTTCGATCAAGGTATCTTCCAACAGATCCTCGTCTTCTAGGTATTTCTTGATGTTGCTAGTGGCACTGGTCAATTTCTTGATCACGCGCTCATTGGTTTTCAGAGAGGCCTTAAAGTAGACGATGGTTTTTTCCAACTCCATCAACTCAATCAGCTCTTCATTACGCGTTGATTTGTGCAATTGACTTTCAATCTGCTCGCTTTTGCGATCCAAGGTACGAAGCGCTGACAAGTAGAGTTCGGCGTTACGGTAGAGGATCTGAAAGATAAAGCGTGACCGCATAAAGGTATAGAAATTCCGCAAGCGTCGGTTGATAAAGATATCTAGAAGCGGCAATTTCTCCAAGCAAGTCGTGATAATAGCCTCTTCTGTTAGGATAATCCCTAGAGGAATCGTCACGTAGTAGGTCTGATTGTTCCGCTCTTCCTTGATGGGAACGTCGACGATGATCAAGGTATACTCATCTTCGATGGTCATACGGGACATTTCTTCCGCATCGAGTGGTGCCCGTAAGTCTGCAATATCGATATTAAAAGCAGAGGCGATTTCCATCGATTCACTTTGGGAAGGGTTCACAAGGTTGATCCAGCTACCGGGTTCCAGCGTCTCTATTTCTTTAAATTCAGTCGTTGTCGATAAAAAGACCTGTTTCATGGTGCCTCCCCTTGTTTTTTTACACCTTAACATTATATCAGAAAAAGGACGGTTTTGGATAAAAGAATACTAAAAAATTTGTTATAATGGAGGTTAACAAAAAGGTGATTAGAGTAAGAATATGCAAGATAAAATTGTCATTCATGGGGCACGCGCCCATAATTTAAAAAATATAGACGTGGAAATTCCACGGGACAAATTAGTCGTGGTGACGGGTTTGTCTGGTTCTGGAAAGTCCAGTCTGGCCTTTGATACTCTCTATGCAGAAGGTCAGCGCCGCTATGTGGAGAGCTTATCGGCCTATGCTCGGCAATTCTTGGGAAATATGGAAAAACCAGATGTCGACTCTATTGACGGCTTGAGTCCAGCCATTTCCATCGACCAAAAAACGACCAGTAAAAACCCACGTTCTACAGTGGGGACGGCAACAGAGATCAATGACTACCTGCGCCTGCTCTATGCGCGTGTAGGGACGCCTTATTGTATCAATGGACATGGGGCTATTACCGCTTCTTCGGTTGAGCAAATTGTCGATCAAGTCTTGGAATTACCAGAGCGCCAACGCCTGCAAATTCTAGCTCCCATTATCCGCAAGAAAAAAGGCCAGCACAAGAATATAATTGAAAAAGTCCAAAAAGACGGCTATGTTCGGGTTCGAGTTGACGGTGAGATCTATGATGTGACAGAGGTTCCAGAACTGTCTAAAAGCAAACAGCACACGATTGAAGTGGTGGTGGACCGAATCGTGATCAAAGAGGGCATCCGCTCGCGTCTCTTTGATTCGATTGAGGCAGCCCTTCGGATAGCGGACGGTTATGTGGTGATTGATACCATGGATGGAAAGGAACTGCTCTTTTCGGAGCATTATGCTTGTCCAGTCTGTGGCTTTACCGTTCCTGAATTAGAGCCCCGTCTCTTTTCTTTCAATGCGCCTTTTGGATCTTGTCCAGACTGTGATGGGCTGGGTATTAAGCTAGAGGTGGACTTGGATTTGGTGGTGCCAGATGATCGCTTAAGCCTTCGTGAAGGAGCACTTGCTCCTTGGAATCCGATCTCTTCTAACTACTATCCTCAGATGTTGGAGCAGGCCATGATCCATTTTGGTATTGATATGGACCGACCTTTTTCCGATCTTTCTCAAGAAGAAAAGGACTTGGTCCTCTATGGGTCAAATGGCAAGGAATTCCACTTCCACTATGAAAATGAGTTTGGTGGGGTTCGGGATATCGAAATTCCTTTTGAAGGGGTCGTAAATAACATTCACCGTCGTTTTCGTGAGACCAATAGTGATTTCACCCGCAACCAAATGCGCTCTTATATGAACGAATTGACCTGTGCAACCTGCCATGGCTACCGTCTCAATGACCAAGCACTTTCTGTTCGTGTTGGTGGGGAGAAGGGGATGCATATCGGGGAAGTGTCAGATCTATCGATTGCGGACCACTTAAAAGCCGTGGACCAACTGGTCTTAACGGACAATGAAGCTACGATTGCAAGACCGATCCTAAAAGAGATTAAGGATCGCTTGACCTTCTTAAACAATGTGGGGCTCAATTACTTGACCCTGTCACGATCGGCTGGGACCTTATCAGGTGGAGAAAGCCAGCGTATTCGTTTGGCAACCCAGATCGGTTCCAACCTCTCTGGTGTCCTTTATATCTTGGATGAGCCGTCTATTGGCCTCCATCAAAGGGACAATGACCGCCTGATTGCCAGTCTCAAGAAGATGCGTGATTTAGGCAACACCTTGATCGTCGTCGAACATGATGAAGATACCATGAGAGAGGCAGACTACCTGATCGACGTCGGCCCAGGTGCCGGTGTCTTTGGGGGAGAGATCGTTGCAGCAGGAACTCCAAAGCAGGTGGCTCGCAACAGCAAATCCATCACAGGTCAGTACTTGTCCGGCAAGCGCAAGATTCCGGTTCCAACGGAACGCCGTTCAGGGAATGGCCACTATATTGAAATAACAGGAGCCAGTGAGAATAACTTACAAGACATCACAGCGCGCTTTCCTCTGGGCAAATTTATCGCAGTCACTGGAGTTTCCGGTTCTGGAAAATCGACATTGATCAATGGCATCTTGAAAAAAGCCATCGCTCAAAAGCTCAACCGCAATTCGGAAAAACCAGGGGAATACAAGACGATTCAGGGGATTGAGCATATCGATCGCTTGATCGACATTGACCAAAGCCCGATTGGCCGGACTCCTCGTTCCAATCCAGCGACCTATACAGGCGTCTTCGATGACATTCGCGATCTCTTTGCTCAGACCAATGAAGCCAAAATTCGGGGCTATAAAAAAGGCCGCTTTAGTTTCAATGTCAAGGGCGGGCGTTGTGAAGCCTGCTCAGGAGATGGGATCATCAAGATTGAAATGCACTTCTTGCCGGATGTCTTTGTTCCTTGTGAGGTCTGCCATGGACGTCGTTACAATAGTGAGACCCTCGAAGTCCACTACAAGGAAAAAAATATTGCAGAAGTGCTGGATATGACGGTCAATAAGGCGGTTGAATTCTTCAAGCACATTCCAAAAATTGAACGCAAACTCAAGACCATCCAAGATGTGGGCTTGGGCTATGTAACGCTGGGGCAACCAGCGACCACCCTTTCAGGTGGGGAAGCGCAGCGAATGAAGTTGGCTTCTGAATTGCACAAGCGCTCTACAGGAAAATCCTTCTATATCTTGGATGAACCAACGACCGGACTCCATACCGAAGACATTTCTCGCTTGATCAAAGTCTTAGAGCGTTTTGTGGATGATGGCAATACAGTACTTGTGATTGAGCACAATTTAGATGTTATTAAGACAGCAGACCATATCATCGATTTAGGACCAGAAGGTGGTGTCGGTGGTGGAACCATTATTGCGACCGGAACACCAGAAGAAGTAGCAGCAAATCCTGCTAGCTACACAGGACAATATTTGAAAGGAAAATTACAATGAATCAACGGATCAGCAACTTAAGAAACAAAATGAAAGCCCAAAACCTCAAAGCAGTATTGATTAACAATTTGAAAAATGTTTATTATTTGACCAATTTCTGGGGTTCAAACGGAACTGCTTTGGTGACAGAAGAACGTGTGGTACTCTTTACAGATTCGCGCTACACCATCCATGCCCATGCGACTTGTTTTCATTTTGTAGAGATTGTGGAAACCCGCGATGAGTTGACTGCAGCTGCAGAGATCGTTAAGGACCTTGGAATCAAAGAACTTGGTTTTGAGGACGAAGTGACGGTAGCCTACCATGCCCGTATGGCTTCTGTTTTCAGTGGCATTACCCTTCAATCCCTAGCGAATTTTGTCATGGAATTGCGCTTGATTAAGGATGAAACGGAGATTGCGGCCATTAAAAAAGCTTGTAGTATCTCTGACCAAGCCTTCCGTGATATTTTGGATTATATCAAGGTAGGGAAAACGACAGAGTTGGAAGCAGCAACTTTCCTCGATTTTAGAATGCGGGAGTTGGGAGCTTCTGGTGTATCTTTTGATATTATCTCGGCAGCTGGTGAACGCTCTGCCATGCCTCACGCGACTCCAAGTGATCGGGTGATTTCAGCAGGAGATGCCTTGACCCTTGATTTTGGTTGCTTGTATAACCACTATGTCAGCGATATGACACGGACTATCTATGCAGGACATGTCAGCGACAAGGAAAGAGAAATTTACGAAACCGTTTTGAAAGCCAATCAAGCCTTGATTGATGCTGCTAAAGATGGACTTGGCTTCCGTGATTTTGATAAAATCCCACGTGATGTGATCGAAAGAGCCGGCTATGGTCAATACTTTACTCATGGAATCGGTCATGGGATTGGGCTAGATATCCACGAAGAACCATACTTCAGCCAAACGTCTAAAGAAGCGATTCAAGCAGGGATGGTCTTAACAGATGAGCCAGGTATTTATATTGAAGGTCTCTCTGGTGTGCGGATCGAAGATGACCTTTTGATCACAGAAACAGGTTGTGAAGTCTTGACTCTTGCTCCTAAAGAATTGATTGTCCTTTAAAATATACGTTTCTCTTAACTTCTGTTTAGACAGAGATGTGAAGAGAAGACTATGAAATGAATTGTAGAGGAGTTCTTCTCCCTGACATCTTATTTGGAGCCCTATCCATTTTGGTATAGGAACTAACAGAACAAAACACGAAAGAAGCAAAGGGTAATTTGGATGTGGATGGATCAGGGGCGGTCCATAGCAATCCTTTCTTCTCCAAAAGAGGTAATTGCTGTTTGAGAAAAATCAAATAGTGTGTTACAATAAAGAGTAATCTATTTTTAAAAAAGAGGTAATAAAACATGATCGAAGCAAGTAAATTGAAAGCTGGTATGACTTTTGAAACAGCTGACGGAAAATTGATCCGCGTTTTGGAAGCTAGCCACCACAAACCAGGTAAAGGAAATACTATCATGCGTATGAAATTGCGTGATGTCCGTACTGGTTCAACATTTGATACAAGCTACCGTCCAGAAGAAAAATTTGAACAAGCGATTATCGAAACTGTTCCAGCTCAATACTTGTACAAAATGGATGATACAGCCTACTTCATGAACACTGAAACATATGACCAATATGAAATTCCAGTTGTGAATGTAGAACAAGAATTGCTTTATATCCTTGAAAACTCAGAAGTAAAAATTCAATTCTACGGAAGCGAAGTCATCGGTGTAACAGTTCCTACAACTGTTGAATTGACTGTTGCAGAAACTCAACCATCTATCAAAGGTGCTACAGTGACTGGTTCTGGTAAACCTGCTACAATGGAAACTGGTTTGGTCGTAAACGTTCCTGACTTCATCGAAGCTGGACAAAAATTGGTCATTAACACTACTGAAGGAACTTACGTTTCTCGTGCATAAGAGACATCTCAGGGTGTCAAATAGAAAGGAACTTCTATGGCAACTGAACAATTTGGTGACATCGTTATTGCACCACGTGTATTAGAAAAAATTATTGCGATTGCGACAGCAAAAGTAGAGGGTGTCTATTCGCTTGAAAACAAGAGTGTTTCAGATAGCTTATCCAAACGCTCCCTTGGACGTGGCGTCTACCTTCATACAGAAGAAGATGGTCAAGTTTCAGTAGACATCTATCTCTATTTAGAATATGGAGTGGCTGTACCATCTGTCGCTGTAGCCATTCAAAAAGCGGTCAAGTCTGCAGTTTATGATATGGCAGATGTAACCTTGGATGCTGTCAACATTCACGTTGTTGGTATCGCAACGGAAAAATCTCCAAAACCAGACTTGAAAGATTTGTTTAATGAGGACTTCCTCAATGACTGATGAAATTTTATTAGAATCACGTCGAGATTTGCGTGAGCGCGCCTTCCAAGCCTTGATGGCCTTGGAATACGATGGAGACATTGTTGAAGCTTGTCGTTTTGCTTATCTACATGATAAGGACCTAGCAGAAGACAAAGAAGTCGATCTTCCTGCCTTTCTCATGAATCTCGTGACGGGTGTCTACCAATCCAAAGATCAACTGGACCAGCAAATCGGTCAACATTTGAAAACCGGCTGGACTGTTGAGCGCTTGACCTTGGTAGAGAAAAACATCCTTCGTCTGGGAATTTACGAAATGACAGAGTTTGATACACCACAGATCGTCGCAGTCAATGAAGCGGTGGAATTGGCCAAGGCCTTTTCAGATGAAACCTCTTCACGATTTGTCAACGGTGTCCTCAGTCAATTTGTGACAGAAGAATAATTAAAAAAGAGCCGATGGCTCTTTTTTTGTGAAAAATATCCCCACAGTTTCTACTGAGGGGATACTGCTTTTAGACACTTTTTCCAGAGTGGAGACTAACGGGCAAGAAATAACCGGTAGTCGCTACTTTTTTTCCTTCGATCTTTTGGAGTAAAAGATCCACCATGAGGATAGCAATGTCTTCGAGGGGTTGTTGGATGGTTGTCAGTTCAGGTGTATAGGTCTCAATGAACTGGGTTCCATCATAACCAATCACTTTCAAATCCTGGGGAATCTGAATATCTAATTCTCTAGCGACTTTCATGATCAAGATCGCCGTCAAATCATCGGAGGCGAAAATGGCATCTGGTTTGTGGTGGGTTAAAATCTGTTTGATTTCCATTTCTTTGCGAATAGGGGAGAAATCACTGGAAACATTAATGATCATGGACTCAGGTAGAACCGATGCAAACCCCGCATGACGCAAGCCTGTTGGGGAGTTGGAGTTGTCATTCCCTGTGATCATGATAATCTTTCGGGCTCTGGTTTTTACTAAAGTTTCTGCTGCAAGCACCCCGCCAGCGTAGTTGTCTGAAGAGACAACCGGAATTTCTGGGGAGAGGTTGCGGTCAAAAGCAATGATAGGAGCAGTTACCCGGTTGTAATCTTCAATGCCCAAATTATGACTTCCTGAAATGATGCCATCTACCTGGTTAGCCTCCAACATCTCAATATATTCGCGCTCTTTTTCGGAGTCGTGTTCACTATTGCAGATGATGGTTTTATAGCCGTGTTTGAAGAGTTGGTGCTCTAGTTTGTCGATTAATTCAGCATAGAAAACATTGCTGATGTTGGGAAAGATCAAGCCGACTAACTTGGCTGATTTTCCTTGGAGGCTACGAGCAACATTGTTAGGTTTATAGCCCAATTCTCGCATGGCTTCTTGGACTTTTTGGATCGTTTTTTCAGACAGGTATCCTTTTTTATTGATGACCCGTGAGACAGTAGTAGGGCTGACACCGGCGAGTTTGGCGACATCAGTTAGCTTTGCGACCATAATCAAGTTCGTAGTAAGTTCCAGTAGGGTTTCCAGACTTGATCAATATTCCATTTTGATCCGCATGTGGGTAGACCCGACCAGAAAATACTTTTTCTCCTTTATTGATAAAGATTTCAAAAATTGAATTGTCAATGAAAATATTAGCGGTTGTGGCTTGGTTAGCGATTGGGCAGCTACGGCTCGTACCGAATTCTTGGGCATATTGCTCACCTGCCTGGCTACGATCGACTGTGACTAATCCCTTAGAGAGATCGAATGAGAGAGCTAAGCCCTTTCCTTCTGCATCTGCAAAGAGGACGATTTCGTTTTGGCTATCTTTTTCAAACTGCAATTCCAATTCATAGCAGTTCTTGGTTTGTGCCTTGTTGGCAAATGCCTCACCCTCAGCGCGCAAGTCCTTGATGGCTTCGACTGGGTATTGGTAGAGTTTTCCGTCTTTGATGGTTAATTCTTTGACCAGTGAGAGAGCTCCTTGATAGTCATAGGAATCTGTTGGATAAGAAACATCAGGAAGACCTAGCCAGCTGACAGCATAGGCACGTCCATCGGGGGCATTGAATCCTTGAGTTGCATAGGCTTCAAAACCATAGTCGAGATTATGCAATTCAGATACATCCACCATTTTGGCCTTTTCTGGGTCAAAGCTTGCCCCGATCTTGTACATATTTGGATAGATATTGTCATAATCGAGAACTGATTTATCTAAGCCTTGAGGGCAGTAGAGGAGAATGGGTTGGTCTCCAACAAAGACGAGGTTGGGACATTCCATCATATAAGCTGTCCGGTCATTTGCAAAATCCAAGTCACCGACTGCAACCCAGTTGGTATAGTCGTTATCTACAGCCTTATAGAGACGGATGAATCCTTTCTTCTCAAGGTCTTGACCGCCAACGATAGCGTAGAATTGACCCTTGAAATTAAAAATCTGTGGGTCACGGAAGTGATCCGTAGAGTCAGCCGGTTGATCAATCAAGATTTTGTCAATTTTTTCAATCTTTCCGTCCTTGTCCATCAAAGCACCGACTTGGTAAGGATGACGAACCCATTCTGCATCACGAACATTTCCGGTGTAGAATAAGAATAGTTTGTCACCAAACTGCATGGCTGATCCGGAATAAGCGCCATGGCTATCCAGTTCAGTGTCTGGAAAAAGCGTTACCCCAGTTTCTTTGAAATGAACCAAGTCTTCACTTTCTGTTTGTACCCATGATTTTAACCCATGGGCGGCACCAAATGGGAAATTTTGGTAAAACAAGATCCATTTTCCATCAAAGTAGGAAAAACCGTTAGGATCATTTAAGAGACCTGCTTTTGGCTCAACATGATAGTGTGTATGCCAAGGAGATTTGGCCATATGATCTTGGATGGCTTGCTTTTCCTCTGTTGTCCAGTCTTCGTAACGTCTGTAACGACGTTCAGTTGTCCATTCCATTTTATTCCTCCGAATTTTTTCTTACTTCCATAGTAACGATTTCCTATTAAAAATGCAAGCAATAAATGAAAAAAATGGCAAAAAATGTCAAACGATTGACAGCTATTTTGCAGCCTGAAGAAAAGAGGAGAAGTTGAAAATTTATGAAAATATGAAAGAAAATGAAAATAAAAGTCTGATTTAAAGTGCTAAAAAGCGTAGTACAGGCCTGTTTTAAAATGAAAATAGTTTCATACTGTCAAAAGGTGTCAAAAAGTCCAAAAAAGTTTCAAAAAAATCCTGCAAAACGCTTGACATATTTTCAATACGTGGTACAATTAAAAACGTAGAAACGATTTAACCGTTTACATTACAAAAAATAAGGAGATTTTTGCAAAATGTCAAATACAGAAATTGCAAAGCAGGTCATCGATGCAATCGGTGGGGTTGAGAACGTTAGCAGTGTTGCTCACTGTGCGACTCGTCTTCGCGTGATGGTAAAAGATGAATCAAAAATCAACAAAGATGTTGTTGAGAACATTGAAAAAGTACAAGGTGCTTTCTTTAACTCAGGTCAATACCAAATCATCTTTGGTACTGGTACTGTAAACAAGATCTATGATGAAGTAGTAGCTCTTGGCTTACCAACATCATCAAAAGATGAAATGAAAGCAGAAGCCGCTAAACAAGGAAACTGGTTCCAACGCGCGATCCGTACCTTTGGAGACGTTTTTGTTCCAATTCTACCAGCAATTGTTGCGACTGGATTGTTTATGGGGATTCGTGGTGCCATTGCTCAAGACCAGGTTTTGGCTTTGTTTGGCACAACAGCAGATGCATTTAAATCTACTGATTTTTATACCTATTCAACAATTTTAACTGATACCGCGTTTGCCTTCTTCCCAGCCTTGATTTCATGGTCTGCATTCCGAGTATTCGGAGGAAATCCTGTTCTTGGGATTGTAATTGGTTTGATGATGGTTAGTCCGACACTTCCAAATGCGTGGGTTGTAGCGGAAGATCCTTCTAAAGCAGCAACATACTTTGGTATCTTCCATCATGTGGTTGGATTCCAGAACTCAGTTCTTCCCGCTTTCTTCGTTGGTCTAATTGGTGCGAAACTTGAAAAGTGGCTCCATAAGAAAATTCCAGATGTCTTAGATTTGTTATTGGTTCCATTATTCACATTGACAATCATGTCATTCCTCGCTTTGTTTATTATTGGTCCATTCTTCCACAGTATCGAAGAATATGTACTAAATGTAACTAAGTTTATTTTGAATTTACCATTTGGTCTTGCAGGTCTTCTTATTGGTGGCGTTCATCAGTTGATTGTCGTTACCGGCGTCCATCATATCTTTAATCTTCTTGAATCACAATTAATTACTGCAGATAAAAAAGATCCATTTAATGCAATTATTACAGCGGCTATGACTGCACAAGCTGGAGCTACTTTAGCAGTGGCAGTGAAATCTAAATCTCAAAAAGTGAAAGCTCTAGCATTTCCTGCAACTATCTCTGCCTTGTTAGGTATTACTGAGCCTGCAATCTTTGGTGTAAACTTGCGTTATGTGAAACCATTCGTTATTGCTTTGGGAGCAGGTGCAGTAGGTGGTTGGATTGCATCTATGTTAAATCTTGCTGGTACAGGATTTGGTATTACAATTATTCCAGGAACGCTTCTCTATCTAAACGGTCAATTATTGAAATATGTATTTATGGTTGTATTTACAACTGCCCTAAGTTTCGGTTTGACTTATATGTTTGGTTATGAAGATGAAGCTTCATCAGTTCCTGCAGAGGACAAAGAAGCAGAAGCTATTATTGAAGAAGAAACAACTGGAGCTCTTCCAGCATCTCTTCAAGACGAAACCATTATCTCTCCGATCGTTGGTCAAGCTGTTGCTTTGTCTGATGTGAATGATCCTGTCTTCTCAAGTGGAGCGATGGGACAAGGGATTGCTATCAAACCAACTGAAGGCGTTGTCTATGCACCAGCAGATGCGGAAGTAACTATTGCTTTTGCGACTGGACATGCTTACGGTTTGAAAACAGCTAATGGTGCTGAAATCTTGATCCACGTTGGGATTGATACAGTATCAATGAATGGTGAAGGATTTGATCAAAAAGTAGCTCAAGGCGATAAAGTCAAAGCTGGTGAAGTCCTTGGTACATTTGATGCAGCGAAAATTGCCGCAGCTGGTCTTGAAGACACAACTATGGTGATCGTCACTAACACAGCTGACTTTGCTTCTGTCACACCTGTTGCAACTGGATCTGTTGCGAAGGGTGATGCGATCATCGAAGTCAAAGCTTAATCGAAAAATAAGTTCTCAAGGACTGGTCTATCATCTCCAGTCCTTGAATTTTATTTCTCAAAAAAAGTGTGTTTTTTCTTTAGAGAAGAGAAAAAGATTGACTACAAAATATGCTATAATAAATACAGGATATTTTTCATAATAAAAAAGGAGCCAACATGACAAAATTATATGGAAGTTTGGAAGCTGGCGGTACAAAATTTGTTTGTGCAGTTGGTGATGAAAACTATAATGTTGTGGAAAAAGTACAATTTCCAACAACCAAGCCAATTGAGACGATTGATAAGTGTATTGAATTTTTCTCAAAATTTGAGGATCTAGTTGGGCTTGCGATTGGATCATTTGGACCAATTGATATCGATCCAAATTCAAACACTTATGGTTTCATCACAACGACTCCAAAACCAAATTGGGCCAATGTAGATATCGTTGGGGCTTTCCGACGTGCCTTGAATGTACCTATCTATTTCACGACAGATGTGAATAGTTCTGCCTATGGAGAAGTGGTCGCACGCAATAACGCGGGTGGTCATATCGAAAACTTGGTTTACTATACAATCGGAACAGGAATCGGAGCTGGTGTCATCCAACGTGGTGAGTTTATCGGGGGAGCTGGACACCCAGAAATGGGGCACTACTATGTGGCCCAACACCCAATGGATGTAGAAAAAGAATTCAAGGGTGTTTGTCCTTTCCACAATGGCTGTTTGGAAGGCTTTGCGGCTGGTCCTAGTCTGGAAGCTCGTACAGGTATTCGTGGGGAAAACATTGAACTCAACAGCAATGTATGGGATATTCAAGCCTACTACATCGCACAAGCAGCGGTGAATGCGACAGTTACCTTCCGCCCAGACGTCATTGTCTTTGGAGGAGGAGTCATGGCTCAACAACATATGTTAGATCGTGTTCGCACGAAATTTACTGCCCTCTTGAACGGTTACCTCCCTGTACCTGATGTGAGAGATTATATTGTGACACCTGCAGTTGCCGGCAATGGTTCAGCGACCTTGGGGAACTTTGTCCTTGCAAAAGAAGTGAGCGAAAAGCTTAAAAAATAAGCAGCAATTGTCTCTTAGAGGTTAGAAACAAGAGCGAGGAGGCTGGGACAAAAGTCCTAGCCTCTCAATTATTTTTGGATTGTCGAGCAAGACGCAGTGGTTGAGTGGGCTCTACTACGCCGATTTCATCAGCTTTTACAGCCCTACTCAACTGTGCGGAGGTGGGACGATGAAATCCAATTCTAACGAATTACCGATTTCTGTCCCACTCTCTTCTTTCGTCTATCTATCAAGAAGTGAGGAAGGAATGAAAAAGAATATTGTAAAAGATGTCTTATTCTTGGGTCAAAAGTCAGAAGAAGCGATACCTGAGGATCGCACCTTGGCTTTGGATTTGCAGGACACCTTAAATGCTCATCTCCTTGAGTGTGTCGGTTTAGCAGCCAATATGATCGGGGTGAAAAAGCGAGCGATTATCATCCGAATGGGAAGTGAAAATTTGGTCCTGTTTAATCCGGTTCTCCTTGAAAAGAAAAAGCCTTACCAAACAGAGGAAGGATGCTTGTCCTTGGTGGGGAGTCGGCCGACCACTCGTTATGAGGAGATTTCAGTGGCCTATCGAGATATGAATTGGAAAGCAAAAACAATTCATTTGTCAGGCTTTCCGGCCCAGATCTGTCAGCATGAAATGGATCATCTAGAAGGCATTATTATCTAAAGATGAAGGATGGAGTCGATTCGGCTCCTTTTTTTAGTTCTTATGGAAACTTTTTTCTTGACAGGGATCTTTTTTGTGTTAAAATAGTTCTCATAGTAACTTTAAAGTTCTTAAGAGAACTATTTGGAGGAAATGATGGACAAACCTTTACTAGAATTTAAAAAAATCGGTCATCTCATTCACCTCATGGTAGAAAGAGAGGCCAAGAAGAGAGGGCTTGAATTTAGCGCAGGACCCCAAGGTCAGGTATTGGGCTTTTTATCTCATCGTGAAAAGGAGGGAAAAGTGACCTTGATTCGGGATGTTGAGCAGGAACTTCATATCTCAAAATCCGTGACGAGTAACCTGATCAAGCGCATGGAGAAAAATGGCTTTATTTATCTAGAGCCTAGTCCAACCGATAAACGGGCCAAGTATGTCTACCTAACAGACAGTGTAAAAGATAAATTGAATGACATGAAACAATTCTTTGAAGAAGTGGACCAGGATATGATGGCTGGTGTATCAGAAGAAGAATTGGCCATCTTTTTCAGGGTCATGCATCAATTTTATGAGAATATGAAAAAAAGGAGCGAGGAATGATCAATATATTTCGGCGGTTAACTGCCAAAGAATGGGGCATGATTGCCCTTAGTACGGTCTTTATCTGTCTGGCTGTTTGGATGGATTTAAAGACTCCTGAATACTTATCCGATATCACGACCCTCTTAGCCAAGGATGGGACCAAGGTTTCTGATATTATGGATCCGGGAAGCAAGATGTTGCTCTTCTCTTTTGGAAGCTTTTTGATGGCAGTTTTTGTGGGCTTTTTGGCTTCAAGAGTCGCTGCCAGCTTTACGACGCGACTTCGAGGAGAGATTTTCCATCAAGTGATGGATTACTCTGATGCCGAGATCAAGAAATTCTCCGTTCCCTCTCTCTTGACTCGTACAACCAATGATTTGACCCAGTTACAAATCATGATTGTCATGGGGATGCAAGTTGTGACGCGTGGTCCCATTATGGCGATTTGGGCTCTGACCAAGATTTGGGGGAAGAGCAGTGCCTGGACAACGTCTGTTGGGATTGCGGTCTTGATGGTCTTGATTCTTCTCTCTGTTCTGGTTCTTATTGCCTTTCCGCGCCAGCAAAAGGTTCAAGGTTTGACCGATGCTTTGAATGCGACGACACGGGAGAGTTTGACTGGGGTGCGAGTGGTTCGCGCCTACAATGCAGAAGCTTATCAAAATGAGAAATTCCAGGCTGAAAACAAGGGCTTAACCCGTCTAAATCTCTTTGTTTATCGTTTGATGTCTTTGATGAACCCTGTCATGACAGTGGTATCAAGTGGGTTGACCCTTGCTATCTACTGGATTGGGGCGCACTTGATCAATGATATCGCCATGCCAAAAGATCCTACAAAGATCTTCACCAGTCCTGCATTAGCGGATCGGACCAAGGTCTTCTCCGATATGATCACCTTCTCCTCTTACGCCATGCAGGTTGTCGTTGGCTTTATGATGATGGTGGCCATCTTGATTATTCTTCCTCGTGCCTTGGTATCTGCCAAACGAATCAACCAGGTCTTAGCTTTAGAGCCGTCTGTAGCCTTCCCAAGTGAGTCAAAAGAAACAACAGGCCAAGAGGGTACCGTTGAATTTCAAGATGTTTCCTTCCGATATGGACGGACTTCCCGTGCTGTGATTGAACATGTGACCTTCTCAGCTCAGAAAGGACAAACCGTTGCCTTCATCGGATCAACCGGTTCTGGGAAATCCACTTTGGTCAACTTGATTCCGCGCTTTTACGATGCAACAGAAGGAAAGATCTTAGTGGATGGCATCAATGTCAAGAATTATAGCCACCAAGAACTGAATAATAAAGTCGGCTATATTCCCCAAAAAGCAGTGCTCTTTAGCGGCACTATTCGCTCCAATATGGAATTTGGAGAAAGTAGTCAAGGAAAATTAGAGGATGAAGCCATCTGGAAAGCTCTTGAATTGGCCCAAGCCAAAGAGTTTGTGGCCGCAAAAGAAAAAGGCTTGGATACAGAAGTAGCGCAAGGAGGAAGCAACTTCTCTGGCGGTCAACGGCAACGCTTGGCCATTGCACGGGCCCTGGCTCGCAAACCTGAGATCCTCATCTTTGATGATTCCTTCTCAGCTCTAGATTATAAAACAGATCGGATCCTGCGACAAGCCTTGAAAGAAGAGCTTGCAGATACGACCAAATTGATCGTTGCCCAACGGATTTCGACTATTATGGATGCAGATTTGATTTTGGTCTTGGATCAAGGGAAGGTCGTCGGTCAAGGTACCCACAAGGAATTGCTTGCGACCAATGAAGTCTATCAAGAAATTGCCTATTCACAATTATCTAAGGAGGAGTTGGAACATGCATAAGACAAAACAAAAAACATCCCTTTGGAGCCAACTTTCTCCCTATTTGAAGGGCTTCCACCTATTTTTCCTAATTGCTATCCTCTTTTCGATCGTATCGAGTGTAATCACGGTTATTGGACCGGATAAGTTAAAAGAAATTACAGATACCATTACAAAAGGGATGGGAGGCGCCATTGATATTGATAAGATCACTTCGATTGCCCTGACCTTAGCCATCCTTTATGGAGTTGGAGCACTGGTGTCCTACAGCAGTAGTTTCATTATCTCAACCATGATTCAGCGCTTTGCAGAACGCTTGCGCAATGCCATTGCTGAGAAGATCAATCGCGTGCCCCTCCAATATTTTGATAGCCATGAACAAGGAGATACCTTGTCTCGTGTGACCAATGACGTGGATTTGATGACCCAATCCTTTAACCAAAGCTTGGTTCAAATGGTCTCTTCTATTGTCTTATTGATTGGCTCCATCCTTATGATGTTTAAGACGGACTGGCACTTGGCGGTGACAGCGATTGTGTCCGTCTTTGCAGGTTTTGCTCTTTCCAGCATCATTATGGTCAAGAGCCAGCCTCTCTTTAAGCAACAACAGGACAACCTTGCCAAAGTTTCAGGTTATGTTGAAGAAATCTATAGTGGCCACAATATCGTCATTTCCTACAATGGCCGTCACCAAGCCAAAAATCATTTTGATGCCATCAACCAAGATTTGTACCATAGCATGTGGAAATCCCAATTCTTCTCTGGGATCATGATGCCCTTGATGCAGTTTGTAGGGAATTTCGGCTATGTCATGGTCTGTATCGTTGGGGCTGTCCTCACCATTAATGGAGACATTACCATCGGGACCATTGTTGCCTTTATGACCTATGTCCGCATCTTTACCCAACCAATTAGTCAAATGGCTCAAGGCATTACCCAATTGCAATCAGCTAGTGCTGCTATGGGGCGTGTCTTTGAATTCTTAGACGAAGAAGAAATGGAAGATGAATCCCAAAAAACACGCCAATTGGAAGTGCCAAAAGGTCATGTTACCTTTGAACATGTTCGCTTTGGTTATTCACCAGATAAGACTATTATCCATGACTTTACAGCTGAAGCTAAGCCAGGACAGAAGGTGGCCATTGTTGGTCCGACAGGTGCAGGTAAGACGACCATGGTCAATCTCTTGATGCGTTTTTACGACATTCAAGCTGGTAAAATTACCATCGATGGTGTGGATACTAAGGCCATGAGCCTAGAAGAAGTTCATGATGCCTTTTCGATGGTCTTGCAAGATACCTGGCTATTTGAGGGGACCATTCGGGAAAACCTGGTCTTCAATCAAACGGATATTTCAGACGAAGCGGTGGAAGCAGCAACCCGAGCGGTTGGGGTCCATCACTTTATTCGGACCTTGCCGAATGGCTATGATACTGTATTAGATGATTCAGTGACCTTGTCCGTGGGTCAAAAGCAACTCTTGACCATTGCGCGTGCCCTCTTGAAGGATGCTCCGCTTCTTATCTTGGATGAAGCAACCTCATCTGTCGATACCCGTACAGAAGAGTTGATTCAAAAAGCCATGGACAAACTCATGGAAGGCCGGACCTCCTTTGTCATTGCCCATCGCTTGTCCACTATTCGTAATGCGGATCTGATTCTCGTGATGAAAGATGGAAATATTATCGAGCAAGGAAACCACCAAGAACTCATGAGCCAAAATGGCTTCTATGCCGATCTCTACAATAGCCAATTCACAGAAGAAGTAGCGTAACAACAAGATACAAAGCCCGTAAAATGCAAAGTGAAAATAGGAAATTCTTGCAGTGAGCCATGCTCACAAGAGAATTTATCTTTTTCACACAGCATTTAGGGCGTGTTCAATTCGTGTAATGGAAAGCACAATGGTGCCTTGCCGACACGACTCACTAACTCCTCAGGTGGATAATATCGATCCACCTTCGTCCTGTCGCAATTCCAACAAGATACAAAGGGCGTAACATACAAAGTGAAAAAATGAGAGTGGGACAGAAATCGGTAATTCGTTAGAATTCGATTTCGTCGTCCCACCTCCGCACAGTTGAGTAGG
>NZ_JVEE01000035.1:28011-160624 GCF_001073155.1 Streptococcus parasanguinis
GTAGTAGAGCCCACTCAACCACTGCGTCTTGCTCGACAATCCAAAAATAATTGAGAGGCTAGGACTTGTGTCCCAGCCTCATTTTTTTATCGATAATAGTAATGGAAAAGACGTTTCTTGGAGACAGAAAAATGATAAATCATCAGATTTTAGTGCTAAATCATGTGAAAAAGAAGGAAGAAAAGATAAAAAAGAAGCCTGGCTTGACAGGCTTTCTTAGGATCGCGTATACTAGTAGTACAAAAATGAGATGATAGACAGGAGTGCCAACATGAAGCCCAATCTTCAAGATTATCCGAAATTTTATCGTTGGCTAACCCTGCCTTTTACGAGAAAGCCACATCGTGTGCAGGTCCTTCAAAGGACGAATCGGATCCTGACGTTCGCCATGCCAGGCATCTACGGCCTGGTCTTTTGTTGGCTGTTTTTTAAGAAAACTTCAATGGGAGAAATCTGGCCTTTTATCTGGATCCCTTCTTCGGGTTTTGTCTTGTTTAGCCTCTTTCGTCATTGGGTCAATGTTCCGAGACCTTATGAGAAATGGGAGATTCAACCCTTATTAGAAAAGAATTCATCCGGACATTCCTTTCCTAGCCGACATGTTTTTTCGGCCACCATTATCTCGATGTGTGTCTGCCAGTTGTCGCTTCCGCTAGGAATGTGCTCCATGCTCCTATCTCTTCTATTAGCCCTTGTCCGAGTTCTTGGAGGAGTTCATTATCCCAAGGATGTCCTCGTCGCTTGGGGGCTAGGACTCGTCTGGGGAGGACTCTTTTTGCTGGCTTGAATGAACAAATTGCTGAAAATTGACCTTTGTCTAAGAGCGAGGGATAGTGTATACTGGAAAGTGGACTTAGAATAGGAGAGAAGATGAAGTACAGAAAAGCAGAAAAAGCAGATCTGGATCAGGTGGTTCGAGTAGCCAGTACAGCCTTTGAGGACTATCTATTTTTAAAAGTCATCAAGGATTTGGTGCGTGATCCCAAGCAGTATCCTGCCTTTGTTGAGGCAATGATGCGCATCCTGGTAAAGGTTTTTCTTAAGCACCATATTTGCCTTGTGGCAGAAAAAAATGATGAAATTTATGCAGTTGCCTTGTTGCAAAAGGGACCGATTCCTTTTCGGGCCTATCTCTTAAATGGGGGATTTGGTTTGCTCAAGTTTATTTCCTTGAAGAATATGTTGTCCTACTTTAAATTTATGGAGGACACGGATAAGGAATTAGAGGAAAATGTAGATTTTGATTGGTATTTGATGCTTCTCGCAGTCGCACTTAAACACCAACGGCAGGGCTATGGCAGTCGCTTTATGACAGAAGGAATTGAGCCTTTCTTGGAAGAGATCCAAGGAAAAACACTAGCCTTTTATACCAATACCAAAGGAAATGTCTATTTTTACACGAAAAATGGTTACAAGGAAGTCTATTCAAGTGAGATTAGTTTTAACCAAGTAGAGATGGGCAGTTGGTATTTTTTGAAGGAACTAAAAAAACACTAAGGTTACTGAACTGCACCCCAAAAGTTAGACAGAAAAAAATCTAACTTTTGGGGTGTTTTTATTATGAAATTAACTTATGAAGATAAAGTTCAGATCTATGAACATAAAAAACAAGGGCGAAGCTTCAAAGAGCTTTCAAATCAATTTGGGATAAACATTTCTAATCTTAAGTACATGATTAAATTGATTGATCGTTATGGAATAGAAATCGTCAAAAAAGGAAAGAATTGTTACTATTCTCCCGAACTAAAACAAGAAATCATTGATAAAGTTCTGCTTGAAAGTCGTTCACAAATAAAGGTATCTCTAGATTATGCTCTTCCAAGTGTTGGAATGTTGCATAATTGGATAGCACAATATAAGAAAAACGAGTATACTATTGTTGAGAAAACAAGAGGAAGGATACCTAAAATGGGACGTAAGCCAAAGAAGAAACCCGAAGAGATGACAGAACTAGAACGTCTTCAAGCAGAAAATGAGTACTTGAGAGCGGAGAATGCGGTTCTAAAAAAGTTGAGAGAACTCCGATTGAGGGACGAAAAAGAGCAAGAAGAAAAACGGAAATTGTCCGAGGATTGGTAACAGAGTTTGCTTTAGAGATTCTTCTAAAGATTATTAAGCTTGCCCGTTCAACTTATTATTATCATTTAAAACAGCTCGATCAAAGCGATAAGGATTATGATGTTAAAGTTGAAATTCAATCTATTTTTACTGAGCATAAAGGGAATTACGGCTATCGTCGAATGACTCTTGAATTGAGGAATCGTGGTTTTGTAGTGAATCATAAGAAGGTCCAACGTCTGATGAAGGTCCTTGGTTTAAGTGCTCGTATTCGTCGTAAACGGAAGTATTCTTCATACCAAGGAGAGATTGGTAAGAAAGCAGATAATCTTATTCAACGCCAATTTGAAGCAACCAAGCCAATGGAAAAGTGCTACACAGATGTGACCGAGTTTGCCATTCCAGCAAGCAATCAAAAACTTTATTTATCGCCAGTTTTAGATGGTTTTAATAGCGAAATTATCGCCTATAATCTTTCGACTTCACCGAATTTAGAACAAGTGAAAGCTATGTTAGACCAGGCCTTTACTGAGAATCATTACACAAATACAATTCTTCATAGTGATCAAGGATGGCAGTATCAACACCAGTATTATCATCGTTTTTTAGAGGATAAAGGAATTCAACCGTCCATGTCACGTAAAGGAAACAGCCCAGACAACGGCATGATGGAATCCTTCTTTGTCATTTTGAATCGGAAATGTTTTATGGTTACGAGAATACATTTAAGTCACTTAACCAATTGGAACAAGCTATTGTAAACTATATTGACTATTACAACAACAAACGAATTAAGGTAAAACTAAAAGGACTTAGTCCTGTGCAATACAGGACTAAATCCTTAACTTAAATTATTTGTCTAACTTTTTGGGGTCAGTACATACAACCTTAGTGTTTTTTTTATTGTAGCTGTGAATCTGCTTGAACACCGAATTTTTCAAAGAAAGCAGTTCGTTCTTCTATGATAGCGTCAGTCGGATGTTTGATATTCAGTAAAAGATCGACAAGGTCTGGTGTGACTTCACGGAGCAGTTGCCCTAAAGACCATATAGCCGTTGCAATATGGATCTGATTTTGTGAAGTCTCGATGATGTTCAGGAGCTTAGGGATGGCCGAGCGGTCATTGGCATTGGCTAATGCAATGATGGCATTGCGCTGGAGGATATTCTTGCCTCGCCAACTTCCAGCAACGTTCCCGAATTTTTCCTTAAATTGACCGTTGGACAGTTCGATAAAGGGAATCAACTCTGGATGAGCCAGATCAGGATCGATTTCTGTTGCCAAGGGATTATCCAGCCCTTTGTTATAAGGGCAGCTAATCTGACAGATGTCACATCCATAGATGACCGTTTTAATTTTCTTGCGAAATTCTAGGTCCATCATGCCCTTATCTTGGGTTTGGAAGGACAAACAGCGTTTGGCATTCATAGAGCCGTCCCCGATTAAACAGGAGGTTGGGCAAGCATCTAAACAACGTCGACAGTCTCCACAACCATAGTCGACTGGCTGATCTGGTTCGATTTCGAGATTGGTAATCAATTCTCCCAGAAACATGTAAGAACCGTATTCTTTTGAAATGACCAAGCCATTTTTTCCGATAAAGCCAATCCCTGCTCGTTGGGCGACGGCCGTATCTACTAGTGCTCCAGTATCGACCATGCCCTTGTATTCAAAATCTTGCGTCATTTCTTCAATCCCAGCAGCTAAGCGGTTGAGCTTGTCTTGAAGGACATAATGGTAGTCTAACCCCCAGCTGTTGGGAGTGAATTTTCCTCTTTTATAGGCTGTTTTTTGAGGTTGTTGCTTGAGTTTGTGGGGGTAGGCGACAGCGATTGAGATGATGGTCTTGGCGGAGGAGAGACTTAATTTGGGGTGGATGCGCTCTTCAATATTCTTATGCTCGAATCCAGAATTCCGTCCTTCCTCAACGGCCAAGCGGAGCGATTTTTCCAAATAAGCGAAGTCATCAGCAGTTGTAAATCCAATTTTTGAAATCCCAATAGAATGCGCCAGTTGGATAATGTTTTCTTTTAGTGTCATCCCTTTCATTATACACAAAAATAAAGTTTCTGGCGAGAGAGGAAAATGATAGAAAGGGCTTTCAAAAATTTTCTTTTTTTTGTATAATAGAAACATGAAATGCGAGGAGGATATTATGGGACAACCATTATTTTTACATTCAGTCATGCAGGAAAAAATTTGGGGAGGAACTCGTCTGAAAGAAGAATTTGGTTACGAAATTCCGAGCGACCATGTCGGTGAATTTTGGGCGATTTCAGCCCATCCACATGGAGTTTCTAAAGTAGCCAATGGTCCATACGAAGGAATGGGATTGGATCAGCTCTATCAAGAGCATCGGGAATTATTTGGTAATCGTAAAGAGCCTGTCTTTCCTTTATTAACAAAGATTTTGGATGCCAACGATTGGCTCAGTGTACAGGTGCACCCAGATGATACCTATGCAATGGAACATGAAGGAGAACTTGGAAAAACTGAGTGTTGGTATGTGATTGCGGCTGATGAAGGATCTGAGATTATCTATGGACACAATGCCAAGTCAAAAGAAGAACTCCGCCAGCAAATTGAGGATAAGAACTGGGATGCCTTGCTGACAAAGGTTCCTGTCAAGGCTGGAGATTTCTTCTATGTGCCAAGCGGGACCATGCACGCCATTGGTTCTGGAATTTTGATTCTTGAAACCCAACAGTCGAGTGACACCACCTACCGGGTTTATGATTTTGACCGCAAGGATGCTCAAGGAAACTTGCGGGAACTTCACTTGGAAAAATCAATTGATGTGTTGAATATTGGGGAGCCTGCCAATAGCCATCCAGATACAGTTGTGATCGATGATCTTCGAATGACCACCTTGGTTGCCAGTGATTTCTTCACCGTTTATAAGTGGGAACTGACTGGAAAAGCTGATTTTGAAAAGACCGCTGATTACAGCTTATTGAGCGTCTTAGCTGGAGAAGGAAAAGTGACGGTCGATGGAAAGGATTATCCTATTCAAAAAGGAAGTCACTTTATCTTACCGAGTGATGTTGAATCTTGGACTTTGGAAGGGCAAGGTTTAGAATTAATCGTAAGTCATCCATAAAAAAGAAGGGGTTTGAGTTAAAAGCTGTGAAACAACTCAAGCCTTTTTTATCTGAAAACAATTTTTATGTTAAGTATTGACTCTGACCTAAGGGGAGGGGTTATACTATCCTTGTAATACTCTTCGAAAATCAAATTCAAACCACGTCAGCGTCGCCTTACCGTACTCAAGTACAGCCTGCGGCTAGCTTCCTAGTTTGCTCTTTGATTTTCATTGAGTACAAGGAGGAAATCATGTACCATATCAAAGAAGCTGCAGAGCTGTCGGGTGTCTCTGTCAAGACCTTGCACCACTATGACAAGATAGGACTTCTCGTCCCTGTGAAATCTGAAAATGGCTATCGGACATACAGTCAAGAAGATTTAGAACGATTACAGGTGATTCTCTACTACAAGTATCTAGGGTTTTCCTTAGACCAAATAGCAGAACTCTTAGCCCAAGAAAAATCTAACTTATTGCCCCATTTGACCAAACAGTTGGACTATTTGACTCAAGAAAGACAACGTCTGGATACCTTGATTTCTACCTTGCAAAAAACCATTCAAGAACAAAAAGGAGAAAGAAAAATGACCATTGAGGAAAAATTTACTGGATTTAGCTACCAAGATACTCAAAAATACCAGCAAGAGGCGGTAGATAAGTACGGTCAAGAAGTCATGGACCAAGCGCTTGAACGTCAAAAAGGTCGAGAAGAGGAGGCGACAAGAGCCTTTAATCAAGTCTTCCAAGTCTTGGCGAAAAACCTCCAAGCTGGTTTGCCGGTAACAGCATCGGAAAACCAAGAAGAAGCCGCCAAACTTTTAGACGCGATTCGAACGTATGGATTTGACTGCTCTATAGAGGTTTTTGGCCATATCGGCAAAGGCTATGTCTATAACCCAGAATTCAAGGAAAACATCGACAAGTTTGGAGCTGGCACAGCCCAGTACACTTCGGATGTCATTGCCCACTATGTGGCACATCAACCCAAATAAAAAAGTGAGTGGGACAGAAATCGGTAATTCGTTAGAATTCGATTTCGTCGTCCCACCTCCGTACAGTTGAGTAGGGCTGTAAAAGCTGATAAAATCAGCGTAGTAGAGCCCACTCAACCATTGCGTCTTGCTCGACAATCCAAAAATAATTGAGAGGCTAGGATTTTTGTCCTAGCCTCGTTTTTTGCTTGGATCAATTTGAAAAGAAGCTGACCGATCTAAGAGAGCTTGAATGAATGAACACAATGAAAGCTTTATGAAAATTTCACAATTTTAGTTGACAGTCTTGAAAAAAAAGAGTAGAATAACCCCTGTTTTATGAAAAGAGGCAGGGAATTCCCGGCCTCATGAACTTTTTTCAAGGAGTTTTTTATGTTTTCAACATTGAAAAAATGGTTTATTGGCCGTCCGTTGAAATCTGGTGCAGAAGGTGAAGGCGGATTGCTAGGGAAAATGCAGGCCTTGGCCATGCTCTCTAGTGACGCACTTTCTTCCATTGCCTATGGTCCAGAGCAAGTTATTTTGGTCTTGATGACCGTATCAGCAGGAGCCATTTGGTGGTCCATTCCAATTGGGATTGTGGTCCTGGTTCTCCTAGCCAGTTTAACGATTTCTTATCGCCAGGTCATTCATGCCTACCCTCAAGGAGGAGGGGCCTATATGGTGACTACGGAGAACTTGTCTCCCAAAGCGGGGTTGATCGCTGGCGGTAGCCTCTTGGTCGACTACATGCTGACAGTAGCAGTATCTGTGTCTTCCGGTGCAGATGCTATCACGTCAGCGATTCCATCTCTTCATCCTTATAATCTTCACATTTCCATTTTATTGGTCTTGATCTTGATGCTGATGAACCTTCGGGGACTGCGTGAATCAGCGACATCGTTGATGATTCCGGTCTATCTTTTCATTGTCAGTACCATTGCCTTGATCGGCTATGGTGTGATCCAAATCTTGACCGGTCACTTGGCCTATAACGCAACTGCTCATGTGGGTCAAACCATTTCAGGGGTTAGTGTCATTCTCTTATTGCGGGCCTTTACGAGTGGATCGGCTTCACTAACAGGGGTTGAAGCTATCTCCAATTCGGTTCCTTTCTTTAAGAAACCAAAAGCAAAGAATGCAGCCTCTACCTTGACCATTATGGCTTTGATTTTGGGGATCATGTTTGCGGGAATTACCTTCCTCAATTACTGGGTGGGTGTCGTTCCAGCAAAAGGGGTAACGACTCTAGCCCAAATGGCCCAAGCTATCTTAGGGAATTCCCCAGTCGGACAAGCCTTCTTTTACGTCTTCCAATTATCAACAGCCTTGATCTTGGCAGTTGCGGCTAATACAGGGTTCTCCGCCTTTCCTATGTTGGCCTTTAACATGGCTAAAAATAAATACATGCCACACATGTATATGGAAAAAGGGGATCGTCTGGGCTATTCTAATGGGATTTTGACCTTGGCGATTGGTGCCATCGTCTTGCTCTTGATCTTTGATGGGCAAACAGAAAGCTTGATTCCGCTTTATACCATCGGGGTCTTCATTCCTTTTGCCCTTTCTCAAACAGGGATGGTGATCCACTGGAAACGCCAATATCAAAAAGGATTTCTTAAGTATTCGCTTGCCAATATCCTGGGGGCAGCCATCTGTTATGGGATTGTCTTGATCCTCTTATTATTCCGTTTGCGTGAGATCTGGCCCTTCTTCCCTATTATTGGTCTCTTGCTGTGGATGTTCTTGAGTATCCGTAATCACTATGATAAAGTTGCGGCTCAATTGCGCTTGGGAGGTAAGATTGAAAAGACAAGTTATGCGGGCAATACCGTGATTGTCCTTGTTGGGAATGTCACTCAGGTAAGTGTGGGAGCTATGAGTTATGCAAATAGCCTAGGAAACGATGTTATAGCGATGCACGTCTCAACGGAAGAAACCAAGGTTAAAGATGCGGAAGTGGCGGAAGAATTTAAGCATTATTTCCCTCATATTCGCTTTGAAAATGTCATGACGAGTTACCGGGATATTATCCAGCCAACAGTTGAATTTGTCTCAAAAGTAGCTGAGGAGGCCAAGGAAAAAGGCAACACCGTTACAGTCTTAGTCCCTCAATTTATTCCTAAAAAACATTGGCAAAATATTCTCCACAACCAAATGAGTTTGAAATTGAAGTATGCACTTCGTTGGCATGAAGAAGTGGTTGTGGCAAGCTATTCTTACCATTTGTCTGAATAAACACCGTATATAGAAAAGATGTCTGCTTGAGCAGGCATCTTTTTGGATTTTCTTACACGAAAAAAACCACTCGAAAGTCTTGTAAGATACAGCCTTGATCTTGAAAAAATGTTTAAAAAATGCTAGAATAAAAAGAACATTTTAGATTTTGAAAAATTCAAAGTAAGGAAAAAAATGGCAAATTTATTAAAAACAATTATTGAAAATGATCGAGGCGAAATCAAACGCCTTGAAAAAATGGCTGACAAGGTCTTTTCTTATGAAGACCAAATGGCAGCTTTGACGGATGACGAATTAAAAGCGAAAACAGTTGAGTTTAAGCAACGCTACCAAGATGGTGAGTCTTTGGATGATCTCTTGTACGAAGCTTTTGCAGTTGTTCGTGAAGCTGCAAAACGGGTTCTTGGTTTGTTCCCATACAAGGTTCAGGTCATGGGGGGAATCGTCCTTCACCATGGTGACGTTCCAGAGATGCGTACAGGGGAAGGAAAAACCCTGACAGCAACCATGCCGGTATACTTGAATGCCTTGTCTGGCAAAGGGGTGCACGTTGTCACCGTCAATGAATACTTGACTGAGCGGGATGCAACAGAGATGGGAGAACTATACTCATGGCTTGGCCTTTCAGTAGGGATCAACCTTGCAGCAAAATCTCCAGCTGAGAAAAAAGAAGCTTACCTCTGTGATATCACTTACTCAACCAACTCAGAGATTGGTTTTGACTACTTGCGTGACAACATGGTTGTGCGTGCAGAAAACATGGTTCAACGTCCATTGAACTATGCCTTGGTCGATGAGGTAGACTCCATCTTGATTGACGAAGCCCGTACTCCGTTGATCGTTTCTGGTCAGACAGCTTCTGATACGAGCCAGCTCTATCACATGGCGGATGCTTATGTGAAGACCTTGACAGAGGACGATTACATTATCGATGTCCCATCTAAAACCATCGGTTTGTCTGATTCAGGAATCGATAAGGCAGAAAGCTACTTTAATCTTGAAAACTTGTACGATATTGAAAACGTAGCTTTGACTCACTTTATCGACAATGCCCTTCGTGCCAACTACATCATGATTTTGGATATCGACTATGTGGTCAGCGAAGATCAAGAAATCTTGATCGTCGACCAATTTACTGGTCGGACCATGGAAGGACGTCGCTATTCTGATGGACTTCACCAAGCGATTGAAGCCAAAGAAGGTGTTCCAGTTCAAGAAGAAACCAAAACATCTGCATCGATTACTTACCAAAACCTCTTCCGTATGTACAAGAAGTTGTCAGGGATGACAGGGACAGGGAAAACCGAAGAAGAAGAATTCCGTGAAATTTATAACATTCGCGTGATTCCAATTCCAACCAACCGTCCGATTGCCCGTATTGACCATCCAGACCTTCTCTACCCAAGCTTGAAATCAAAATTCAAAGCTGTTGTGGAAGATGTCAAGTCTCGTCATGAAAAAGGTCAACCAGTCCTAGTAGGTACCGTTGCCGTTGAAACCAGTGATTACCTTTCTCAATTGTTGGTTCAAGCAGGTGTCCCTCACGAAGTTTTGAATGCGAAAAACCACTACAAAGAAGCGCAAATCATCATGAACGCTGGTCAACGTGGTGCTGTTACTATCGCGACTAACATGGCCGGACGTGGTACCGATATCAAGCTTGGTGAAGGTGTTCGCGAACTCGGTGGACTATGTGTTATCGGGACCGAACGTCACGAAAGTCGTCGGATCGATAACCAGCTTCGTGGACGTTCAGGACGTCAAGGGGATCCAGGTGAATCTCAATTCTACTTGTCTCTTGAAGATGAATTGATGCGCCGTTTCGGTTCTGAACGGATCAAAGCAGTGCTTGATCGCTTCAAGTTGAGCGAAGAAGAATCGGTGATCCGTTCAAATATGTTCACCCGTCAAGTAGAGGGTGCACAAAAACGGGTTGAAGGAAACAACTACGATACCCGTAAACAAGTCCTTCAATACGATGACGTGATGCGGGAACAACGGGAAATTATCTACGCTGAACGCTATGATGTTATCACAGCTAACCGTGACTTGGCACCTGAAATCAAGGCCATGATCAAACGGACCATCAAACGGATTGTTGAAGGGGCCAGCCACTCAAGCAAGGAAGAACGCGTTGAAGCGATTCTGAACTTTGCCAAATACAATTTGGTTCCGGAAGATACGATTTCTGCAAGCGATATTGAAGGAAAATCTGACAAGGAAGTCATCGATTACTTGTATGCACGTGCAGAAGAAATCTATGCTAGCCAAGTAGCGAAATTGCGTGACGAAGAGTCTGTGCAAGAATTCCAAAAAGTCTTGATCCTTCGCGTGGTGGACAGCAAGTGGACGGACCATATTGATGCTTTGGATCAATTGCGAAATGCGGTTGGACTTCGTGGGTATGCGCAAAATAACCCAGTGGTAGAATACCAATCAGAAAGTTTCCGTATGTTTAATGACATGATCGGATCGATTGAATTTGATGTGACTCGTCTCATGATGAAAGCCCAAATTCATGAACAAGAACGTCCACGTGCGGAACACAGTATTTCAACAACTGCGACTCGCAACATTGCAGCGCAACAACAAGATATTCCTGCAGAAATTGATTTGTCACAAGTGAAACGCAACGATTTGTGTCCTTGTGGATCAGGCAAGAAATTTAAAAACTGTCACGGACGTAAATTTTAAGAACACCTTTTAAATAGAGAGAATGTGGCTAGGTAGCATAAGGAGGCCGTATGGTATTCGTTACGAAGAGTAATAAGATTGATGAGCAAGAGATTACTTCGCTTTACCGCTTGGAAGGTTCAGCCTTGGAGCGTAAAGAAGCGCGTGACCGTGAATTGGCAGCGATTATCAAAGGGGAAGACAAACGGATCCTTCTTGTGATTGGACCCTGCTCTTCTGATAATGAAGAAGCTGTGATGGAGTATGCCCGTCGTTTGGCAGACTTGCAAGAGCAAGTCAAAGATCAGATTTTTATTGTAATGCGGGTCTATACAGCTAAACCTCGGACCAACGGGGACGGCTATAAAGGCTTGATGCACCAACCAGATACACAGGCAGCTCCAAGCTTTGTGGATGGGTTGAAAGCGGTTCGGCATCTCCACTACCGTGTGATTACAGAAACTGGTTTAACGACCGCAGATGAGCTGCTCTATCCAGGCATTCTTCCTTATGTTGAAGATTTAATTTCTTATCATGCCATTGGAGCGCGTTCAGTTGAAGATCAGGAGCACCGCTTTGTATCTAGTGGGATCTCTGCTCCGACAGGTATGAAGAATCCAACTTCTGGAAATCTTTCTGTTATGTTCAATGCGATTTATGCAGCCCAACATCCCCAAAACTTTTTGTTCAATGCTCAAGCAGTGGAAACCTCAGGAAATCCTTTAGCCCATGCGATCCTTCGTGGGGGCTTGGATGCAAGTGGTAAGAATATTCCAAACTACCATTATGAAGATTTGCTAGCGGCAGCAAAACGCTATAGCGAAATGGGCTTGCAACATCCCTTCATCCTGGTGGATACCAACCATGACAATTCTGGCAAACAATTCGAAGAGCAAGTACGCATCGTGAGAGAAACCATGATGAACCGTGCTTGGAACAAGGATTTGGCAACTTTAGTTCGTGGTTTCATGATTGAATCCTATCTAGAAGATGGTCGTCAAAATGAACCAGTGGTTTATGGTCAATCCATCACAGACCCTTGCCTGGGTTGGGAAAAAACACAGGCCTTGGTCAAAGAAATTGCAACGATGAATAAGTAAAAGGCAGGGGCGGAAGGAGTGATTCTTTAGCCCCTTCTCTTTTGTCAGTAAAACGATACTGAAACGATAAATAAGGATAAAACAAGATGATCAAAGGACATGGCATCGATATCGAATCGATCGCTGCGATTGAAAAAGCCTATCAGAAGAATAGTCGATTCGCTGAAAAAGTCTTAACCGAGGCTGAGCGAGAGCGCTTTGAGGAATTGTCTGGAAAACGGAAAATGGAATATTTAACGGGCCGATGGTCCGCCAAAGAAGCCTTTTCAAAGGCAATGGGAACAGGGATTGGACCAGTTGGTTTTCAAGATTTAGAAATTTTAAATGATGCCCACGGAGCTCCCTATTTTTCCAAGTCTCCTTTTTCTGGGAAGGTATGGATTTCGATCAGTCATAAGGGAGACCTAGTGTCGACCAGTGTCATTTTGGAGGAAGAAAATGAAAGCAAGTAAACATAGACCAACTGTTGCAAGAGTCGATTTGGATGCCATTGCCTTTAATGTGCAACAAGTCAGTGAGCATATTCCGAGTCAAGCCTTGAAATATGCAGTCGTCAAGGCCAACGCCTATGGTCATGGGGTCGTTGCAGTAACCCAAAAATTGGCACCTCAGGTAGATGGTTTTTGTGTTTCCAATATGGATGAAGCCCTCGAAATCCGTGAAGAAGGCTTGCAACACCCTATTTTAATTTTGGGAGTTGTGCCAAGTGAAACAGTGAACCTAGCCAAAGAGCATGACATCCGCTTAACAGTGGCTAGTCTTGCTTGGTTGGAACAATTGCTTGGACAAGAAGCAGATCTTTCAGGATTGAAGGTCCATATCAAGGTGGATTCAGGAATGGGGCGGATTGGATTCCGAAGGATCGAAGAGATCAAAGAAGCTGAACGCCTTCTCTTAGCAGCTGGAGCTGAAATTGAAGGGATCTTTACTCATTTTGCGACAGCAGATGAGGCAGATGATCGAAAATTTCAAGCGCAATACCAGTTTTTCAAAGAAGTATTGGCTGCTCTTGAAACCCTTCCTCCCATTGTCCATGCGAGTAATTCTGCCACCTCTTTGTGGCATGCGGATACGATTTTCACAGCTGTGCGCTTGGGAGATGTCATGTATGGCTTGAATCCCAGTGGTTCTGTGTTAGCCTTGCCTTATGAAATTAAGCCAGCTTTGAGTTTGGTGAGCGAATTAGTTCATGTGAAACAGTTAGAAGCTGGTCAAGATATTGGCTACGGAGCAACTTATACGACAGAAGAACCCCAATGGATCGGGACGATTCCTATTGGCTATGCGGATGGTTGGATCCGAGAGATGCAAAATTTCCACGTGCTGATTAAGGGGGACTATTGTCCTATTGTTGGTCGCGTTTCGATGGACCAGATTACTGTTCGCCTTCCAGAAGAATTGCCTCTGGGGACCAAGGTTACCCTGATTGGACGAGAGGGCGAGAAAGAAATCACGGCAACAGAGGTTGCAGATTACCGTGGGACCATTAATTATGAAGTGGTCTGTCTCTTGAGTGATCGGATTCCTCGTGACTATACAGGTGAAGAATAAGAAGAAGCAGGTGGGATTTTCCCGAATGGACCTGCTTTTTTATAAAAGAAAGGAGGAGAAATGAATCTACACCAACCCTTATCCGTACTGCCTGGAGTCGGTCCAAAATCGGCGGAAAAATTTAAAAAGTTAGGGATTAAAACCTTAGAAGATCTGCTCTTGTATTTCCCTTTTCGCTATGAAGACTTCAAAACGCGCAATGTTTTAGAGTTGGAAGATGGGGAAAAAGCCGTCATCTCTGGGGTGGTAGCAACGCCAGCCAATGTCCAATATTATGGCTACAAACGAAATCGCTTGCGTTTTTCGATCAAACAGGGAGACCAAGTGATTGCTGTTAATTTTTTTAACCAACCCTATCTAGCAGACAAAATCGAGGTTCAGCAGACTGTGGCGATTTTTGGGAAATGGGACAAGGCTAAAGGCAGTTTGACAGGGATGAAACTCCTGGCTCAAGTGGAAGATGATTTGCAGCCGGTCTATCGAGTGACGCAAGGAGTGAGCCAAAACAGCCTGGTGAAATTGATTAAAATAGCGTTTGACCAGGGTTTGGACCAGCTTTTAGAAGAGAATGTACCCCACATCTTACGAGATCGTTATCAACTTATGTCTCGTTCCCAAGCAGTGCAAGCTATGCATTTTCCTAAGGATCTGGCAGAGTACAAGCAAGCTCTTCGCCGAGTAAAATTTGAAGAGCTCCTCTTTTTCCAGCTGCAACTCCAAGTGCTAAAAGAAGAAAACCACGATGCCAGCCAAGGGATTTCCTTGGCCTGGAATCCAGAAAAATTAGCAGACAGAAAAAAACAGCTTCCTTTTGAGCTAACGCAAGCTCAAGAAAACAGCTTGAATGAAATCTTGACAGATATGGCCTCTCCTTATCATATGAACCGCCTCTTACAAGGGGATGTGGGAAGCGGGAAGACAGTCGTGGCCGGTCTTGCTATGTATGCAGCCTTAAGCGCTGGGAAGCAAGCTGCCTTGATGGTTCCAACGGAGATTTTGGCAGAGCAACACAAGGAAAGCTTGCATAATCTTTTTCCAGATTTGCCAATTGCCCTTCTAACAGGAGGATTAAAGGCGGCTGAGAAACGAGAAGTCTTAGAAGAGATCGCCTCAGGAACAGCCCAACTGATTGTGGGGACACATGCCTTGATTCAAGAGGGAGTTCACTACCAAGATCTAGGCTTGGTCATTATTGATGAACAGCACCGTTTTGGGGTTTCCCAGCGCCGTATTCTTCGAGAAAAAGGACAAAATCCAGACGTCCTGATGATGACGGCTACCCCTATTCCCCGGACCTTGGCTATTACAGCCTTTGGAGATATGGATGTGTCCATCATTGACCAGATGCCTGCGGGACGCAAGGAAATCATCACACGTTGGGTCAAGCATGAGCAGTTAGAAGTGGTCCTCGACTGGTTAGTCAAAGAACTTGGCAAAGGTTCTCAAGCTTACTTTATTTCTCCACTGATTGAGGAGTCAGAGGCGCTAGATTTGAAAAACGCCCTTGCCCTCCAAGAAGAGCTAGAGGCCTTCTTTGGGCAGCGAGCACGCGTTTCTCTGCTTCACGGGAAGATGAAAAGTGAAGAAAAAGATGCCATCATGCAGGCCTTTAAAGAGCACCAAGTCGATGTTTTGGTGTCTACGACCGTTATTGAAGTAGGAGTCAACGTACCCAATGCGACCGTTATGGTCATTATGGATGCAGATCGGTTTGGTCTTAGCCAACTTCACCAGCTACGAGGCCGGGTTGGTCGGGGAAACAAGCAATCCTATGCTATTCTAGTAGCCAACCCTAAGACAGATAGTGGCAAGCAGCGCATGAAAATCATGACAGAGACAACCAATGGGTTTGTGCTGGCGGAAGAAGATTTGAAAATGCGGGGTTCAGGTGAAATCTTTGGAACCCGTCAATCTGGGATTCCAGAATTTCAAGTGGCGGATTTGGTAGAAGATTATCCCATTCTGGAAGAAGCAAGGAAAGTTGCCAGCCAGATCGTAGCCACGCCAGATTGGCGCGAACACCCCGATTGGCATCTGCTCTCGCTTTACTTAGAAAAGAAAGAACATTTAGACTAAAATATAAAAAGGGAGTAGAGAGGAAATTCTTTGGATTCCACTCCACTCCCTTTAAGATGGCATTTTACGGGCTTTGTATCTTATTAATTGAACACGGGCTGCGGATTGTGTCAAAAAGATGAATCCTCCTAGAATCTTTTGGATTCTTCGTCGTATTCCCTATTTTGACTGTATCCGCTACGCCCTTTGTATCTTATTTTACCCTTCGATATAGTCTTTGAGTTCTTGTCCTTTTAGGCCGGCATTGAGGGCGATGAGGAGTTTGATACGCGCTTTGGGGGCATTTAATTCTTTGATGAAAAAGACACCTGCTTGATGGAGTTGGACGCCTCCTCCTTCATATGCGTAGACGGGTTCAGCGATCCCGTTGAAGCAACGGGATACTAAAGCGATTGGAAGACCTGCATCCATGAATTCTTGGAGTTTATGTGCTGTTTCTTTAGGGATGTTTCCAGCTCCAAAGGCTTGGATAATGAGGCCGTCAAGCTTTGAAAGATCCAGCATATCCAGTAGATCGGTTTTCATCCCTGCATAGGTAGCGATGATCGGAACGAACCCATCGATGGTATCGAGATCAAAGCGCACCCTTGGCTCGGCTGTTTTAAAGAAGAGGATTTCCTTTTTCATGACCAAACCTAGTGGACCGTGGGTTGGTGTCTGGAAGGTGCTGACATTGGTGGTATGGGTTTTGGTGACGTACTTAGCCGCATGAATTTCATCGTTCATGACGACTAAGACCCCTTTATCGCGTGCTTTTGGATCGGCAGCTACTCGAAGGGCTGTCAGAAAATTGTAGACACCGTCGCTTCCGAGCTCGTTGGAGCTTCGCATAGCTCCTGTAATGACCACAGCGATCTCTGGTAACTCCATGGTATCCAAGAAATAAGCCGTTTCTTCCAGAGTATCTGTCCCGTGGGTAATAACGATGCCATCATAGTTGTGAGCTTCCTCTTTGATTTTTTGATACAGGGCTAACATGTGACGAGGGGTCATTTGAGGGCTGGGAAGGTTGAAGAAGTCCTCTGAGGTGACTGCAATCCCTTCAATTGGTGAAGTGACTTGGGTCATGGGATTGACTTCATTGGTAATCACTGCTCCAGAGTCATCTGCTGCCATCGAAATGGTCCCTCCAGTATGTAGTGCAAAAATTTTCTTAAACATGTGAAGCTCCTTGGAATATGTGATATAATTTATTTTATCATAAAAAGAAAGAAACAGTAGACATGGAAATAAAAGCAGTCTTTTTTGATATCGATGGAACCTTGGTCAATGATAGTCGAGCGGTCCTAAAATCAACAGAAAAAGCCATTCAGTCTTTAAAGGAAGAAGGGATCTATGTCGGCCTTGCGACAGGGCGGGGACCGGCCTTTGTCAAACCGTTTATGGAACGCTATGGTTTTGATTTTGCAGTGACCTATAATGGTCAGTATATTTTGACCAAGGACCGCGTGCTGTTCACCAGTCCAATCGATAAAAAGAGTCTGCACCAACTAATTGACTATGCTCGAGAACACCGCAAGGAAATTGCTCTCGGTACCAAGGATGGGGTATTTGGTTCTCGGATTATGAGTTTTGGGATGAGTCCTATTTCAACCTGGTCTAGTCGCTTTGTGCCCCGCAAAATGGCCCGTACAGTCAGTCGTGGATTTAACAAAGTGGTTAGCAAGGTCGTCCCACAAGATCAGGACACCCTCTATGCACTAGCGCAAGAACCAATTTATCAAGTTTTGATCTTATCGAGCCCAGAAGAGACTGCAAAAATTGAAAAAGAGTTTCCGGATCTGAAATTCACACGGTCTAGTCCTTTTGCAGCAGACGTCCTCAACCCAGGCATTTCCAAACTAGAAGGGATCCGCATCGTTGGTCAGGAATTTGGCTTTGACATTGATGAGGTGATGGCTTTTGGAGATTCGGATAATGACTTAGAGATGCTGTCAGGTGTTGGCTTGTCTATTGCGATGGGAAATGGGACGACCAGTGTCAAGGCAATTGCCAAGCATACCACGACTAGTAATGGCAAGGATGGCATCCAAAAGGCCCTGCAACACTTTGGTATTCTCTCAGAGAAAGAACTCTTTCTTTCTAAGGATGATCACTTCAATAAGGTCAAAACCTTCCATGGTGTGATGGATGGAGAAACCCAGGAGAAACCAGTTGTTTGGCAACCTCAAGACGCCCTTTATCGAACCATGTTCAAGCAAGAGGAGTTGGTAGAATTTGTCCGAGCAGCTAGCACAAGTGAAGAAGAATTTGACCGTTCGGTAGCAGCTCTTCACGAAGCCTTGGATAAGGCTGCAGATAAGGTTCGTGGCAAGCATCCAGCTGAGATCTCCATGGTGGGGCAGGTTGATGCCTTGATTGATACCCTCTATCTGACTTATGGTAGCTTTGTACTAATGGGAGTCGATCCTGAAGAGGTTTTTGAGATTGTTCACCGGGCCAATATGGGCAAGATTTTCCCAGATGGAAAGGCGCACTTTGATCCAGTAACCCACAAAATTCTGAAGCCAGATGATTGGGAAGAAAAATACGCTCCAGAACCAGCTATCAGAAAAGAACTCGATCGCCAGCTCAAGGCCTACGAAAAACATGCAAAACAAAAAGAAGCAAAAAAAGACAACTAAAAAAGTTTGGAACCTTTGTTCCAAACCTTTTTTAGAATGTAGACAAACTATTTTTTACTAAGATAAGTAAAGTGTTCCACAAAGAAGTCGAAATATGTTCTTATTTTTAAAATTTATAAAAAATATTGAAAAACTTTCCGCCGTGAGAAAAGTGCTAGAAACACTATTGTTTCTAGCACTCGGGAGTTTTGAGACCTTAGGCTCAAAACTTAGTCATGGAACTTCGAAGAAGGTCGCTGACGTCCGTACTCACCTAAGGAAAGTTTTCAATATAACTTTTTCTTTCTTACATGGTTTTATCCTTATCACGCACCACTAGTAAGTCTACTTTGGCGTGGCGAAGGATATATTCTGAGGAGGATCCGACCATTAACCGTTCGAAGGCATTAAGTCCGGTAGCTCCGACCATAATAAGGTCAACCCCTTCTTTACTTGGGATATCATTAGCTAAGAGGACTTTTGGATTTCCCATTTCTACAACAGTCACAACATTTTGAACGCCGACTTTTTCAGCACGTTCCTTGTAGCCCTTGAGCAATTCGTTGGCTTCTTCTTGCAATTCTTCGTAGACCTCAGCATCAAAAGTTGAGACGCTTTGAAGGGCACGGGTATCGATGACGTGGGCAATAGTCAATTTAGAGCCGTTGCGAAGAGAAACGTTAACCCCTTTTTCAAAGGCTAATTCTGCTTCATGGGAACCGTCGACAGCGACCATGATGTTTTCATATTTTTGAGACATAATACTACCTCCTTATCGCTTGAAAACATGGATAGAATAGAAGGGAATCCTATTCTTTATACACTTATATTTTATCTCTTTTGAGCTAGAATGTAAAGGTAAAGTCTCTCTTTTCTGCTATAATTTTGCAGAATTTTTAAAGTCCTCGGTTTGTACTCTATTTCAACTAGTGGTATAATAGAGATAATTTCGTGAATCGAGGCAGAATATGAAGGAATATAATAAATCAAGCAAACTCGAACATGTCGCTTATGATATTCGTGGTCCAGTCTTGGAAGAAGCCATGCGCATGCGAGCAAATGGAGAAAAAATTCTCCGTTTGAATACAGGGAATCCTGCTGAATTTGGCTTTACAGCTCCAGATGAAGTTATCCATGATTTGATCATGAATGCGCGTGATAGTGAAGGCTATTCAGACTCAAAAGGAATCTTTTCAGCCCGTAAGGCTATCATGCAGTACTGCCAGTTGAAAAAAATTCCAAATGTGGATATTGATGATATTTACCTTGGGAATGGAGTGAGTGAGCTGATCGTCATGTCCATGCAAGGACTACTTGATAATGGGGATGAGGTCTTGGTTCCCATGCCGGACTATCCTCTTTGGACAGCAGCCGTCAGCCTAGCTGGTGGGAATGCGGTTCACTATCTTTGTGATGAAGAAGCAAACTGGTATCCAGATATTGAGGATATCAAGTCGAAAATCACCTCAAATACCAAGGCTATCGTTGTCATCAACCCGAATAACCCAACAGGTGCCCTCTATCCAGATGAGATCCTGCTTGAGATTGTAGAGATCGCTCGTCAAAATAACTTGATTATCTTCGCAGATGAAATCTACGATCGTTTGGTCATGGATGGGGAAAAACACACGGCTATTGCAAGCTTAGCGCCTGATCTCTTCTGTGTAAGTATGAATGGCTTGTCAAAATCTCACCGGATTGCCGGTTTCCGTGTTGGTTGGATGGTTCTATCCGGACCAAAGCACCATGTGAAGGGCTATATCGAAGGCTTGAACATGTTGTCCAATATGCGTCTTTGTTCAAATGTTTTATCTCAACATGTTGTGCAAACCTCTCTTGGAGGCTACCAATCTGTGGATGAACTCTTGCTTCCAGGTGGTCGAATCTACGAACAACGGAACTTTATCTACAAAGCTATCAATGATATTCCAGGCCTCTCAGCTGTTAAGCCAAAGGCTGGTCTCTATATCTTCCCTAAGATTGATCGGGATATGTACCGCGTGGATGACGATGAACAATTTGTATTAGAATTTTTGAAGCAAGAAAAGATTCTTTTGGTTCATGGCCGTGGCTTTAACTGGAAAGATCCAGATCACTTCCGGATCGTTTACCTCCCACGTGTGGATGAATTGGCTCAAATTCAAGAAAAAATGACTCGTTTCTTGAAACAATACAAACGCTAATTAGTTAAAGGATTGAAGAGAAAAGTCTTCGATCTTTTTTTTGATTCATTTTATAAAATCCATGTCATCGAAACGACATTTTTCTGAATTGCGCATAATTGTAGAAAAAATAAATAATTTTCAGATAATTTGATTGAAATTCCCACACTTATATGATATACTTGAGCTGACTATATGCGAGGTTTATTATGGCAAACTTATTAGAAAAGACACGTAAAATTACATCCATCTTGAAACGGACTGATGAACAGTTGCAGTTCGAGATGCCTTATAATGATATTGCCCAGCAATTAGCGGATATTATCCACTGTAATGCCTGTATCATTAATAGCAAGGGAACCCTTCTTGGTTATTTCATGCGTTACAAGACCAACAATGACCGGGTAGAAGCTTTCTTTCAAAATAAAAAATTACCAGAAGATTATGCCAAGGCAGCTAGTTTAGTCTACGATACAGAAGCTAATTTAGATGTGGACCATGATTTGAGTATCTTTCCGGTCGAAACCAAGTCTGAATTTCCTGATGGCTTGACCACCATTGCGCCTATTCATGTTTCTGGGATTCGGTTGGGTTCCTTGATCATTTGGCGCAATGATAAACAGTTTGCGGATGATGATTTGATCTTGGTTGAGATTGCGAGTACCGTGGTAGGAATTCAAATGTTGAACTACCAACGCGAGGAAGACGAGAAGAATATTCGTCGTCGGACAGCGGTGAATATGGCTGTCAATACCTTGTCTTACTCGGAGTTGCGGGCTGTTTCTGCCATCCTTAGTGAATTGAAAGGAAATGAGGGACAGTTGACTGCTTCTATCATCGCGGATCGGATTGGCATTACTCGCTCTGTGATTGTCAATGCACTCCGGAAATTGGAGTCAGCTGGTATTATTGAAAGCCGTTCTCTTGGAATGAAGGGAACCTATCTCAAGGTGTTGATTCCAGATATCTTTGAGGAAATTAAGAAAAGAGATTACTAATGACTAAAGCCTTGATTTCAATTGACTACACTGTCGATTTCGTAGCAGATGATGGTAAGCTTACGGCAGGTGCTCCTGCACAAGCCATTTCTGAGACAATTGCTCAGGTGACCCAATTGGCCTTTGACCAAGGAGCCTATGTCTTTTTTGCCATTGATGCGCATGATGTAGAGGATCCATTTCATCCTGAAAGCAAGCTCTTCCCACCTCATAATATCATTGGGACCAGCGGACGGGATTTGTACGGCCCTTTAGCAAATTTTTATCGGGAGCACAAAGCGGATCCACGCGTCTTTTGGATGGACAAGCGTCATTATTCTGCTTTTTCAGGAACGGACCTAGATATCCGCCTGCGGGAACGTCATGTAGATACAGTTATTTTGACAGGTGTCTTGACTGATATCTGTGTCCTTCATACAGCGGTTGATGCCTACAACCTCGGCTATCAGATCGAAGTCGTGGAACCTGCAGTAGCATCGCTTACTCCTGAAAATCATCAGTTTGCCTTGAATCATTTCAAGCATGTCTTAGGGGCAAGCTTGGTAGATAAAACTTTAAGTGAAAATAAATAAAGAGTATGGAATTAGTTGAGTGCAGTTCTCAATTAGTCTCATCTCTTTTTCTTATTTTGATGCAACATGAAAAGCTAAAATTATGATAGAATAGAAGGTATTGGAAATTATCATTTCACGAAAGGAAGCAAGATGAAAATTACGCAAGAAGAGGTAACCCACGTTGCCAATCTTTCAAAATTGAAATTCTCTCCAGAAGAGACAGCTGAGTTTGCGACAACCTTGTCTAAAATTGTCGACATGGTGGAATTGTTGGAAGAAGTGGACACAACCGGTGTTGCCCCAACAACGACCATGGCGGATCGCAAGACCGTATTGCGTCCGGATGTTGCTGAAAAAGGGACGGACCGTGACCGCTTGTTTAAAAATGTACCTGAAAAAGATAACTATTACATCAAGGTACCAGCTATCCTAGAAGATGGAGGAGATGCCTAATGTCATTCAACCATAAAACCATTGAAGAGTTGCACGACCTCCTTGTCTCTAAGGAAATTTCAGCAACGGAATTGACACAAGCGACGCTTGACGATATCAAGGCGCGTGAAGAAGCAGTCAATGCCTTTGTAACGGTGGCTGAAGAAGCGGCCCTTGCACAAGCCAAGGCTATTGATGAAAAAGGAATCGATGCAGACAACCTCTTGTCAGGGATTCCACTTGCTGTCAAAGACAATATCTCAACAGATTGCATCTTGACCACTGCGGCTTCAAAAATGCTCTATAACTACGAGCCCATCTTTGATGCGACAGCGGTTGCCAATGCCAAAGCCAAAGATATGATTGTCATCGGGAAGACCAACATGGATGAATTCGCCATGGGTGGATCTGGTGAAACTTCATATTATGGACCAACCAAGAATGCTTGGGACCACAGCAAGGTGCCTGGTGGTTCATCTAGCGGATCTGCTGCAGCTGTCGCTTCAGGTCAAGTCCGTTTGTCCCTTGGTTCAGATACAGGTGGTTCTATCCGTCAACCGGCTGCTTTTAACGGGATTGTTGGTCTCAAACCAACTTATGGAACGGTTTCCCGTTTTGGTCTCATTGCCTTTGGTAGCTCACTTGACCAAATTGGACCGTTTGCACCAACAGTCAAGGAAAATGCCCAATTGCTTAATGTTATTGCTAGTGAAGATGCCAAGGATTCAACATCTGCACCAGTACGCGTAGCCGATTTTACTTCTAAGATTGGTCAAGACATCAAAGGTATGAAGATTGCCCTTCCTAAGGAATACCTCGGTGAAGGGATTGACCCAGAAGTCAAAGAAACCATCCTTAATGCGGCGAAACACTTTGAAAAATTGGGAGCAACTGTCGAAGAAGTTAGCTTGCCTCATTCTAAATACGGGGTTGCTGTTTACTACATCATCGCTTCATCTGAAGCTTCTTCAAACTTGCAACGTTTCGACGGTATTCGCTATGGTTTCCGTGCGGAAGATGCTAAAAACTTGGATGATATCTACGTGAACACTCGTAGTCAAGGCTTTGGTGATGAGGTCAAACGCCGGATCATGCTTGGTACCTTTAGTTTGTCATCTGGTTACTACGATGCTTACTACAAGAAAGCTGGCCAAGTCCGTACCCTTATTATCCAAGACTTCGAAAAAGTCTTTGCAGATTATGACCTTATCCTTGGTCCAACAGCTCCTAGCGTAGCCTTTGATTTGGATTCACTCAACCATGATCCGGTTGCCATGTACTTGGCTGACCTCTTGACCATTCCTGTCAACTTGGCAGGTCTTCCAGGGATTTCGATTCCTGCAGGTTTTGCGCAAGGTCTTCCGGTTGGTTTGCAGTTGATTGGTCCGAAGTATTCTGAAGAAACCATCTACCAAGCTGCAGCTGCCTTTGAAGCAACGACGGATTACCACAAGCAACAACCCCTTATTTTCGGAGGTGACAATTAATGAACTTTGAAACAGTCATCGGACTTGAAGTCCACGTTGAATTGAATACAAACTCAAAAATTTTCTCACCAACCTCTGCCCACTTTGGGAATGAGCAAAATGCTAACACTAATGTGATTGACTGGTCTTTCCCAGGGGTGCTTCCTGTCTTGAACAAGGGTGTTGTGGATGCTGGTATCAAGGCTGCTTTGGCCTTGAATATGGATATCCATCAGCACATGCACTTTGACCGTAAGAACTATTTCTACCCTGATAATCCAAAGGCCTACCAAATTTCGCAATTTGACGAGCCAATCGGATACAACGGTTGGATTGAAGTGCAATTGGAAGACGGCTCAACTAAGAAAATCGGGATTGAACGGGCCCACTTGGAAGAAGATGCCGGTAAAAACACCCACGGAACAGATGGATTCTCTTACGTAGACCTCAACCGTCAAGGGGTGCCATTGATCGAAATCGTATCTGAAGCAGATATGCGTTCCCCAGAAGAAGCCTACGCTTATTTGACAGCATTGAAAGAAGTTATCCAGTACACTGGTATTTCAGACGTCAAGATGGAAGAAGGATCTATGCGTGTGGATGCCAACATTTCCCTTCGCCCATACGGTCAAGAGGAGTTTGGTACCAAGACGGAGTTGAAGAACTTGAACTCTTTCTCAAACGTCCGTAAAGGTCTTGAATACGAAGTGGAGCGTCAAGCGAAGATCTTGCGTTCAGGTGGTGTCATTCGTCAAGAAACACGTCGTTATGATGAAGCGAATAAGAGCACGATTCTTATGCGTGTCAAAGAAGGAGCAGCGGATTACCGTTACTTCCCAGAACCAGACCTTCCATTGTTTGACATCTCAGATGAGTGGATCGAAGAAATGCGTACGGAGTTGCCAGAGTTTCCAAAAGACCGTCGTGCTCGCTATGTGGCAGAGCTTGGCTTGTCTGACTATGATGCCAACCAATTGACAGCGACGAAAGTCACTTCTGACTTCTTTGAAGCAGCCGTAGCCCTTGGTGGAGATGCCAAGCAAGTATCTAACTGGCTCCAAGGGGAAGTCGCACAATTCTTGAATGCAGAAGGCAAAACACTGGAAGAAATCCAATTGACACCAGAAAACTTGGTGGAAATGATTGCCATCATCGAAGATGGAACCATCTCTTCTAAGATTGCCAAGAAAGTCTTCGTTCACTTGGCGAAAAATGGTGGCGGTGCGCGTGAATACGTCGAAAAAGCTGGATTGGTACAGATTTCAGATCCTGAAGTCTTAATCCCAATCATCCACCAAGTCTTTGCAGATAATGAAGCAGCCGTAGCTGACTTCAAGTCAGGTAAGCGGAATGCGGACAAGGCCTTTACCGGCTTCCTTATGAAAGCAACCAAAGGCCAAGCCAACCCACAAGTAGCCCTCAAGTTACTTGCCCAAGAATTGGCGAAGTTGAAAGATAGTGAATAAAAAATAACAGTTACTAGGAAGTATCTGTCAGATGCATGATAAAGACATCTTAGAAACTTTCCTTAAGTGAGTTCGGACGTCAGCGAACTTCGAGGAAGTTCCATGACTTAGTTTTGAACCTAAAGTTTCAAAACTCCCGAGTGCCTGAAACATAATTGTTTCAGGCACTTTTCTCACGGCGGAAAGTTTCAGTATATGTTTACATTCTAACAGGCACCTTTTAGTGTCTGTTTTTACTTTTTCAGAGGGAATCAAAAATGGAATTTAATTGACAAAGTCTTCTAAATTTAATAAAATTAAAAACAGACCGATAGTCTGTTTTTAAGGAGGTAAGTTACTTGAAACAAGAAATAAAATCAAAAAGAAGTAAAGATCAAATTATTCAAGCAGCCTTGTCCTTTTTTTCAAATAAAGGCTATAAAGAAACAACGATGGCTGATTTAGTAACAGTGACAGGATTGTCAAAAGGGGCTGTTTACTATCACTTCAAAAGTAAAGAAGAGATTCTACAACTCTTAATGGAAAAAGAAACGATTGCCCTCTCAACTTTTCTAGAAGAATTGTCAAAGAACGAAGGAGTTTCATCAACAGACCGCCTATTACAATTAGTTGATTATTTAATAGGCAATGAGAATATGAAACAACTTACGGGCATTGACTGGGCACAAAAGATACCGTTCGGCTTGTTGTTTTCTTTAAAAAATACGGTAAATGTTCTTTCCAAATATGTAGGAATAATCATTCATCAAGGAAATGAGAAGGGCGAGTTTTCTTGTAAATATCCTTTAGAGACAGCTACAACACTATCTCTATTAATTGATGTGTGGCTTGATCCAACTATATCAGGTGAAGAAATGATCTCATTCTCACAAAAATTAGACTATATTGCATTTTATTTAAATAGTAGCGGTGTTCCTGTTTTAACAGAAAACAAGTGTCAAGAGATTAATCAGTTTTTTCTTAAAGGAGGAAGATGATGAATCGGCTATTGAGATTCTTATTTATCCTACTTATCATCGCTATGTCTGGAGCGATTGTCTTCCAGCTGTTCTTTCCATCTTATATGGGAAGTCATTCGGGATATGGTATTTCTGTCGGTTGGCAACGAGAGATTGGGATTTGGAATGTGGCAGTTCTTGTGATTATCATTGCTGTCAATCTTAAATACGATTGGTTTTATCTTCGGACGGTTCTATTGGCTTTGATCCTAGGTGGGCTTGGGATCGGTACTAATCATCTCTTCAGTTATTTTCACTATCATCTGTCGGTCAATGGGATCGGTGCACTTGAAAATTATCTCCTCGTCCTTGGTTGGATGGTGGGCTGGAGAATAGAGACTTCACGAATTAAAAAGGAATAAGAAGGAGTAGTCAAAGGACTGCTCTTTTTCATCTTCAGTTTTTCCTTGACAAGTAAAAAGAAAACGTTTACAATGTGGTATATAAAGATTCCTGAAAAGAAAACTAAAAATCATGAAAACAAGGAGACCATCCTATGGCTACTATGAAAGCAGCACGCTGGCATGCAGCAAAAGACGTTCGTATCGAAGAGGTGGAAGTACCTGAAGTACAACCACATCAAGTAAAGGTGGCAGTTAAGTTCACAGGGATCTGTGGTACGGACTTGCATGAATATTTGGATGGTCCGATCTTCATTCCAACAGAAGAACATGTTTATTCTGGTCAAAAAGCACCGGTTACTTTGGGACATGAATTCTCTGGTGAGATTGTAGAAGTCGGAAGTGATGTGACTCGTGTCAAAGTTGGCGATCGTGTCACTATCGAACCAATTCTTGCAAAGCACAACTTAATTGGTGACTATAACCTCGATCCAAACTTGAACTTTGTTGGTCTTGCTGCAGATGGTGGTTTTGCTAAATATTGTGTTCTTGATGGTGATCTTGTCCATGTGATTCCAGATAGCTTGAGCTTTGAACAAGCCGCTCTTACAGAACCTGCTGCTGTTGCTGTGTATGCAGTCCGTCAATCTGCTTTGAAAGCTGGAGATACAGCAGTTATCTTTGGTTTAGGCCCAATTGGTCTTTTGATCGTTGAAGCCCTTCGTGCAGCAGGAGCATCAAAAATCTATGCGGTTGAATTGTCTCCTGAACGCCAAGCGAAAGCAGAAGAATTGGGAGCAATCGTTGTGCACCCAGAAGAAGGAGAAACGATCGTCGAAGCCATCCATCGTTTAACAGGTGGGGGAGCAGATGTTTCTTATGAAGTTACTGGGGTCCCAGTTGTTTTAGGCCAAGCCCTTGCAGCCGTTCATAAAGCTGGGGAATGTATGGTTGTATCTATCTGGGAACGTGAAGCTAGCATCAATCCAAATGAATTCGCTATTCAAGAAAAATCCCTCAAAGGAATTATTGCCTACCGCCACATCTTCCCTAAAGTCTTGGAATTGATGGAACAAGGCTACTTCTCTGCTGAAAAATTGGTTACTAAGAAAATCAAATTGGAAAATATCGTTGAAGAAGGATTTGTTGAATTAACACAAGATAAATCCCAAATCAAGATCTTGGTTCAACCTGAATAAGCGAATAAATTTATATGAAATAAAGTAAGGCTGAAACGTGTAGTTTCGGCCTTTTATGATACAATAAAAGTAAGGAACAGATTTGGGAGGGGACTATGTCAAAGACGATGAAAGGGACGCTCATGACCTTGATTGCCGGGATTGCTTGGGGCTTATCAGGAGCTTGCGGCCAGTACCTGATGGTTCATGGATTTACAGCAATTGGGTTGACAACGATTCGCTTAATTATTTCGGGAGCAGTTCTTTTACTCCTAGCTTATTTATCGGATAAGAAAAAAGTTAAATCCTTTCTAACAGACCGCTCGTCATACATCCCCTTGCTTTTATTTGCATTTTTAGGTTTGTTAATGACCCAATTGACTTATCTAGAAGCGATTGATGCGACTAATGCAGGTACTGCAACTGTTTTGCAATATCTTTGTCCAGTAGGTGTCTTGGCCTACTCTTGTATCAAAGACCGGGTAGCTCCGACGGTATCTGAAATCATTTCGATGGTCTTAGCCATCGCAGGGACCTTTCTCATTGCAACCCATGGTCAACTCAATCAATTGGCAATCACTCCTAAAGGGCTAGCTTGGGGACTTGTTTCTGCCTTTGCCTATGCCCTCTACATCATTCTGCCTATTCAGTTAATTCAAAAATGGGGAAGTATGTTGGTGATTGGTATCGGTATGCTCATTCCAGGACTTGTGATGATTCCCTTCACAGGAAGAAGACTTTTTCATGGCCAATATAGCATGGATAATCTAATGGGCTTAGTTGGCTTAGTGGTGATTGGGACCATATTTGCCTATACGGTCTTTTTGAAAGGGACAACTCTGATTGGACCGGTCAAAGGTAGCCTTCTTGCAGCTATTGAGCCTATTTCAGCTGTATTCTTTGCCTTTGCCATTATGAATGAACATTTCTTTGCCATTGATTTTATAGGGATGGCTATGATCCTCCTTGCGGTCCTCTTGATTTCCCTCAAGGATCTCATGATTCAAAAAGAAAAAGGAATCTTGTAAAACCAAGATCAATTATTTTTCAGTTAAAAGGTTGAGACGAAAGTCTTGGCCTTTTTATGATAGGGGAGAGTTATCACTATATAGCGTATACATAGCTAGAAAAAGATGTTAGAATAGAAAAAACTTTTTTTAAGGAGATGAGGATGAAAAAGATTTTCAAATGGGCCCTATTTGCTGTGGCGACTTTGAGTTTAGCGGCTTGTGGGACTGGTGCTCAAAAGACCAATTCGCAGCAAGCAAAGACAGAAAAAGCAGCGAAAAGCTCTGCATCTGACGGTCAAGTCGAGGTGAGTTTAAAAGGAGGGCAATACATCAAACCACCTGTCCTCAATGACTCAGAAGACGGAACCTATTTAGCCCTTCAATTAGAATTTAAAAATGTTGCCAAAGAATCTATCAACGTGTCAGATTCAGATATCACCATTTACGATGCGGATAATAACAAGGTCAAATTGCAGTCAGGAATTTATGACCACAGTGAAGCCTTCCAATTGCTCAAGAGTGATCAGTTGGCCCAGGATAAAAAATTAACCGGCTATATCGTTTTTCCAGTCGAAAAAGGCAAGAAGTACGAAGTGCAGTATGAACGAAAAACCTATAGCTCTGATAAAAAATCCAAGCCTTTAAAATTTGCGGTGGATTCTTCTCAGTATGAGGATAAGGCGGAAGCTTCCACAATTCTAGCAGATGAATACATCAATCAAGTTTACTTCAGTGGCCAACGAAAGGTCAAAAAGGATGACGCTTTTGTTTTGGGAACTGATTTGAAAAAGGAAGCTAGTGATTTCCGTGCGAAATTTGCGGCTGACTTTACTCGTAAACTACATGATTACCAATTCTCTGAAGAAGAAGTGACCCAGTTTATCGATGCTTATGAAAAGGAAAATGCTAAGCGTGCGAAATTAACCTATAAGGTCAAACAATACTTCCCAGACAAGGTAGTCATTAGCCTGAATCCTGAGACAGTCAGCATGGAAAAGACGATTTTAAACCACATGCAGACCTTCTATCAAGAACATCGAAAAGACTATCCAGGTATCATCGAGGCGAATCAGGCTCAAAATAAAGCCTATAGAGAGGAAATGATGGCTTCTCTTGCAGATCGTCCCTTGACGACGCCGGATCGGTACGACTACCAGTTGACCTTTGTTAAGAAAGATGGCAAATGGGAAGTAGAAAAAGCCTATAATAGTGATAGCTTTATGGAAAAATTCGAGGGAAATCTTTCTTAATGCGGAAGTTGGCACTCCTAGGACATGAATCTAGGAGTGTTTTTATCTATAGTTTGAAACTATATCAAAACCCAAGAAACAGGAATTAGACGGAAACACCTATTAGTGATAAAATAATTTTAAGTTTGAAAGGAGATGAAGGCTTGTGTCTTTTTCTTATGAAGAGTTAGCAGAGATTCGCCACTATATCCACCAACACCCAGAATTGTCCGGTCAAGAATACCAGACAACCGCCTTTCTAAAAGAGCGTTTAGAAGAGTTGGGGATTCGTATTTTAGAGAGTGGATTAAAAACTGGTCTGATTGCAGAAATTGGGTCCGGCCAACCGGTGGTGGCACTTCGAGCAGATATCGATGCTCTTCCAATTTTGGAACAAACGAATCTGCCCTACCAAAGTCAGAATCCAGGAGTCATGCATGCCTGTGGCCATGATTTTCATCAAACCAGTCTTCTGGGAGCAGCAGCTCTTCTCAAGGAAAAAGAAGACCAGCTTGAAGGGACCGTACGCTTGATCTTTCAACCAGCAGAAGAAATCTCAGAAGGTGCTTCTGATGTTTTGGCAACAGGATTGTTGGAGGATGTTCAAGGAATTATTGGTTTTCACAATATTCCCCAGCTAAAAGCAGGGCAACTTGCCTTGAATGCTGGAGCTATGATGGCAGGGGTTGAGAAATTCAAGGTTACCGTGACAGGGGTTAGTAGCCATGCTGCGAGACCAGATTTGGGAGTTGACACTGTAACGGCCGTCACAACCATGGTTCAGAACTTACAATTATTAATTTCACGGACCGTTTCTCCCTTTGAAACAGCTGTTTTGTCCATTACGCATCTAGATGTGGGCTCAACCTGGAATGTGCTCCCAAAATCAGGCTATTTTGAAGGAACCATTCGTTCTTTTAATCCGAGTGTGCAAAGAGACTTGAAGGCACATTTTATTTCCATCATTCGACACATTGCAGAAAGTCTGGAAGTAGATGTAGCTTTTGAGTGGGGTGTGACCCCGCCCGTTACCTTTAATGATGAGGAATTGACGCAGGTGGTTTGGGAAGCTTCACAAGGCTTGGCTGAAGTGATTCCAGCAAATCCATCTACAGCTGGAGAAGACTTCGCCTTTTACCAAGAGCGAATTCCTGGAGTCTTTGCTTTTATCGGTTCAAATGGAGATCCGGATGCGCCAGACCTCCATCATGATCACATGACCATCGATGATGCCGCCTTTCATGTATCCGTTCCCTATTATGTTGAAAATGCGCAAGCTTTATTGCGGTATTTCAAAGCCAAAGAAGTGTGATAAAGAAAAACTATCACCTCCATAAAAAATATATATTGGGCAAGTAAATGCTTTTTTGATAAAATTAAAAAATACTTTTAAAATGGCGTTTTATGTGCCTGAAACGAATAAGGAGATCCTATGAATCTAAAAAAAGTGATTAAGTATTCTGCTTTAGGATTAGTTGCAGTCCTTGCAACCAGTGCTTTAGTAGCATGTTCATCTGGTAAATCAGCCAGTGGTAAGAAAACCATTGAAGTTGGGACTGTTGGAACAACAAAACCATTCTCTTACGAAGAAAAAGACGGCAAGCTAACCGGTTATGAAATCGAAGTTTTGCGTGAAATCTTCAAAGGTTCAGACAAATATGAAGTAAACTTTAACAAAACAGAGTGGTCTTCAGTCTTTGCTGGCTTAGATAGTGACCGTTTCCAAATCGGTGCCAACAACATTAGTTACTCAAAAGAGCGGGAAGAAAAATACCTCTATCCAAATCCATATGCTCGCAATCCATTAGTATTGGTCGTACCAAAAGATTCTTCTATTAAATCTTTGGATGACATTGGTGGCAAGAAAACAGAAGTTGTTCAAGGAACATCAACTGCTAAACAATTAGAAGATTACAATAAAAAACATTCAGATAATCCAACTGACTTGCAATACACAGATGGAACCATTCAAACCATCATGGCTAATTTAGCGGATGGTCGTACAGATTACAAGATCTTCGAACGGATCTCAGTAGATACTATCATTCGTGATCAAGGCTATGACAACTTGAAGGTTATCGAGCTTCCAAGCGACCAACAGCCTTATGTGTATCCGATTATTGCAAAAGAAGATAAAGACCTTCAAAAATTTGTCAACAAACGTATCAAGGAACTCTATGACAATGGAACCCTTGAAAAACTGTCTAAAAAATACTTTGGTGGAGTTTATCTACCAGAAGCAAAAGATATTAAAGAATAATATTTAATTAAAGGAGACTTCAAAATGAAATTGAAAAAAATTCTTGGTTTAACAGCTCTTGCAGCTATTGCAACATTTGCTCTTGCAGCATGTGGTTCTTCAAAATCATCTAGCAAAGATGGTGAAACAACTGTAAAAGTAGGTGTCATGACTTTGAGCGACACTGAAAAAGCTCGTTGGGATCAAGTTCAAAAGAACTTGGATGACGCTAAAACAGGAATCAAATTGGAATTCACTCAATTTACAGACTACTCACAACCAAACGTGGCTGTAAAAGATGGTAGCGTGGATATCAATGCTTTCCAACACTACAACTTCCTTGATAACTGGAACTCTAAAAACGACAATGCCCTTGTTGCAGTAGCAGATACCTACATCGCTCCAATCCGTCTTTACTCTGGTACAGAAAACGGTAAAAACAAATACACTTCAATTAAAGAAATTCCTAAAGGTGGAACAATCGCTGTACCAAATGACCCAACAAATGAAAGCCGTGCCTTGTATGTCTTGCAATCAGCTGGTTTGATTAAATTGGATACTAAGGATGGACAATTGGCTAACGTGTCAAACATCAAAGAAAATCCAAAAGATTTGAAGATTTCTGAATTGGATGCTTCACAAACACCATCTGCTCTTCCATCAGTAGATGCTGCAGTCATCAACAATACCTTCGTTCGTGAAGCAGGCGTTGATTTCAAAAAAGCTATCTATGTTGAAAAGAAAGACAACAACTCAAAACAATGGTACAACGTGATCGCTGCTAAGAAAGATTGGGAAAAATCTGATAAAGCAAAAGCAATCAAAGAAATCATCAAAGCCTATCACAAAGACAATGTGAAGAAAGTGATCGAAGAATCTTCAGAAGGAATGGACCAACCAGTCTTCTAAGATTTGATCTCATGTGTATGAAGGAGGTGGAGAAGCAATTCTCTACCTCTTATCGTGTATTAGGAGGAATGCATGCCTTTTGCAACAGAAGCGGAACAAATCCGTAAATTTGAAAATGATGAGGTCGCACAACATTATTTTGAAGTGTTGCGAACCTTGATTTCAAAAAAATCCATCTTTGCCCAACAAGTTGGTCTCAAGGAAGTGGCTAACTATTTGGGGGAAATTTTTACAGCTGCAGGAGCCAAAGTCGAAGTTGATGATAGCTATACAGCACCTTTTGTGATTGCCAAATTTTTCTCACCAAATCCTGAAGCCAAAACCATCATTTTTTATAACCACTATGATACGGTACCAGCTGATGGAGACCAACCTTGGACGGGAGACCCGTTTACCTTATCGGTTCATTATGGGACCATGTACGGTCGAGGGGTTGATGATGACAAGGGACATATCACGGCTCGTCTCACAGCTCTTCGAAAATACATTCGTGAAAGTGGCGATTTGCCAGTCAATATCACCTTTATCATCGAAGGGGCAGAGGAGTCTGCATCGACGGACTTGGATAAATACTTGGCCAAACACAAGAAACACTTGCGTGGGGCAGACCTCTTAGTCTGGGAACAAGGCACCCGAAATAATCAGGGTCAGTTGGAAATTTCTGGTGGTAGCAAAGGGATCGTCACCTTTGATATGGTGGTGAAGAGTGCAGAAGTGGATATCCATTCCAGCTATGGTGGCGTGGTGGACTCTGCTTCTTGGTATTTGTTAAATGCTATCGCCAGTCTTCGGGACAAAGAAGGCCGAATCTTGGTGGATGGGATTTATGATCAGATCCAAGAACCCAATGAACGCGAGCTAGTTTTGATCGAGCAATATGCCAACAAAGGACCAGAAGATGTAGCGGAAACCTATGGTCTAACCCTTCCAATCTTGAAGGAAGATCGAAAAGAATTCCTACGCCGTTTCTATTTTGAACCAGCCCTGAATATTGAAGGCTTTGGCTCTGGTTACCAAGGACAAGGTGTTAAAACGATTCTTCCGGCAGAGGCGAGTGCTAAGATGGAGGTGCGTTTGGTTCCTGGACTGGATCCCAAGGATGTCTTAGAAAAGATCAATCAGCAATTGAAGAAAAATGGCTATGATCAGGTCGAATTGGTCTATACTCTCGGTGAAATGAGTTACCGAAGTGATATGAGTGCCCCATCGATTTTAAATGTCATACGGCTGGCCAAAGATTTCTATAGAGAAGGAGTTTCTGTTCTTCCAACAACAGCGGGAACAGGGCCAATGCACACGGTCTTTGAGGCTTTGCAGGTGCCGATGGCAGCCTTTGGAATTGGCAATGCCAATAGCCGTGATCATGGGGGCGACGAAAATGTGAAAATCGCCGATTATTACACCCATATTGAATTGATAAAGGAGTTAATAGCAAGTTATGAGTAAAGTAATGATTCAGCTGGATCACATTGATGTGACTTTCCAGCAAAAGAAACGTCAGATCCAAGCCGTCAAAGATGTGACCATTCATATTAATGAAGGCGATATCTATGGGATTGTAGGGTATTCCGGAGCCGGGAAATCGACCTTGGTTCGGGTGATCAATCTCTTGCAAGTGCCTAGCGCCGGAACCATCACTGTGGATGGAGATGTGATTTATCAAGATCAGGTGACCTTAAAACCGGCTGCCCTTCGGGAGAAACGTCGGGATATCGGAATGATTTTCCAACACTTCAACTTGATGGCTCAAATGACTGTTGCAGAAAATGTAGCCTTTGCTCTTAAACATTCTAAATTAAACAAAGAACAAAAGAATGAGAAAGTGGCGAAATTGTTGGAACTGGTTGGTCTATCTGACCGTGCAGAGAATTATCCAGCACAATTGTCTGGTGGTCAAAAGCAGCGGGTAGCGATTGCGCGTGCCCTTGCCAACGATCCAAAGATTTTGATCTCAGATGAGTCAACTTCAGCCTTGGATCCAAAGACGACCAAACAAATTCTAGCGTTGTTGCAAGAGTTAAATAAAAAACTTGGCTTAACCATTGTCTTGATCACCCATGAGATGCAAATTGTCAAAGATATTGCCAACCGGGTAGCTGTCATGCAAAATGGCGAACTGATTGAAGAAGGGTCTGTTTTAGATATCTTCTCGAATCCGAAAAATGCCTTGACGCAAGACTTTATCACGGTTGCAACAGGAATCGATGAAGCCATGGTGAAAATCAATCAACAAGCGATTGTTAAGAACTTGCCTGATGATTCGATTTTGGCGCATCTCAAGTATGCAGGTTCTGTGACAGATACAGCCATCATCAATGATATTTACAAGCAGTACCAAGTATCTGCCAACATTTTATTTGGGAACATCGAGATCCTTGATAACACGCCTGTTGGAGAATTGGTGGTCATCTTATCAGGTGAAAATCAAAATCTGGAAACGGCCAAAGCTGAGTTAGAAAATGCAGGAGTTTCCGTGACTATTGTGAAAGATGGGAGAAAAGCATGATCCAGTTAATTCAAACATATTTACCAAATGTCTATAAATTAGGGTGGTCTGGCCAGTATGGATGGGGAACCGCTATTTACTTGACTCTTTACATGACCGTTGTTTCCTTTATTATTGGTGGATTTTTAGGTTTGGTGACAGGGCTTTTGTTAGTCTTGACCCGTCCAGGTGGTGTCATCGAAAATAGAATCGTTTTCCAAATTTTGGATAAGATTACTTCCTTGTTCCGCGCCATTCCTTTCATTATCTTGTTGGCCTTTATTAATCCTTTGACCTACTTGCTCTTGAAAAATACCATCGGTCCTACAGCAGCCCTTGTTCCGCTGTCCTTGGCTGTCTTTCCATTCTTTGCCCGCCAAGTCCAAGTAGTCTTGTCCGAATTGGATGGAGGCGTGATTGAAGCAGCACAAGCCAGTGGGGCAACCTTCTGGGATATTGTCGGTGTCTACCTTCGTGAAGGGCTTCCTGATTTGATCCGTGTAACAACAGTGACCATCATTTCCTTGATTGGAGAAACCGCCATGGCGGGTGCCGTTGGTGCGGGAGGATTAGGGACCTTGGCCATCAACTACGGGAAAAACATGTTTAACAATGATGTCATCTTTGTGGCGACCTTATTGATCCTGATTCTTATCGTTCTGGTCCAATTTATCGGGGACTTCCTTTCGAAGAAAATTAGCCATCGTTAGGATCAGTATCCAATGAATAGAATAAATGTGAATCAAATAAAACAAGTTGGAGCCTTCACTTTCCTCTATTTTCTTGCGATTGGACTGGGGGTCTTAGTTGGAAATCTGGTCGATCATCAAGGAAATATGTTTTATGCTCCTGCCTTTTCAGCCTTGTTTGGCGGGACGATCTACCGCTATTATCTAGAAAAAATAAAAGGAGTTGGATCTATCTTTATAGTTGGCTGCGTGATCGGCTCCTTCTTTCTCTTTTCGCGTCATGGTGCAGGTGCCTTTATTCCAGCCTTGATCGCCGGAAGTTTTGCGGAGATGGTCGCCTCAAGTGGTCGTTTTCGCTCGAATTTACGAAACGCCTTGTCTTTTGTTATTTTTGCCTTTGCGACAACAGGGCCCATTCTTATGATGTGGTTCTATCCAGCCAGTTACCGCATGTCTTTACTGGATCGTGGTAAATCGATAGACTATGTCAATCGAGTGATGGTATCACCAGATCTAGCGACCATCACTTGGTTTGTCCTCACGGTCATACTGGGTGCTGGATTAGGATGGGGACTATCATATATCCTACAGTCATTTCTAACAAAAAGAAGAGGAAACTAAGAAAGCCTGGGAAACCAGGCTTTCTTAGTTTTATCAAAAATATTTTTTACAAAATGCAAGATATATATTGCAAAATAGAAAATATAGTGTATAATAGAGCTATAAAAATAAGAAAGGAAAAGCCTGTGGCGAAAAATCTCAAATTAAAAATGGCCCGGGTCGAGCATGATATGACCCAGGGGGATCTTGCAGATGCCATTGGAGTGACGCGCCAGACCATCGGTCTGATTGAGGCGGGAAAGTATAACCCAACCCTCAGTCTCTGCCTTGCCATCTGTAAGACCTTGGATAAGACGCTGGATCAACTGTTCTGGGAGTAACAGTTTTAATAATAGAAAGAGGAAGAATATGAAACAAAAGAAAGAACCAATTGTAAAAGATGAACGGACTATGCTACTTGATGGAAAAATCGCAGGAGAACTTGTCCTTGGCATGACCTGCTTTATTGCCCTATCTGCCTTTGTGAAGTCCAGTATCCTGGACTTAGACCTAGTCGCTTATCTCCCTGAGATGTTCCTTCTGATTGCCATGGGGGCTTATGCTCTGCTAAGAAGGATCAGTTCAGGGATTGATATCCGAGATGTGTTAGAAAAAGATAGCTGGTTGAGTCGCCTTGGGTCAGGTCTAGTCTTTGCTGTGCTGATGATAGCCATGGATGTGATTGGAAAGCGAGAGGCAACGAGCTTTATCTTGAGTCCCAAGTATCTGATCAAAATTTTATTAGAAATCATCGTTTTTGCCATCCTGACAGATCTGCTTGAAAAACCACTTGCTCTTATCAATCGGAAAAAACAAGAGAAGATCGAGGCAGAGTTAGAGGATGAAGAATAAGGAGAAAGCAATGAGATTACAATTGCTGAACAAACAAATCATAGATGAACGAGAAGAAGGCTTAGCTAATAAGGCTGGTGCTGAGACAGCTGGTTTTCTTTTCCTTGCCTTAACTGTTTTTAGTGTAGGATCCATTTTTACATCTAAGGTGGTGCTGAGTCCAATCAAGGTGGTAGCCTTACTCATCGTCTCAGGATTGTATTACTCTGTTCGTTGTCAACGATTGGGTGTGAAATTTATTAGTTATAGTTATCTAAATGTGACGGGAATTGTAGCAGTAACCTCTATTCTCTCCTTGTTCATCTGGGCTCAAAATTTTCAATTAAACCTAGCTGTTTATCAGTCTAATCCCTTCCATTCAAAATTCTTACTAGTACTTCCAATTACCTTTTTACTGAATCTTCCAATTGTATGGGGAGTGAATACCCTTGTAATGCTTCTTGCAAAAGTTGAGAAAAAACGCTATGAAGCCTATCTGGATCAGATGGAAAAGGAAGAGTAGGAAGTTGGAACCCTGGTTTCGTCGTATAAAAGTCTGGGAAACCAGGCTTTTATTTTTCAGTCAAATAAATTGCATTCGTTTTCTTGGGAGAGTATACTGGTATAGTTGAATGAAAAATTCTGATAATTTAATCTTAGAAAAGAGAATATTATGGCAAAACCTATTCGCGTATTACTCTACTACCTCTATACCCCCATTGAAAATGCAGAACAATTTGCGGCTGATCATTTGGCCTTCTGTAAATCAATCGGCCTTAAAGGTCGTATCCTAGTCGCTGACGAAGGGATCAACGGAACCGTTTCTGGTGACTATGAAACAACGCAAAAATACATGGACTACGTTCACAGCCTTCCAGGTATGGAAGACCTCTGGTTCAAGATTGATGAGGAAGAAGAGCAAGCTTTCAAGAAGATGTTTGTACGTTATAAGAAAGAGATTGTCCACCTTGGTTTAGAAGATGATAATTTCGATAACGACATCAATCCCCTTGAAACGACAGGTGCTTACTTGTCTCCAAAAGAGTTTAAAGAAGCTCTTCTCGACGAGGATACAGTTGTCCTTGATACTCGTAACGACTATGAGTACGATCTTGGTCACTTCCGTGGGGCTATTCGTCCAGACATCCGCAACTTCCGTGAATTGCCACAATGGGTCCGTGATAACAAGGAAAAATTCATGGACAAACGCGTTGTCGTCTACTGTACTGGTGGAGTCCGTTGTGAGAAATTCTCGGGTTGGATGGTGCGTGAAGGCTACAAAGATGTTGGTCAATTGCATGGCGGAATCGCCACTTACGGGAAAGACCCAGAAGTTCAAGGCGAACTGTGGGATGGGAAAATGTACGTCTTTGACGAGCGGATTGCAGTCGACGTCAACCATGTCGATCCAAGCGTTGTCGGCAAAGACTGGTTTGATGGAACGCCATGTGAACGCTATGTCAACTGTGGAAATCCTTTCTGTAACCGTCGCATCTTGACTTCAGAAGAAAACGAGGACAAGTACCTCCGTGGTTGCTCACATGAGTGCCGGGTTCACCCTCGCAATCGTTATGTCCAAGAACACAACTTGTCACAAGCAGAGGTTGCTGAGCGTTTGGCCCTTATCGGTGAAACGCTTGATGGAGCACCTGCATAATGGAAACAAACAGTCTGAAAGCTCAGGCTGTTTTTATATGGAAATTGATTGAAAATTGTGCTATACTTTAGGTAAGCGATTTCATAAAGGAGAAAACAAATGAGTATCGTGTTTTCAATCAAAAATAAAAAGAGCTTATTTGGCTATCAGAAAGTACTCGCAGCACAGGAAGTTCTTAAATTGGTAGAAGGGTTGACAACCTACAACTATGATCCTGCTACCCTTCATCGTCCCTTAAATGATTTTGAAGGCTTGAACTGTATCGTATTTGGTAAGAGCGGTCTTCCTCTGCAGTTACGCTATTTTGATGAGGAAGAGTCTTATCAGATTCAGGTGCCCTCTTTTGCGATAGAAGAAGATTGGCAGTTGGCCCTGCGATGGCTTAGTCGCCTCGCAGAAGTACTAGGAACGGAGATTGTGGCCAGCGACGGCGTGAGCTATACTCCAGATTCTATTTTCCATTTTGATTATGAAGTCGTTATCCTAGAAACGCTGGGTAATGTGACGAAAGAAAAAGATCTAAAAGAGTTTGAAGTACAAGGCTTCGCTCATCCAGTCTATTTGGATCGGGATACAGTGCAGGAAGTCTTGAACCATGTCCATCCACTAGAAGCTTACTCTGCCTTTATCAAGAAGATTCAATATAGTGCAGCTTATTTCAGTCAAGTCCGTTTTTATCAACAGGAGGAGACAGGAGCCTTTTTAGCCAGCTATAGCTTGACAGAAGATACGGATACGGTCTTGCCAAGCGTGCCACATGTTCCTGCAGAATATGTAGAAATTGTGGGCTTAGCGGGTATCAGTGATTGGCGAGTTCTATTGGTTGAGATCGATGGAGATCCGGATAAGCCAGAAAACTACCATCCAATTGGTTCTCTTGCACTGAAGAATCTACTGGCAGCGCTAGAGCCAGATGAATTCCAGTTGCTAGATGCTAGTCAAATTGAAATTAAAAAATTGTCCAAAGAACGGTTGCTAGAATTAGCGCAATTGGAAAACAAGTAACAATATCGAAGTGAACTGTCCCTCAGACATTTGATCCGAAAAATCTAACGTCTGGGAGCAGTTCTTTTTTTATGCTTCTTCCTTTGATCAAAAACCAATGACTAGGCTAATTGTGGTATAATAGGGGCCTAGAAGTAGAATGAAAGAGGTGCACGAAATGCTGTTAGAAGAATTTGATGCCAATCGACAGGCGATTATCAATCCACAAGACTTACACCAACCAATTGAAGGATTTCCCAAAGTAGTCATCTCTTGCTTTTCAAGAGTAACTTTTGCTCGCCTCCTTGAGAATTACGATCATGAGGTCATTACAAGAACCTCCATGGCCAACTTTGAAGTCATTGTCTATGGGATTTCGATTGGAGACCAACAGATTGCTGTCTTTAATGCACCAGTTGGGGCTGCTTCCTGTGTAGGGATTATAGAGGATTTGATTCAATTTGGGATGGAAAAACTAGTGCTCTTTGGGACCTGTGGGGTTTTGGACCAAGATATTGAGGCGACCTCCATCATCATTCCAACAGCAGCTCTTCGAGACGAGGGGACCAGTTACCACTATCTTCCGGCTAGTGATGAAGTGGAAGTAAATAAGAAAACCCTACCGCTCTTTCAAGCCTTTCTGGACAGCCACAAGGTTTCCTATCAGTCAGGAAAAGTGTGGACGACAGATGCACCCTACCGGGAAACCATCGACAAGATGAAGCGACGAAAGGAAGCAGGAGCCATCTGTGTGGATATGGAATGTTCGGCAGTGGCAGCCTTAGCAGCTTTTCGGGGCTTTGAGCTCTGCCATTTCTTCTACGCAGCAGACCACCTCTCGGAAGAAAAATGGGATATCCGAACCTTATCTAGTCATGAGGATTTAGATAGCAAGGATCGAATCGCGGAGTTAGCCATCCAATTTGCGCTCTTATGGGAAAAGGTAAACTAAATGAAAGAAGCAATGATTGAACTGAAGGATTTTTCCTTCCAATACAAGAAGTAATTTTGCAAGATAGGATTGTTTCATCTAGATTCTAAGTCGAGACAGAACCTGATGGTTCTTTCTCAATCAGGGACGTTTTTACAATCCATGGAGGTAATGACATGTCAGAAACGATTTTAGTAACAGGAGCTTCAGCTGGCTTTGGTCAAGCGATTTGCCGTCGCTTAGTAGCAGATGGATACCGTGTGATCGGATCAGCTAGACGCATCGAAAAATTACAGGCCCTTCAAGAAGAGCTGGGAAAAGCTTTTTATCCCCTGCAAATGGATGTGATGGATCTTTCTCAGGTAGATCATGCACTTGCCAGTTTGCCAAAAGCTTGGGAGAGAGTGGATGTTTTGATCAATAATGCTGGCTTGGCCCTAGGTCTCGCCCCAGCTTATGAAGCGGAGGTCGCAGACTGGCTGACCATGATTCAGACCAATATTGTCGGCTTGACCTATCTGACAAGGAAAATCTTGCCCCAGATGGTGGAACGAAATGATGGCTATATTATCAATTTGGGCTCTACAGCAGGAACTGTGCCTTATCCAGGGGCCAATGTTTACGGGGCATCCAAGGCTTTTGTCAAGCAATTCTCCCTCAATCTTCGGGCAGATCTAGCTGGAAAGAAAATTCGTGTCAGCAATATTGAACCCGGTCTTTGCGAAGGAACGGAGTTCTCTTCTGTTCGCTTTAAAGGAGACGAAAAACGGGTAGAAGCCCTCTATCGAGATGCCCATGCCATTCAGCCGGAAGACATTGCCAACACCGTAGCTTGGTTGATCCAACAGCCCAAGCATGTCAATGTCAATCGGATTGAAATCATGCCGGTTTCCCAAACCTTTGGCCCTCAACCCGTTTATCGTGATTAAAAAGAGAAGCAACCAAACCACAAGGGGTTGGTTGTTTTTTATGTTTCCTCTGGTATAATAGAAGGCAAAGTAAGGAGAAAAAGATGACAGCTGCGTTAGTTATTGGTTCTACAGTTTGTGATGTGATGATTTACTTGGATCGTTTGCCAAGTCGTGAAGGAGATGCCCATATTGATCACCAGCAATGGTCTGTGGGAGGTTGTGCCTTTAATGTCGTTAATATCCTTCATTTTTTGTCGCAACCCTACCAGTTTGTCTCGCCAGTCGGTTCTGGAATATATGGTGATTTTATTCGAAGAGAGTTGAAACAATTAGGGATTTCCTCTAGCATCTCATTAGAAGGGGCCAATGGTTGTTGTTACTGCTTTGTAGAGTCTGATGGTGAGAGGACCTTCTTATCGGACCACGGAGTGGAGTATAGCTTCCAAGCAGAGTGGCTAAAAGAGATCGGGACAGATCCGTTTGATTACATCTACTTGTGTGGCCTTGAAGTCGAGGAGCCAACCGGTCTTGCATTGGTCCAGTCTGTTTCGCAACTAGAAGGCCAGGTGATTTTCGCACCAGGGCCACGCGGACTCTTGATTCCAAAGGAACGACTGGAAGCCATTTATGATCTGCATCCAATTCTCCATGTTAATGAGGCTGAAGCACTGGCTTTTTCAGGGTGTAGAGAGATCCAGCCAGCCATCGAACACTTGTATCAGAGAACGGGGCAATTAGTCATTGTCACCTTGGGTGAAAAAGGCGCGGTTGCCTATGATGGCCATTGGTATGAGGCAGACGGTTTTCCAACAGAAGTCGTCGATACAGTAGGCGCTGGAGATAGCCATGTGGGAGCCTTCATATCCGCCCGTTTAGAAGGCTTAGACATCGCGCAAGCCTTAAGGTTTGCCAACAAAGTCTCTAGTCAGATTGTTGCAAGTAAGGGCGTTCATCTGACAAAAGAGCAACAAGAAGCCCTGCGAACAGAATTGAAACAAAAATAAAAAAGAGAGTGGGACAGAAATCGGTAATTCGTTAGAATTCGATTTCGTCGTCCCACCTCCGCACAGTTGAGTAGGGCTGTAAAAGCTGATGAAATCAGCGTAGTAGAGCCCACTCAACCACTGCGTCTTGCTTGACAATCCAAAAATAATTGAGAGGCTAGGACTTTTGTCCCAGCCTCTTATTTGACTTTATCCGCTTAGCCCTTTGTATCTTACTACAATGGCCGCTTATTGGGCATGCCTGCTTTTCTTGGGTATTTATTGGGGGTTTCTTTTTTCTTTTCGACAAGAGTGATATAGCGTGGATCCCCATTTGGCAATTCATATTGTAGATTGTCTTCAACCTTGCTAAAGAGCAGATTGAGGGCATTTTTGGCTTCTTCTAACTCTTCTGGAGCATTGCTGGCCTTGAGAGCAAGAAGCTGTCCCCCTACTTTCAGGTAAGGGATGGTCAGTTCAGAGAGGACTTGCATGCGGGCAACCGCGCGGGCAGTTACGATATCAAATTGGGCACGAAAAGCCTTGTCTTGCGCAAAGTCCTCCGCACGCCCATGGTAGAAATGAACTCCACTTAAGCCCAACTCTTCAGCCAGCAAGTGGAGAAAATTGATCCGCTTATTGAGGGAATCAATGATGGTGACATCCAGCTCAGGAAATAGGATCTTCATTGGTAGGCTCGGAAAGCCGGCGCCAGCTCCGATATCCAAGAGGCGGATGGGTTGATTTTCGATCAAACCCTGTAAAATGGGTGCGATAGAATCATAAAAATGCTTGAGATAGACTTCGTCTTTTTCGGTGATGGCAGTGAGATTAATCTTTTCATTCCATTCAACGAGGAGCTCAAAATAGCGTTCGTATTGCTCTTTTTGACGATCAGTTAACGGAAAGCCGAGTTCGGCTAAACGGGCATAAAATTCTTCTGGTTTCATGCTATTATTTTACCACAAAATAAGGGAAATTTGATATACTGGTAGAAAGAAATGAAAGGAATTCAATAAAATGATTTGGATTATTCTTGGGATCATTGTGGTCCTTGTGTTGATTGTAGTAGGAGTTTACAACGGTTTGGTGAAAAGCCGGATGCAAACTCGTGAAGCATGGAGTCAAATTGACGTGCAATTGAAACGTCGGAATGACTTGATTCCAAACTTGATCGAAACTGTTAAAGGCTATGCCAAGTACGAAGGGGATACTCTTGCTAAGGTCACTCAACTTCGCCAACAAGTGGCTCAAGCTTCTTCACCTGCAGAAGCAATGGCGGCCAGTGATGCTCTTTCCCGTCAAGTAGCAGGCATCTTTGCGGTGGCTGAAAATTACCCAGACTTGAAAGCTAACACTAACTTCATGCAGTTGCAAGAAGAATTGACCAACACAGAAAACAAAATTTCTTATGCCCGTCAATTGTACAACAGTGTCACAAGCAACTACAATGTCAAGTTGGAAACTTTCCCAACAAACGTGATTGCTGGAATGTTTGGCTTCAAACAAGCCGAATTCCTTCAAGTGCCTGAAGAAGAAAAAGCAGTACCAAAGGTGGACTTTAGCGGATTAGGAGACTAATATGCTCTTTGACCAAATTGCAAGCAATAAAAGGAGAACCTGGATTCTCCTTATTGCTTTTTTCATACTCTTAGCTCTTATCGGAGCAGCCGTTGGCTACCTCTGGTTAGGTTCCTCCCTTGGTGGCGTCATCCTAGCTTTGATTATTGGTGGGATTTATGCCTTTAGCATGATTTTCCAATCAACCGAGGTCGTCATGCGGATGAACGGGGCTCGTGAGGTAACGGAAGAGCAAGCCCCTCAACTCTACCATATTGTACAAGATATGGCTATGGTAGCCCAGATCCCCATGCCTCGGGTCTATATTGTGGATGATCCTTCGATGAATGCATTTGCGACAGGGTCTAATCCTCAAAATGCTGCTGTTGCAGCAACGACAGGTCTTCTAGCTGTGATGAACCGTGAGGAATTGGAGGGAGTTATCGGACATGAAGTCAGCCATATTCGCAATTACGATATTCGTATCTCTACGATTGCAGTGGCCCTTGCTAGTGCCATCACCATGCTTTCTAGCATTGGTGGCCGGATGATGTGGTGGGGCGGTGGCCGTAGCCGGGACGATGATCGAGAAGGTAGCGGTGGTTTGGAGATTGTTATGTTGATCCTTTCCTTGCTTGCCATCGTTTTAGCACCATTAGCAGCGACCTTGGTCCAGTTAGCCATTTCTCGTCAACGGGAGTTCCTAGCAGATGCTTCAAGTGTTGAATTGACGCGGAATCCTCAAGGAATGATCAATGCTTTGTTAAAACTAGACAATAGCGAACCAATGCAACGACATGTCGATGATGCGAGCAGTGCACTTTTTATCAACGATCCAAAAAAAGAAACCGGTTTGCAAAAACTCTTTTATACCCACCCACCCATTGCTGAACGGGTAGCTCGCCTAAGAAAAATGTAAAAAAAATCCACCAAACGGTGGGTTTTTTATTTGGTAGTTAAGAGGAGGGTAGTGAAACCAAGGATAGCAAAGGTCCCCCAAGCTAGGGGAAGGCTCCAGATAGCTAGACTAGAAAAGAGAGCTGTCCCAAGTGGCATGGCAAAGCTGACCATTAGTCCCAAAAAGCTAGAGGTAGAAGCTAATTTTTCAGCGGGTAATTTACTCATTAAAAGACTGGAAACTTTTGGGTTGATTTTTGCAACAAGATAACCAAGGAAAGTGATGAGTAGAAGGGAAAAGAAATCCCAGTGCACCAGAATATTTGTGAGCCCAAGCATAGTCAGCCCACCTGTGATCCACAGGAGGATATGATGGAGGCTTTGCTTGGAAAAATAATCGTGAGGTGTCAGACTAGCCCAGACCATGCTTAAAATAGTCACAGCCTCTAAGATCAAGAGGGATTGGCTAAAGTTCAAATGAAAGAAGGGGGAGTGAAGCAGTTGCAGATTGTAGATGCCAGAGATGGATCCCCCTAAAGCATTGATAAGAACCAATGAGAAGAGCAACTTGCCAAAGTGGTGGACCTCCTCATCTGCAAAAATACTTTTGGCGTTCTGGTACATCTCTTGGCATTCGTGTACCAAAGAATTCTTACTTGTGGGCTCAATGACGGGATCATGTGTCAGCTGCTTTTTTCTAATCAAGAGACAGGTAGAAGACAGGAGAAAAGTCACTGCATTGATCGAAGCGACCAGGGCGAAATTTTGATGGCTGATGGCTAGTAGCCAAACTCCTAGAGCTTGTCCAGAAATCGAGCAGACCATACTAAGTAATTGGTTGAAGGAATAGGCCTCCATCAAATCCTCGTCGGGGATGTTCTTTTTCATGATAGGGAGTTGCAAGCCTCCGCGATAATCGCTCAAACAATCTGAAACAATGTTTAAAAAGCAAACAATCGAAAAGGCTAGGTAACCCGGAATCTTGGTCATGAGAGCAATAAGGATGAAGAGGATGGCTTGAAGATAGCCAATGCGGATCAACCAGTTAGCTTTTTTCTTCGTGCGGTCAGCCTTCATCCCGACAAAAATGGTAAAGAGGCTAGGAATAAATACAATTAGATTGGCAATGCCAACTGCCAGACTAGGCTGAGGCATGCTGGCAGCAAAGACCACAAAGACCAGATTGTAGATGGCAGCGCCAAGGGTATTTAAAAAGCGTGAAAGACTAAGTAAGGCAAAAATCTTATTACGGACTAAGAGTTTCATAAGCCTTCCTCCTTCTTTCTAGCGGCTGTCATAGATTCTTTTACGAATTGAAAAATCTGTTTGAAGAGGTCCATTTTCTCCTCTTCAGAGAGAGTGAGTTTCTGATCCTTCAGATAGACGCTGGTATGTGAGAGAAGAAAGCGGAGGAAGTGGCTTTTTAGTTTGGTTATCATGGGAAGAACCTTCTTTCTTTGCTTGATAGTCCTATTGTAAACCTAAAAAACAAGAAAAAATAAATGTTGCATATTTTCAACAAAAACTCACAGGATAGATCTGTGAGTTTTTAGGATTTATTGATCAGTTCTTGCAGGCCCTGTTTGTAGTAGTTGGCACTGTCCTTACAATCAAGAATGGATAGGACCTGGATGGCCTGTTCCATCTTTTCAAGACCGATTTCTTTTTCTCCCTTTCGATAGAGAAATTCTCCTTTGGCGTAGAGATAAACCGTCCGAAGGTAGGCTTCGTTCTCAGAGTAAAAGTGGTCGTTAATTAGGTGATCAAAAAAAGATGCATCTTCAAATTCATTTGAACTAATGGCGAGAAAGAAGCCATTAAGAAAAATAGAGTTAAGGGCAGAACGAGAAGAGTCTAGGAGAAGCTTGAAATCCTCCCTTTGGACCAACTCCTCTGTGTATTGGCGATAGAGGCGACTAGAGAAAAGTGGAGAGGTCAGAGAAAACAGGTTTAATTCAAAATTTCCCCAGATTGTGACAGAGAAGAGATAATCATGGAGGAAATCCAGTTCCTCTTGGCTAGCGGTGAGCTCCACCTCAGGATAGAAGCCAAGCATTTGGACTTTGAGAATAATGCTGGCTAAGAGGTCTTCTTTTTTCTGATGTTTCTGATAGGCTAGCTGGTAAGTTTGGTACAAGGCTTGGTCGTGTTCCAAGCTCATGTTTTCATAGTGCTCTTTCAACAATTTGGGAATAAAAGAGTGCTGATCGATTCCAGCTAGATGGGAAAACTCACTGAGGCTGGTTTTGATCTGTTGAAGGGCCTGAAAAAAACGTTGCGTGGTCAGGTCATTTTCCCCTCTTTCAAATCGAGATAGCATGGAGCGTGAAAATTCGCCACCCGTAGCCTCCTCTAAAGAGATGTGGCGACTTTCACGTATTTGCCGAAAAACTGCTCCGATATCTTTCATGAATTCTCCTCTATCTAACAATGCCCTAGCAAGTGACTCTCTTTTGTCCAAGAGATGGTGGGACCTTGTGTACAACACCAATTGCCTAGTTTCTGTATCTTTTTTCATGATTATAACAAATTTTTGAGGAGACTTCTTGGTTGAGGGGCAGCTTCATGATATACTAGTAGTATCTAGAAGATTTGAGGACAAAAGAATGAACCTATTTACACAAGAAATCCGTAAAAATCCTGAAGGACTAGCTTTTGATCAAGAGTTGGATTTGCTCAAGGAATTGCAAAAGCGTAATCCAGAAATTCTTGATTTAAAGAATGTGACAGCGGCAGGACGAGTAGCCTATGATACAGGCCTCTATGTCTTGGATTACCAGTTGACCTACACCATCGTTTTGGCATCTAGCCGAAGCATGGAGCCTGTTGAGCTTCAAGAGAGCTATCCTGTAACAGAGGTGTTTGCGGAGGATGTACAGTCTGACGCAGATATCGAGGCCCTAGAGGAAGACTTGATCCTTCCAATCGAAGGTGGGAAGATTGACCTGAGTGAGAGTGTAGCGGATAATATTCTGCTCAATATTCCTCTCAAGGTTCTCACTCCAGAAGAAGAGGCTGGACAAGGTTTTATCGAAGGCAATGATTGGAAAATCCTGTCCGAAGAAGAATACCAAGCCGCTCAAGCGATCAAGAAAGAAGAAAACAGTCCTTTCGCTGGTCTAAATGGCTTGTTTGACGAAGAATAAGCTAGAGATTGCATTTGATAAATTTAGACATAAATACAGGTCTTTTCTTTGAGGAAAGGCCTTCTTTTGATATACTAGGATTAATAAATAACAGAGGGGAGACCTCTAAAAAAGGAGAAAAAGTATGGATACTTTATTTATTCCAGGTTGGTTGATTACCGGCCTAATAGTCGCAGTTATTATTTTGATTTTGCTTGTTAAAGGTTATGTGAACGCTAAACCCAACGAAGTCGTGGTCATTACCGGTCTTCGGAAGCAACGTCACTTGCGTGGGAAAGCTGGCTTTATGATTCCCTTTGTCGAACAACGCTCTTATCTTGATATTGAGCAATTCTCGACAGATGTTCGGACGTCAGAAGCAGTCCCAACATTGGACTTCATTAACGTCCGTGCCGATGCAGCTGTTAAATTAAAAATCGGTACAACCGATGAAATGATTGCCCGGGCTGCAGAAAACTTCTTGAACTGGAATACGACAGATATTTCCAATTCTGTCCAAGATGTCTTGGAAGGAAACTTGCGGGAAGTGATCGGTCAGATGGAGCTCCGTAAGATGGTCAATGACCGTCAAGAGTTTGCCTCAAAAGTGCAGGACAACGTAGCACCAGACTTGGCAAAAATGGGTCTAGAAGTCATCGCCTTTACGGTTCAATCCTTCTCTGATGAAGGGGGAGTCATCGATAACCTCGGGATTGAAAATGTTGAAACCATTAAGAAAGATGCCTTGATTGCCAAAGCCAAAGCAGAACGTGAACGCAAGGAAGTCGAAGCAGAACAAGATAAATTGGCTAACGACAAACGCGTCGCTGCCGATCTTGAAATTGCGCAAAAACAAAATGAACTGAAACTCAAACAAGCAGCCCTCAAGCAAGAAGCAGACATTGCCCAAGCAAAAGCAGATGCCGCTAAAGGAATTGAGGCAGAAGTGCAACGTCGTGAACAAGAGCGCGTGGCAGCCGAAGCCAATATCATGAAACAGGAAAAAGAAGCGGAAGTCAAAGAGCGCGAAGTTAAGGTTCGTGAGCAAGAATTGGATGCCAACATCCGCAAACAAGCTGAAGCTGAAAAATATGCGCGTCAACAAGCTGCAGAAGCAGAATTGATCGAACGCCAACGCAAGGCCGAAGCTGAACTCTTCGAAACACAAAAAGAAGCCGAAGCTCGGAAAGCCCAAGCCGAAGCTGAGAAATTTGCCCAATTGCAAGAGGCCGAAGCTATTGAAGCCAAAGGTCGTGCCGAGGCTGAAGCTATTCGCTTGAAACTGGAAGCCGAAGCCAAAGGTTTGGACCAAAAGGCCGAAGCCATGAAGAAAATGCAAGAAGCAGCCATTACTGAAATGGTCGTTGACAAGTTGCCTGAAATTGCGCGTGCTGTCGCAGAACCATTAACCAAGGTTGATAAGATCACCATGTACGGGGAAGGCAATGCTTCTAAGATGGTGGGCGATATTATGCAAAGTATCGACCAAGTCTCTCAAGGAGCCGGATTTGATATTCGTCAATTGCTAGCAGGAGCCCTTGGGGTCAATATGACGGTCAATAAACTCAAAGAAGGAGAACAACCGGTCATTGAAGCAGAGGAGTTAGCTTCTAAAGAAGATTAATGCCATTCATCAAGAAGTGTCTGAGAACTGTTTCTCGGGCACTTTTGTTTTTAAGATCAAATGATTTGCATGATCTTCTCCCTCTTAGAGAAGGTGGGAAGCTATTTTCTGCTTTCTTTTGAGGAGGAAAAATGGTAGAATAAAGGCAAACTATAAAGAGGAGTGTCACATGACTAAAGCAAACTTTGGTGTTGTTGGTATGGCCGTAATGGGTCGTAACCTTGCCCTTAATATCGAATCTCGTGGCTACACAGTTGCCATTTATAACCGTAGTAAAGAAAAAACAGAAGATGTAATTGCTTGCCATCCTGATAAAAACTTTGTGCCAAGCTATGATATCGAAAGCTTCGTAAACTCTATCGAAAAACCACGTCGTATCATGCTCATGGTTCAAGCCGGACCTGGTACAGACGCAACCATCCAAGCCCTTCTTCCACACTTGGACAAAGGTGATATCTTGATCGACGGAGGAAACACTTTCTATAAAGATACCATCCGTCGTAATGAAGAATTGGCGAACTCAGGAATCAACTTTATTGGTACTGGTGTATCTGGTGGGGAAAAAGGTGCCCTTGAAGGTCCTTCAATCATGCCTGGTGGGCAAAAAGAAGCGTATGACTTGGTAGCAGACGTTCTTGAAGAAATCTCTGCAAAAGCGCCTGAAGATGGAAAACCATGTGTGACTTACATCGGTCCTGATGGAGCTGGTCACTACGTGAAAATGGTCCACAACGGTATCGAGTACGGGGATATGCAATTGATCGCAGAAAGCTATGACCTCATGCAACACTTGCTTGGTCTTTCTGCAGAAGACATGGCTGAAATCTTCACTGAATGGAACAAGGGTGAATTGGACAGCTACTTGATCGAAATCACTGCTGATATCTTGAAACGCAAAGACGACGAAGGTCAAGATGGACCAATCGTAGACTACATCTTGGACGCTGCAGGAAACAAAGGAACTGGTAAATGGACTAGCCAATCAGCGCTTGACCTTGGTGTGCCGTTGTCACTCATCACTGAGTCAGTATTTGCCCGTTACATCTCTGCCTACAAAGAAGAACGTGTACATGCTAGCAAGGTTCTTCCAAAACCAGCTGCATTCAAATTTGAAGGAGACAAGGCTGAGTTGATCGAAAAGATTCGTCAAGCCCTTTACTTCTCAAAAATCATCTCTTACGCACAAGGTTTTGCGCAATTGCGTGTTGCTTCTAAAGAAAACAACTGGAACTTGCCATTTGCAGACATCGCATCTATCTGGCGCGATGGATGTATCATCCGTTCTCGTTTCTTGCAAAAGATCACAGATGCTTACAACCGCGATGCAGATCTTGCTAACCTTCTATTGGATGAGTACTTCTTAGATGTTACTGCTAAGTACCAACAATCAGTTCGGGATATCGTAGCTCTTGCTGTTCAAGCTGGTGTGCCTGTACCAACCTTCTCAGCAGCCATCACTTACTTCGATAGCTACCGTTCAGCGGATCTTCCAGCAAACTTGATCCAAGCACAACGTGACTACTTTGGTGCTCACACTTACCAACGTAAAGACAAAGAAGGTACCTTCCACTATTCTTGGTACGACGAAAAATAATCTTGCTCTATGGTCAAACGAGTTCTACTAGTAGAAAATGAGAAGCAAATCGCTCGCTTCATTGATTTGGAACTTCAAAAAGAGGGGTATCAAGTTGATGTGGTCGAGGATGGAAAAGCGGGTCTGGCCTTAATTGCTGCGACTAAATATGATCTGATCTTGTTTAATTACGATTTGTCAGATATGTCTGGTGAAACATTCGCAGAGGAAATCAGTCGGATTCGCCCAGCTTCTGTTTTGATTGTTTTGGATAGCCGCGAAAAAATTGCTGAGCACAAAGAGAGTATTCAGCGCTTTGCCGTTTCCTATATGGTTAAACCCTTTATTATCAGCGATTTGGTAGATAAGATCACAGCCATTTTTAGAGGACGTGATTATATTGACCAACATTGTAGCCAGATGAAAATCCCAACATCATACCGCAATTTGCGCATTGATGTGGAACACCATACCGTCTATCGTGGGAAAGACATGATTAGTTTAACCCGCAGAGAGTATGATCTCTTAGCGACTCTGATGGGAAGCAAAGGGGTGGTGACACGAGATCAGTTGTTGGAAAGTGTCTGGAAGTACGAGAGTACAGGTGAGACTAATATTGTGGACGTCTATATCCGTTATCTCCGTGGGAAAATTGATCTACCCGGTCAAAAAAGCTATATTAAGACCGTTCGTGGGATTGGCTATGCCATGCAAGACACATTAGAATAAAATATTCGAACCCTTAGAGGGTTCGAATATTTTTATGACTCAAGGGAAACGTTTGCGTTTGGAAAGGATGGGTTTTAAAAAGGATTTGGCTAAAAAAAGATAAAAAAAGATAAAATTTAGAGAAAAAAATGAATGTAAGGCTTTACAAATTTTTAAAATGTGGTATACTAGAAACAAATTAAGCGCAAACGTTTTCTTAAAAACAAAAGCCTTAAACAATATAAGGAGGTTGAATGATGAATAAAGGATCATTCAAAAGTTTATTTAGCTTTGAATTCTGGCAGAAGTTTGGTAAGGCCTTGATGGTCGTTATCGCTGTCATGCCAGCTGCTGGGTTGATGATTTCAATCGGGAAATCAATCCCTATGATCAACCCGAATTTATCTCCACTTGTTATTACAGGTGGGATTCTCGAACAAATCGGTTGGGGGGTTATCGGTAACCTTCACATCCTCTTTGCACTCGCTATCGGTGGTAGCTGGGCCAAAGAGCGTGCTGGGGGTGCCTTTGCGGCTGGTCTCTCTTTCATCTTGATTAACCGTATTACCGGTGCAGTTTTTGGAGTTACATCTGCAATGTTGGCTGATAAGGATGCTACCGTTCATACGATCTTAGGTGGATCAATTAAAGTTGCAGACTACTTCATTAGTGTCCTTGAAGCACCGGCACTTAATATGGGGGTGTTTGTAGGGATTATCTCAGGTTTTGTTGGAGCAACTGCTTTCAATAAATACTATAACTACCGTAAACTCCCAGAAGCCCTTTCTTTCTTTAACGGGAAGCGCTTTGTCCCATTCGTTGTTATCGTTCGTTCAGCTCTTACAGCCTTGGTTTTGGCAGCCTTGTGGCCAGTGGTTCAATCAGGAATTAATGGATTCGGTGTCTGGATCGCCAACTCACAATCAACAGCTCCAGTATTGGCACCATTCTTGTTTGGTACCTTGGAACGTCTTCTCTTGCCGTTTGGTCTTCACCACATGTTGACCATTCCAATCAACTATACTCAATTGGGTGGTAGCTACCAAGTTCTTACAGGTGCTGCCAAAGGAACAACTGTATTTGGACAAGATCCACTTTGGTTGGCTTGGGTAACAGACCTTGTTAACTTGAAGAAGGCAGATCCTAGCCAATACCAACACTTGCTTCATGCGTACACACCAGCTCGTTTCAAAGTTGGTCAAATGATTGGATCATTTGGTATCTTGATGGGGGTTGTAGTTGCTATCTATCGCAATGTTGACCCAGATAAGAAAGAAAAATACAAAGGGATGCTTTTTGCAACTGCCCTTGCTACATTCTTGACAGGTGTTACTGAACCAATTGAATACATGTTCATGTTCATTGCAACACCTTTATACCTAATCTATGCCTTTGTTCAAGGAGCTGCCTTTGCAATGGCTGACTTGGTTCACCTTCGTGTCCACTCATTCGGTTCAATCGAGTTCTTGACACGTACCCCAATGGCCATCAACGCTGGTTTGGCTTTAGATATCTTTAACTTTGTATGGGTAACAGTCCTCTTTGCCTTTATCATGTACTTCATTGCTAACTTCATGATTAAGAAATTCAATTATGCAACTCCAGGACGTAACGGTAACTATGAACAAAATGATGACGCCCCTGCAGGAGATGGTGCAGCAGCAGGTGCTGCTACAAGCTCAGCAAGCTCACAAGTCATTAACATCATCAACCTTCTTGGTGGACGTGCCAATATCGTAGACGTTGACGCATGTATGACTCGTCTTCGTGTAACCGTTAAGGACGCTGAAAAAGTCGGAACAGAAGAACAATGGAAAGCTGAAGGCGCTATGGGTCTTGTCATGAAAGGACAAGGTGTCCAAGCAATCTACGGACCTAAAGCTGACGTATTGAAATCTGATATCCAAGACGTTCTTGATTCGGGTGAAGTTATTCCTGAAACACTTCCTAGCCAAATGACAGCAGTTCAAAAAGCTGAAGCAACCTTTAAAGGGGTAACTGATGAAGTGCATTCCGTTGCAGATGGTGAAGTGATCAACATCGAAGATGTGAAAGATCCTGTATTCTCACAAAAAATGATGGGTGACGGATTTGCGGTTGAGCCTGAAAATGGCCACATCGTTTCACCAGTTGCTGGTAAAGTTACTAGCGTCTTCCCAACCAAACATGCCCTTGGTTTGGTAACAGATAATGGTTTGGAAGTCTTGGTTCACATCGGTCTAGATACTGTTAGTCTTGAAGGAAAACCATTTGAGGTTAAAGTTTCTGAAGGTCAAACAGTGGCTGCTGGAGACCTCTTGGTAGAAGCAGACCTTGATGCGATCCGTGCAGCTGGTCGTGAAACTTCAACAATTGTTGTCTTCACAAATGCAGATGCGATTAAATCCGTTAAGGTCGAACATACTGGTAAATTGGCAGCAAATGCGCCAGTTGCAACAGTAGAATTATAAGAGACGTCGGCAAAGAAAATGAGGTTGGGGCAGTGCACCCGGCCTCTTGCCGTTTCTTGATTTGGAGAGAAGGAGAAATCAGGGGATGAAATTTTTAACATTAAATTCCCATAGTTGGATGGAAGAGAATGCTCAGCAAAAATTTGAAACCCTCAAGGAACAAATTTTAGAAGCGCAATATGATGTGATCTGTTTCCAAGAGGTCAATCAAGAAATGGCCTCAGAAACAGTCGAAACAGATGAGTATTATCAAGCTTTGCCATCATCTGTAGCGATTCACAAGGATCACTTTGTTCGCGTATTGGTAGAAGAGTTAGCTGCTCATGGACTCCACTATTATTGGACTTGGGCCTACAACCATATTGGCTATGATCACCTCAATGAGGGTGTGGCCGTTCTTTCGCGTCAACCCTTGAAGGCGGATGAGATTTTGGTATCCAATATGGATGATCCAACGGACTACCATACTCGTCGAGTAGCCGTTGCCCATACAAGTGTAGATGGCAAAGAGATTGCTGTTGCCAGCGTCCATCTTTCTTGGTGGGACAAAGGTTTCCAATTTGAGTGGCCACGCATTGAGAACTACTTCAGCCAAGTAGGCAAACCTTTTATTCTAGCTGGTGATTTCAATAATCCTGCTGGTCAAGAAGGGTATGAAACGATTCTATCCAGTTCGCTAAAACTTCAAGATAGTTTTATCGAAGCCAAAGAAACAAAGGGGACTTATACTGTAGGTCCTGGAATCGATGGCTGGACGGATAATCAAGTTCCATTGCGAATCGATTACGTCTTTGCAAGTCCAGAATGGGACATCCAGCGTCTACATGTCATTTTTGATGATCAAAACAAACCCCATGTCAGTGATCACTATGGCTTAGAAGCTGAATTATCACTTTAATATAAATGGAGAGTCGAAAGGAAAACGATTTTATTCAATCGTCCTTCGACTCTTTTTTATGGATCAATGAGGAGCAAGCATAGGGGATTCTCCTGTTCTTCTGCTTTCTTTACGATTCAATTTATGGTAAAATGAAGTGTTAAAACAGTTTAAGGAGGTAGCAAATGCGTTGTCCAAAATGTGGTGGAAGTAAGTCTAGTGTGGTGGATAGTCGACAAGCTGAAGATGGGAACACCATCCGTCGTCGCAGGGAATGCGAAGAATGCCATTATCGCTTTACTACCTACGAACGAGTGGAAGAGCGGACTCTAGTGGTCGTCAAAAAGGATGGGACACGCGAGCAATTTTCTCGTGATAAAATCTTTAATGGTATTATCCGCTCAGCTCAAAAACGGCCTGTTTCTAGTGACGAAATCGAAGAAATTGTAAACCGGATTGAACAAAAGGTTCGCAGCCAAAGTGATAATGAAATCAACAGTGAGTATATTGGTTCGTTGGTCATGGATGAGTTAGCAGATCTAGATGAGATCACCTATGTCCGTTTTGCTAGTGTTTACCGGAGTTTCAAGGATGTCGGTGAGTTAGAGACCCTCTTGAAACAAATTACGAAGGGAACCAAGAAGAAAAAGGAAAAATAGATGAAGCCCAATACGCCTTTCGCATTTTTAAAAAATAATCTTCTTCCACCGGCAGGGGCTGCATTGGAGCAGTATTACCTGCCTATTTTGGAGGTGGAAACGGTAACGGTTTATCGTTATCTGCTGGCCTCTTATGATCAGGGTGAAAAACAATATTTACTGGCTCAAATCCTCAATCATTTGAATATAGGATTTTCACAATTGCTACTAGCCTTTGATCGTTTAATTGCTATGGGTTTGCTCGATCTCTATGAGGAAGAAGTTGGGATCACCATTCAGTTACATGCTCCTCTTGAGGCAGAACAATTTTTTTCGAATGCTGTTTTCAAACGCTTGCTTGAAAAGAAAATTGGGGAAAAGGCCGTGGAGGATCTGCTCCCAGCACGCTCTTTAGGGACTAGACGGCAAGTTTCCTTCTCGCAAGTCTTTGGACTAGATGCTGGGGAGGCGACCGTTCTTCCAAGTAAGAAACAGCAGTTTGATATGGAGATGTTTAAACGGATGATGGGGCGTGATGGACTTCGTTTTGCGGATGAAGGAGAAGCAACTCTTGCCCTCTTTGCCATCGCAGAAGAGCAGCAATGGACCTGGTATGAAACTTATCTCCTGGCGAAAGAAACAGCTGTAGACCGTACCGTCTCTCCAAAGAGAATGAAACAAAAATTAGCTCAGGCTAGCCAAGAGCAACCCCGCATGTCCTATAGCCGTCAGGAAGAAACTATTCTGAGGGAAGCTAAGGCAAAATCCAGCCTACAATTTCTAGCGGAGATTAAGAAGGCGCGCAATGCGACCATTACGCAGAGCGAACGCAAGACTTTATCCAAGTTAGCTGATCTAGGCTTATTAGATGAGGTGATCAATATCATCTTATTGTTGACCTTTAATAAGACCCAGTCTGCTAATCTCAATGAAAAGTATGCTTTGAAGGTGGGAAATGATTTTTCTTATCAAGGGGTCAACAGTGCAGAACTAGCGATTTTAAAAGTTCGAGAACGCCAGGAACAAGCTAAAGCTCAAGGAAACAAGGGGACGAGTCCTACATCAGCTAAGGGCAAGAACAGCAATGTTCCCAAGTGGAGCCAACCAAACTATCAAAATCAAACCAGTCAAGCAGAAAAGGTGGATCTTGCTAAAGAGAAACAACGCCTATTAGAAAAACTGAATCAAGGAGGTGAGTAGATGGAAAGTGTAGGTCAAACCATGTCTCACATGAACCGTGCGCGTCAATTTAACTATGAGGATTTGGTCGCACAGATCTTGGCAGACCAAGAAGTTGCTGCCTTTATCAAGGACCAGTCTTTGTCTGAACAAGAAATTCGACGGAGTATTTCAAAATTTAATCAATACATTAGTGAACGCAACCGTTTCTTATTGGGAGATCCGGATTATATTGCCAAAGGTTATAAGCCCATCCTCACCATGAATGAAGGCTATGCGGATGTCGCTTATGAGGAAACGCCAGAGTTAATCGAAGCCCAAAAACGAGCTGCGATCAACCAACGTCTCAACTTGATCAATCTCCCTTCAACCTTGAAAGAAGCGAGTCTAGCCAAGGTAGAACTCGATGATAAGGGGCGATTTGAGGCCTTTGAAGAATTAGCTAATTTTGTGGCCAACTATCCTGAATATCAAAAGGGGATCTACCTCTATGGTGATTTCGGAGTAGGAAAGAGCTACATGATGGCAGCCTTGGCTCATGATTTATCCGAAAAACGCCAGGCCTCTACTACCCTACTTCATTTTCCAAGTTTTGCGATCGATGTTAAAAATGCCATCAGTTCAGGCTTGGTCAAAGAAACCGTCGATCAGGTGAAAAAAGCCGAAATTTTAATTCTCGATGATATCGGTGCGGAACAGATGTCAGCCTGGGTGCGAGATGAAATCTTACAAGTGATTTTGCAGCACCGAATGCAGGAAAATCTCCCAACCTTCTTTACTTCTAACTTTAATTTTGAAGAGTTGGAACGTCATTTTGCAGCTTCGCGTAATGGAGATGAAACCTGGCAGGCCAAACGGGTCATGGAGCGCGTGAAATTTTTAGCCAAGGAAATCCATTTGGAAGGAGTCAATCGCCGATGAATGAAACCATCCGTTTAATGAAATCTCATTTTTCTGTTCGCCGTTTTAAGGAAGAAGCCATCAAAGAAGCTGACCTCAAGGAAATTTTATCAGCTGGGCAGATGGCATCAAGTTGGAAAAATTTTCAGTCTTATTCTGTGATTGTGGTCAAAAGCAAGGAAAAGAAAGAAGCCCTCTACGACTTGCTTCCTCAAGAAGCGATTCGCCAATCAGCCGTCTTTCTCCTCTTTGTTGGGGATTTAAACCGTGCTGGAAAAGCTGTCAAACTTCATGAGCAGGATTTCCATCCTGAAGGGGTGGACAACTTACTGATCACCTCAGTGGATGCGGCTCTAGCAGCTCAAAATACACTATTGGCAGCTGAAAGTCTCGGCTATGGTGGAGTGATTATCGGCATGTTGCGCTACTGTTCAGAAGAAGTCGCAGAACTCTTCCGTCTGCCAGACTATACCTATCCGGTTTTTGGGATTGCCCTCGGAGTACCCAACCAGCAACATGCGGTGAAACCACGTTTGCCATTGGAGCAGGTTGCTTTTGAAGAAGAATACCAAGAACAAGACCTATCAGTTGTGACTGCCTATGACAAGGTTCAGGCAGATTATGCTGGAGCGCGTGCAACCGACAGCTGGAGCGAGCGCCTTGCAGCTCAATTTGGTCAACCTGAACAAGAAGAGACCAAAAAACTACTAGAAAAACACAAACTATTATGAAATGAAGAGAGGCGTTCTTGAACCGAGGTCTCGCCTTTCATTAGAAAAGAGGAAATCATGGCCCTACCAACTATTGCGATTGTAGGCCGTCCCAATGTCGGAAAATCTACACTCTTTAACCGGATTGCCGGTGAGCGGATTTCCATCGTTGAGGATGTAGAAGGAGTCACTCGTGACCGCATTTATGCAACAGCTGAGTGGTTGAATCGAAAATTTAGTATCATCGATACGGGGGGAATTGATGACGTAGATGCCCCATTTATGGAGCAAATCAAGCATCAGGCAGAAATTGCCATGGACGAAGCAGATGTGATCGTCTTTGTTGTTTCTGGAAAAGAAGGGATCACGGATGCGGATGAATATGTCACACGTATCTTGTATAAGACCCATAAACCGGTTATTCTTGCAGTCAACAAGGTGGATAACCCAGAGATGCGCAATGATATCTATGACTTTTATGCCTTAGGACTGGGCGAGCCACTACCGGTATCCTCTGTCCACGGGATCGGAACTGGGGATGTTCTCGATGCCATCATCGAAAATCTTCCGAATGACACAGAAGAAGAAAATCCAGATATCATCAAATTTAGCTTGATTGGTCGTCCAAATGTTGGGAAATCAAGCTTGATCAATGCGATCCTTGGAGAAGACCGGGTCATCGCAAGCCCTGTTGCTGGAACCACACGGGATGCTATCGATACCCATTTTACCGATGCAGATGGCCAAGAATTTACCATGATCGATACAGCTGGTATGCGCAAATCTGGTAAAATCTATGAAAACACTGAGAAATATTCTGTCATGCGTGCCATGCGTGCCATCGATCGCTCAGATGTGGTTTTGATGGTTATCAATGCCGAAGAAGGGATTCGGGAGTATGACAAGCGGATCGCTGGCTTTGCTCATGAAGCTGGAAAAGGGATGATCATTGTTGTCAATAAATGGGATACTATTGAAAAAGACAACCATACCATGAAGCAGTGGGAAGATGACATTCGCGATCAATTCCAATACCTTTCTTATGCGCCGATTGTTTTTGTCTCTGCCTTAACCAAACAACGCTTGCACAAGTTGCCAGAGATGATCAAACAGATCAGTGAGAGTCAAAATACACGGATTCCTTCAGCTGTCTTGAACGATGTGATTATGGATGCCATTGCCATTAATCCAACGCCGACCGACAAAGGGAAACGCCTCAAGATCTTCTATGCGACACAAGTGGCAACCAAGCCGCCAACTTTTGTGGTCTTTGTTAACGAAGAAGAACTGATGCACTTCTCATACCTCCGTTTCTTGGAGAACCAAATTCGCAAGGCCTTTGTTTTTGAAGGAACTCCAATCCATTTGATTGCTCGAAAACGGAAGTAGGGAATAAGAGACAAATGGATCAAAGTGGAGAAGGATATTTCAAATGATAAAACGCTCATTCTTCCAACTATGAAAATAACTAAAAGTAGCGCATAAGCGTTGCTTTTTTTAATAAGCTGGTAAAATGAAGTGGAGGATAGTCAGATGCGTAGTATCATGGTCCGGATATTCTTTATTCCTTATGCTTTTTTTAAGGATGAGTAGAGTAAACTCATGAACATCATGAGAGCTTTAGGTTTGTGTACTTATTATTTAAAATCTATCTGTATCTCCTGTTTCTCGGTTCGATCGTAAGCTTGGAGCTCTTGATCCTATTGCTGGGGATTTTATTAAAAAATAAGGTCGTGTTTTTTCTTTTCTCTATGAGCAATCGGGATTTTGCTATTCCCGTTGTTTAGCTATTCGATCAAACAGTTAACAGATAGATATTAGGGATAGCTGTTTGAACTGAGAGCGTTACGAAATCAGGTAAAAAACGGGCTAAAATCCTTTCAAGATGATGACTATTTTTTCTAATTTTTGCTTAAATATGGTATAATAAAGGGATTAATCTAAGGTGGTAAACATGGCAAAATTAATTCCTGGGAAGGTTCGTTCACAAGGGAGCCTTCTCTATGAAGCTGGGAAGGTTTCCCTTCAGGAAGTAAAAGAAAAATACCTATATTTTCGGGTGGAAGAAGAAAGCTTGCGGTACAGTTTGGACGACGATGCTGTTTTTTGTAGCTGTGCTTTCTTTCAAAAGAAAAAATTCTGTACACATCTAGCAGCTGTGGAAGCTTTTTTGAAGAATGATGACAGTGGGAAAGCAGCTCTTACAAGCCTTGAAGAAGATGCCACGGCGACTGAAGAAACGCAGGAGAAGGTCTCTTTTGGAAGTTTGTTTTTAGACCAGGTCCTTCCAAAAATCGAAAAGAAAGAAACTCGCTATGTCTTATCAGCAGTCGGGCAGGAGGATGAATACTCTGGTCAATTCTTGTGGACCCTTCGCATTCGTCGCTTGCCAGACGAGCGTTCTTATGTGATCAGAGATGTGCTAGCTTTTTTGCAGACCCTTCAGAAAGAAGGCCACTTTGCAATTGGCAAAAGTTACTATGAACCCATTTCTTACTTAGAATTTGATGGGCCTAGTCAGGATGTGATCAATTTCCTACAAGGCTTGGTCACAGATAGTGGCTCGAAAGAGCAAGATTTCTTTCCCAATGCTGGGCGCCATCTTTATTTTCCACCGACTCTCTTTGAAGAAGCTGTAGAATTACTAATGAATTTGGATTCCTTCCTCTTGCAATACAGCTTGTATGATTTTTCTGAAGTCTATTTTCAGGATGTCCATGGGGAGGAAGATCTCTTTCATTTTCAGGTGGAAGACCATGGTGATTTTTACGAATTGATCATTACTGAGCCACAAGTGAAGGTTGTCGAGTCTGCTGTTTACCTGTTTCGAAATGGTGTCTTCTATCACCTGACGCCCCAACAGCGGACCTTATGGAAGGCGATTCAAGACTTACCAATGGATCAAGATCGAAAAAAACGCCTGCATTTTGATCCAACGGATCAGACCAAACTTTCCTATAGTTTAAAAGAGTTCAAAAAACTGGGACAAATAACAGCCCCGACCAGCTTTTTAATCCACGATTTCACTCCGGAATTTCATTTTGATCTAGCACAGGATCAGACTGTATTACTGGATGTTGTCTTTCAATACCAGGATCGTGTGGTGACCACGCGTGAGGAACTTCTCAATCTTCCTTATTCCAGTGATTTCGATAAGGAGCAAGAAGTTTTTTCAACCATGCTAGCAGCAGGTTTTACGGATGATTTTTCTTCCCAAAGAAGTCCTTTATCAAGTGAGCAAATCTATCCATTCTTTCACCAACAGATCCCGACTTTTGAAGCCTTAGGAGAGGTTACCCTCTCTGATAGCCTTTTAGATCTTTATCAAGTGGAGCGTACAAAAATTGATGTTAAAACCAATGGCAGTCTACTGGAGATCGGTTTTGACTTTGAAAGTGTGGATCCAGCCGAAGTGGACCAGGTCCTCAAAGCTCTAGTAGGGCAAAAAGACTATTTTGTCAGCCATACAGGGAAAGTTCTTGTCTTTGATGAAGAAACCAAGAAGATCAGTCGAGCCTTAGCAGATCTGCGGGCGAAAATGAGCAAGGGTGGGAAACTACAAGCCCGCCGGATTGCCGCTTATCAGCTATCTGATTTGTTGGCAGATCAAGACAATGTTCATTTTTCAGAAGACTTTCGAAATTTAGCTCATGATTTGACTCATCCAGAAGACTTCCAACTCCCTCAGATGACAATCCAAGCGACCCTAAGGGATTACCAAGAAACAGGGGTTAAATGGTTCTCCATGTTAAATCATTATGGTTTTGGTGGTATTTTAGCGGATGATATGGGGCTTGGGAAAACCCTGCAGACTATTTCCTTCTTGACCAGTGTCGCAAAAAAAGAAACTAAAATCTTGATTCTAGCTCCATCTAGTCTCATCTACAATTGGAAACAAGAATTTTCAAAATTCGCTCCTCAGATGGAAGTGGCAGTCGTCTATGGTCTCAAGCAGCACCGAGATGAACTCATCGCAACCAATCCACAGGTAGTTATCACTAGTTACGCGTCTTTTCGTCAAGATGTGGAGGAATACCAGAAGAATCAGTATGAGTACTTGATTCTAGATGAAGCCCAGGTCATGAAAAATGCCCAAACCAAGATTGCCCAACACTTACGTGGCTTTGAGGTTCCGCATGTGTTTGCCCTATCTGGGACACCGATTGAAAATCATGTGGGTGAACTCTGGTCCATTTTCCAAATTGTCCTTCCAGGGCTCTTCCCAGCTAAAAGAGAATTTCAAAAATTGAGTCCTGAGACCATTGCACGATTTGTCAAACCTTTTGTCATGAGACGGAAAAAAGATGAAGTGCTCCAAGAATTACCGGACTTGATTGAAACAACCTACCACAATGAGTTGGATGAAAGCCAAAAAACGATCTATTTGGCTCAATTAAAACAAATTCAAGATCGGGTTCGAAGCTCTAGCGAGGAAGAACTAAATCGGAGTAAGGTGGAAATTCTCTCGGGTCTCATGCGCCTTCGCCAAATCTGTGATACCCCCGCCCTCTTTATGGAAGACTATCAGGGAGATAGTGGGAAATTGGAGAGCCTTCGAGATCTTTTGGGTCAAATCAAGGATGGCGAACACCGGGTTTTGATCTTCTCTCAATTTAGAGGCATGCTGGATATCCTAGAGCAGGAGATTGACCAGCTTGGCATGACCTCCTTTAAAATCACAGGTTCTACTCCCGCTAAAGATCGACAAGAAATGACCAATGCTTTTAATGCAGGTGAGCGCCATGCTTTTCTCATTTCTCTGAAGGCTGGAGGGGTTGGATTGAACCTCACTGGTGCCGATACGGTCATCTTAGTCGATTTGTGGTGGAATCCTGCAGTGGAAGACCAGGCTATTGGACGTGCCCATCGAATGGGACAGGAACAAAATGTTGAAGTTTACCGCATGATTACTCGTGGTACGATCGAAGAAAAAATCCAAGAACTACAAGCTTCCAAAAGACACTTGGTCTCAACGATTTTAGACGGAACGGAAACACGATCTAGTTTATCGGTTGAGGAAATTCGTGAGATTCTTGGAATTCAGTCAGAATAGCTTGAAAAATTCTGTGAATAGTTTATAATTAATGGAGTGTCGAAAGGAAGAAAGCATGACAGAAAAATATTTTCCTCAAGTAGGGGATAATGAGTTGATGTTAACAGAGATGCCCCACATGAACCTGTATGATGAAACAGACTTGATTAGTAACATTACAGGCGACTATGTGGATAAAAATTATTTGGAATGGCAACCGATTGCTGAAAATACCAAACCTAAGCATCCTTACCACCAACCATTAGAAGAGCCCCTACCGAAAAGACGGCCAGTAAGAAAACCTGATTTTAAAGAGCCGATTGATAAAAAAAGCCCAGCCAATCGTTATGCAGAGGAAGCGAGAGAGCGCGCTCGTGAAGATCTGAAAAAGAAACGCACAGCTCCCTATCTGACAACGGATCCAGCAGCTACTACAAGTAAACGGAAAAAACCATTTATTTCTGAACGAAAACCTGGTCAGCCAACGGCTCCCTTCCAAAAGGAAAATCCGGGTGAATTATTGAAATATAGCAAACGATTGCGACAAGATCAGTTGATCCTTGCAGAGTTCGAATCTGCAGGAGAACCAGAAGTGGCAGAACCGACTGAAAAGAAAAACAATTATGATTTCTTAAAGACTAGCCAAATATACAATAAAGATCAGCACAAGTTGAAACCACAGCCAATCAAACAAGAATTGGATTTAACCCATCTAGATCAAGAATAAGGAGAAAACATGTCTAATACATACCATTTTATTGGAATTAAAGGAGCAGGGATGAGTGCTTTAGCCCTCATGCTTCACCAAATGGGACATACGGTTCAAGGGTCAGATGTTGAGAAGTATTACTTTACGCAACGTGGCTTGGAACAAGCAGGAATTCAAATTTATCCATTTGATGTGAAAAATTTGGAAGGCGACAAGATCCTCATTGCCGGGAATGCTTTCCGTCCAGATAACAATGTGGAAATCGCTTATGCAGATGAGCATGGCCTAACTTATAAACGCTACCATGAATTCCTTGGTGAATTTATGCGTGACTTCGTCAGCATGGGAGTTGCCGGAGCACACGGGAAAACCTCAACAACAGGGATGCTTTCGCACGTCTTATCAAATATCACTGATACCAGTTATTTGATTGGTGACGGGACAGGTCGTGGCTCTGCAGCAGCCAAATACTTTGTATTTGAATCAGATGAGTATGAACGCCACTTTATGCCTTACCATCCTGAATACAGCATCATCACCAATATTGACTTCGACCATCCAGACTATTTTACGAGCTTAGAAGATGTCTTCAATGCCTTTAACGATTATGCCAAACAAATCAGCAAAGGCCTCTTCATCTACGGAGAAGACAAAGAATTGCGTCGGATTACCTCATCAGCACCAATTTATTACTATGGTTTTGATAAGGAGACGAACGATTTTGTAGCAAGCAACTTGCTTCGCTCAACGACAGGTTCAACCTTCAACGTTCATTTCCGTGGAGAAGATTTGGGGCAATTCCATATCCCAACATTTGGTCGTCACAACATCATGAATGCTACAGCAGTCATTGGTTTGCTTTACATTGCAGGATTTGATTTAGATTTAGTCCGCGAGCATTTGAAGACCTTTGCTGGAGTGAAACGTCGCTTCACTGAAAAAGTAGTCAATGGAACAGTGATAATCGATGACTTTGCGCACCATCCAACGGAAATTATTGCAACCTTGGATGCGGCCCGTCAAAAATACCCAAGTAAAGAGATTGTGGCCATTTTCCAACCACATACCTTTACACGGACCATTGCCTTGTTAGATGAATTTGCAGAAGCCTTGAATCAAGCAGATGCTGTTTACTTGGCACAGATCTATGGCTCTGCGCGTGAAGTCGATCACGGCGATGTGAAAGTTGAAGATTTGGAAGCAAAAATTGTCAAACGCTCAGCGATTATTACAGCTGAGAATGTTTCTCCTCTTCTTGACCATGATAATGCAGTCTATGTCTTTATGGGAGCAGGAGATATTCAAACCTATGAATACTCATTTGAGCGTTTATTATCTAGTTTGACACATAGTGTACAATAAGAGATGATTGAGTCTGGAATCTTTTGGTTCCAGACTCAAATTTATCTGTCCACTGAAGGAGTATGAGATGAGGAAAGCAGGATGATGATTCGATCAATCACCCCAGCTGATCAAGAACAGCTGGGCTTGCTAGAAGAAGAACTTCATGACAATGAAGGAAAGAAGCACAAGGCCACTCTTGAGGAAGCTCTAGGTTCGAAGGAAGCCATTTCTTTGCTTGCAGAGCAGGCGGGGAATGCTGTGGCTTACTTGTTGGCGACAGAAGACCAGCCTTTAAAAGGAAACCTAATCGTATTGCGACTAGCAGTGAGACCAGCCTTTCAAGGTCAAGGCTATGGTTCTATTTTGATCGCTGCTTTAAAGGATCTAGCTGTTCAACAGGAAAAGAAAGCCATTTGGATCGATTGCCCAGAAGACTTACTATCTTATTTTCCCCAGCAAGGATTTCGGGATGAAGCTGAGTCTGATCGAGGAGTCCATATGGTTTGGGAACGATAGAAGGAGTAAATGATGAAAGAAAAGATTCACATTAGACAGGCAGAGCTGCAGGATTTGGATGCCATCGAGCGTATTGAGCTTGAGAATTTCTCAGAAGAAGAAGCGATTGCGCGTGAGATTTTAAAAGATCACATCGAAAAGATTCAAACGACATTTCTTGTAGCAGAGTGCCAAGGTCAGATTTTAGGGTATTTAGAAGGACCTGTTAGACCGGAGCGCTATTTGATCGATTCCTCTTTTTCAGAGGTTGAAGATCTAAGCCATCTAGAACAGGGCTTTATTTCTATTACGAGTCTATCTATTGCTAAAGAAGCCCAAGGGCTAGGGGTTGGAACCCTCTTGCTTGAGGCAATGAAAGAGATTGCGGTGAAAGATAATCGTCAAGGGATCAATTTGACCTGTCATGATTATTTGATTCCTTATTACGAAAAGCAAGGATTTACCAATGAAGGCCGGTCAGAATCCCAATATGCGGGTGAAGTTTGGTACAATCTAGTCTGGGAAAACGAAAACCTTGATTAAATAGGTATTTTGAAGAAGAAGGGCGATTTGTATTGCTTTTCTAAATCTTTTAAGATATAATATTAAGGATTATGATGAGGGAGGTCAATTATTTGACTGATAAATCACAAGACAGTGAGAAGTTATTAAGCTTCAAAGAGCAGATCCTCAGAGACTTAGAAGAGGCCAATGAGCAACTTCTAAAGATCGAAAAAGAGTATGATCTACCTGATCGAAGCATTGAAACCCCTTCTTCACTGAAAGAGGAGGAAGAAGCAACACCACCTCCAAAAGTAGAAGAATCTGCGTCGGCTCCCAAAGAAGAACCAGCGGAGCCGGTAAAGGCGACTCCTGCTGTGGAAGAAAAGAGTGAGCTTACAAAGCCTGCTCCAAAAGAACCAAGTCAGGAACCGGTAGAGGAAAGCTTATCGCGCTCTTCTCGTAACCAGCGCCAACAAAAACAAAAGAAACAAAATAAAATCGCTAAACGAATTGTGCGGACAGTGGTTAGCCTTTTGCTGATTGTGATCGTGGCTACAGGGATCTTTGCTGTGACCTATATCCATTCAGCTGTCAAGCCGATGGATAAAAATGCAACAGAATTCGTTACGGTTGAGATTCCAGCAGGTTCAAGTAATCGTGAGATTGGCGCGATCCTTGAGAAAAAAGGACTCGTGAAAAATGGCCAGTTCTTTAACTACTATACCAAGTTCAAGAACTATAGCAATTTCAAATCCGGTTATTTCAACCTGCAAAAGAGCATGGATCTAGAAACCATCATCCAAAAACTGCAAGAAGAGGGAACCAAAACTCCTCAGGCTCCAGTTCTTGGAAAGGTCACGATTCCAGAAGGCTATACGATCGATCAGATTGCGACGGCTATCACCGCCGATGTCTCCACTAAGAAGGCAGGCAAGACTCCATTCAAGAAAGAAGATTTCTTGAAGGCTGTGCAAGACGATGCCTTTATTGAGAAGATGGTGGCCAAATATCCTAAGCTCTTGGCGAATCTGCCAAGTAAGGATTCTGGTGTTCGCTACCGTTTAGAAGGTTATCTCTTCCCAGCTACTTATAACTATGGGAAAGATACCACAGTGAAAGAGATGATCGATCAGATGCTGGCGGCAATGGATCAAAACTTAAGCCCATACTATGAAACACTTGAGAGCAAGAACATCAATGTAAACGAAGTATTGACTCTTGCTTCCTTGGTGGAAAAAGAAGGGGCGACGGATCAGGACCGAAAAGATATCGCGAGTGTCTTCTATAACCGCTTGAACCAAGATATGCCTTTGCAAAGTAATATTGCAATTCTTTATGCAGAAGGGAAACTTGGTCAAAAGACGACCTTAAAAGAAGATGCAACGATCGATACAGAGCTGGATTCACCTTATAATATTTATAAGAATACCGGTTTGATGCCTGGTCCAGTGGATAACCCTGGAGTATCAGCGATCGAAGCGGCGGTGAACCCAAGTAAGACCGATTACTTGTATTTTGTCGCAAATGTCGAAAATGGTGAAGTTTTCTTCGCTAAGACATACGAAGAACACAATAAAAATGTTGAAGAACATGTCAATAGTAAATTGACACAAGCAAGTTCAAACTAGAAAAAGCATGTGGCGCGTCCACAGCTTTTTCATTCAAATAATAGAAAGAGAAGAATAATGGCAGAAAAAACATACCCAATGACCCTAGCAGAAAAAGAAAAATTGGAACAAGAATTAGAAGAATTGAAATTGGTCCGTCGACCTGAAGTGGTAGAACGGATTAAGATCGCTCGATCATATGGTGACCTCTCAGAAAACTCTGAGTATGAAGCAGCAAAAGATGAACAAGCTTTTGTTGAAGGTCAAATCTCTAGCTTGGAAACAAAAATCCGTTATGCAGAAATCGTTGATAGTGATGCTGTTGCAGTAGACGAAGTAGCGATCGGAAAAACCGTTACAGTTCAAGAAGTTGGCGAAACAGATGAAGAAGTATACAGCATCGTTGGTTCAGCAGGGGCAGATGCCTTTGCAGGAAAGATCTCTAACGAAAGCCCAATCGGTCACGCTTTGATTGGTAAGAAGACAGGTGACGTTGTCACTGTTGAGACACCAGCTGGAAGCTACCAAGTGAAAATTTTGAAGGTAGAAAAAACAGCGTAAATATAAAATGCAAGCACTCCAAGAGGGCTTGTTTCAGATTAAAGACAAAGAAACTTTCCTTAAGTGAGTATGGACGTCAGCGAACTTCCACGAAGTTCCATGACTTAGTTTTGAACCTAAGGTTTCAAAACTCCCCTAGTGCCTGAAACAATTATGTTTCAGGCACTTTTCTCACGGCGGAAAGTTTCAGTATCTGCTGTATGAACCTAATAGTTTATATCATTTTATTTTTTAACATTACTTAGGTTAAAGCAGGCTCTCCTAGAGGTCCTGTTTTTTTGTGCTCTTACTCCTCTTGCGAGAGTGAAAATTCTTCCTTGACTGACTGAACAATATCAAAAAAGCACTTGAACTAAAAGGTTCAAGTGCTGCTCTATTTTCGCTAGAATTTAGTAGTTTGTACTACTTTCTATTGCGTTGTTTCCCTGCATTGCGGTTGTTTTTTGGTTTGTGTTGGATTTGAGTCGTCGCAGTTGGTGTGACATCTTTTTTCACGCGGTGACTAGTCGCTTTTGGAGGATTGTTTTTGTATTCCTCAGCGACCCGTTTGCGAAGATTTGGACGAATCAAGTAGTTGATGACAAATTGTTGGATAATCTGGATGACCCCACCGACTACCCAGTAAAGAGTCACTCCGGCTGAAGAGATCAATGAGAAGACACCGATCATAATCGGGCTCATCAGTGATGCTTTACGCATGCTTTCCTTTTGGGTTTCATCTTCAATTCCATGAAGAGAGAGCATACTTTGGATATAGTAGAGAACTGCTACGATAGCCGTCAAGAGCAAGCTTGGTTTGCCAAGAGCAATGCCAAGGAAGCTACTATCTGCTACCCCTTTGGTGTGTTGAGCTGCAAAGAAGAGAGCAGAGAAGAATGGCATTTGGATCAAGAGCGGCAAACACCCAACTCCACCAAACATGCTAACCCCATTTTCACGTTGAGCAGCCATTAATTCCTGTTGTGCCAATAACTTTTCTTCTTGTGTACTAGCGTTCTTCATGCGCTCTTGGATTGGCCCAAGAATAGGTTTTAAGTAGTTCATCTTTTCAGATTGGTAGGTTGCCTTCCATGATTGGTACAAACCAAGTGGCAAGATGATTAACCGCACGATCAAGGTGACGATAATAATCCCGATCCCAAAGCCCAAGCCAAGGTTGTTGGCAAAGAATTTGATGGCTTCGCCCATCGGACGACCAAGAAGATTCCAGATCAATCCAGTCGGATTTCCAGTTTTCCGATCGACACTCACGCATCCTGATAAGAAGACAAGCGAAGCTAGTCCCATCGATGCAAGTAATGCAAGTTTATTTTTTTTCACAAATAGTTCCTTCTTTTTTTTAATGTTACCTTTCTATTCTACTGTTTTTTTTGAAAATACACAATAGTTCTCTAGTCTTAATTTGCAATTTTGAAGTCTGAATAGTTTTCAAAGTTTGCGAGCGTAACATCTAAATAAGTTACATGTGCAAAAGGCGTAGGACCTTTGCGAATTTCTTGAATGAATTTGGCCATTTGGCTACTAGACTCTGCCTGGGCCAGAATGCCAACCGTTCCGTCGTCATTATTCCAGACACGGCCAGTAATCCCACCGATCTCTAAAGCAAGACTGTAGACTCCCCAGCGAAAGCCAACCCCTTGAACCCGTCCTTGGGCAATCATTTTTACCTTTTGCATGTGCGACCTCCTTGACTCGAAGAAATCTATCTGAGGCATGATTTCTTCTTTTTCTTTGTGCTATAATAGTTCTATGAATATTATAACGTCTAAATCCAATAATGTAATCAAAAATGCTAAAAAATTACATCAAAAAAAATACCGGACAGATTCTTATCTCATTGAAGGCTGGCATCTGTTTGAAGAGGCAGTAGAAAATCATGCGAAGATTCGGCAGGTCTTTGTTTTAGAAGCCTATTTAGATCGGGTAGAGAACATCCAAAAAGTCACCGTCGTGACTCCGGAGATCTTAAGTCTCTTGGCAGATTCGAAGACTCCGCAAGGGATTGTCGCAGTGATCGCTCTAGAGCAGCCAGAACTTCCGGATCAGCTACAAGGGCGCTTCCTCTATTTGGAGGATGTACAGGATCCTGGTAATGTAGGGACGATGATTCGAACAGCAGATGCAGCAGGCTTTGATGGCGTTATGCTATCGAAAGCCTCCGCAGATCTATACAGTCTCAAGACCCTTCGATCCATGCAGGGCAGTCATTTCCATATTCCTATCTGGAAACTGGATCGAGAAGAACTATTGGAACGAGCTGCGCACTCTCATCTAGCAGTTCTCGCAACGACGCTTTCAGAAGTTTCCATTGACTACCGTCAGCTTCCTCAGATCGATCAGTTTATCCTGGTGATGGGGAATGAAGGAAATGGCATCAGCCAAGAAATGGCGGCACAAGCAGACCAGCTGGTTCATATTCCCATGCCAGGTCGGGCAGAGAGTTTGAATGTTGCAGTAGCAGCAGGAATTTTGATGTTTTCTTTAAGGGAATTTTGAGAAAAAGAAGTATACTTAACCTGTAAGAAGAAGTTGATGGAGATCTTATTGGGAGAGCTTATCAAGGAAAGGTGGTTATCTTATGCAATATCATCGTGACAAAGAATACATGACCTATGTAGGCCATCTGATCCAGCATCCGAAGGTTCAAAAATTAGCCGACATTCCCCACCATATTCATTCCAATCGCTTGGAGCATTCCATTCATGTTAGCTATACCAGTTATAAACTGGCTAAAAAATTTGGTTGGGATGCCAAAAGTACGGCTCGGGGTGGCCTCTTGCACGACCTCTTTTATTATGATTGGCGCGAGACCAAGTTTACCAAGAGTCATGCCTGGATCCATCCCCGCATTGCCGTGAGAAATGCGCGAAAGATCACAGATCTCAATGCCAAGGAAGAAGACATCATTATTAAACACATGTGGGGAGCTACCCTTGCTCCGCCTCGCTACAAAGAATCCTTCGTAGTGACGATGGTGGATAAATACTGGGCTGTTAAGGAAGCTTCAGAACCTTGGCGTAAAAAGATGGCCAAAAAGAGATTTTTTCATCGAAAAATGTTAAAATCGTAGTAAACAAATTTGAAAGGAACTTGTTTATATGTATAATGATTCAGTAATCCAAGAACAAAGTGGATTGAATGCTTTTTATAACAAAATCTACTCATTAGTTGGGATCGGTGTAGGGATTTCAGCCCTTGTATCTGGTCTTATGATGACAGTCTTTCAAGATTTCTTCGTTCAAATCTTGACAACAGCACCAATGGTTTACTATGCAGCAGTGGTTGTAGAATTGATCTTGGTCTTTGTTGCAAGTGGGAAGGCTGTTAAAAATAGCCCGTCTGCTCTTCCGATCTTCTTGATCTACTCAGCTTTGAATGGCTTTACCTTGAGCTTTATCATTGCTCGCTACATGCAAGCGACGGTCTATAAGGCTTTCTTGGTCAGTGCCTTGATGTTTATTGTCATGGGAGCTATCGGACGCGTCGTGAAAAAAGACTTGTCTGGAATGGGACGTGCCTTGATGGGAGTCTTGATCGGTGTGATCATCGCCTCTGTTGTGAACATGTTCTTGAGAAGTTCTGGAATGGACTATATCTTGAGTATTATCTCTGTCTTCCTCTTTGCAGGATTGACAGCTTGGGATAACCAAAAGATTCGCTATGTCTATGATCAAACAAATGGTCAACCTGCTACAGGCTGGGCAGTAGCGATGGCTTTGGAACTTTATCTTGATTTTATCAACCTCTTTATCAGCCTTCTTCGTATCTTCGGAAGAAACGACTAATCAAAGAGAGATTGAGCTGGGGCAGTTGCCTCGGCTTTTTTTGTCTTCCGACTTGTGCTATACTAATAGTGACTAAAGAATAGAAATGAGCGCTTATGAAAACACCTTTTGTAACCCGTGAACAATTAGAAAGTCTGACCCAAGAATTTCCTACCCCTTTCCATCTCTATGATGAAGCAGGAATTCGTGAAACGGCTCGTGCCCTCCATCAAGCTTTTGCTTGGAATGAAGGCTTTAAGGAATACTTTGCCATCAAGGCGACTCCTAACCCATCGATCCTAAAAATTTTGCAAGAAGAGGGCTGTGGTGTCGACACTGCCAGCTACGTGGAATTGTTAATGGCGGATAAACTGGGCTTTAGTGGAAAAGAGATCATGTTTTCTTCTAACAATACGCCAGCTGATGAATTTGTCTATGCGAGAGAATTAGGGGCAACGATCAATCTGGACGCCTATGAAGACATTGCTTTCTTGAAGTCTGTGACTAGCATCCCTAAGGTCATTTCTTGCCGCTATAATCCTGGTGGAGTTTTTGAACTGGGAACCGATATTATGGACAATCCGGAAGAAGCTAAGTTTGGCATGACCAAGGAGCAATTGATCCAAGCCTTTATCGAGTTGAAAGAACTGGGTGTGGAAGAGTTTGGCATTCACGCTTTATTAGCTTCTAATACTGTATCCAACGACTACTATCCAGAGTTAGCGCGTCAACTTTTTGAATTAGCAGTAGAAGTCGTCGAGAAAACAGGTGTCCACTTGGGCTTCATCAACCTCTCTGGTGGAGTTGGGATCAATTACAAGCCAGAGCAAGAACCAAATGATATTGCCATTATTGGGGAGGGTGTGCATCGTATTTTTGATGCGATTCTCAAACCGGCAGGACTTGGTCATGTGAAAATCTATACCGAGCTTGGTCGCTTTATGCTGGCTTCACACGGCCTCCTGGTAACCAGAGTCACTCATAAAAAGAAAACCTACCGGACCTATGTGGGTGTCGATGCTTCAGCTGTGAATCTTCTTAGACCGGCTATGTACGGTGCTTATCACCATATCACCAATATGGATCGTCCAGAGGGACCGACTGAAGTGGTCGATGTCGTGGGAAGTCTCTGTGAAAATAACGATAAATTTGCCAAACAACGAGAACTACCCGTGACGGAGATTGGAGATTTGCTCGTGATTCATGACACTGGAGCCCATGGATTTTCAATGGGCTATCAGTACAATGCCAAGTTGCGTTCGGCAGAAGTTTTGCTTCAAGAAGATGGGCAAGCCCGTTTGATTCGTCGAGCAGAAAAACCAGAAGATTATCTTGCGACACTCTACGGCTTTGACATTGAAAAATAAGCGATTGTCTGATATAATGATAGTTATGTAAAAATAATGGATCGGAGAAAATTTTATGAATCTCTTTTTAGGAATTTTGTTGATTATTTTAGCTTTCTTTGGTGGGATGGTTGCAGGAATGTTCTTGCTTCGTCGTCAATTTGAAAAAGAATTTGCATCAAACCCACGTTTGAATGTTGAAGCAGTCCGTACGCTTTTAGGTGCCAGCGGCCAACGTCCAAGCGAAGCAAAAGTTCAACAAGTCTATCGCCAAATTGTGAACCAACAAAAATCAGCAATGGCGAAAAACAAGAAAAAATAAGAGTGGGGCAATCTCACGATAATAAATGAGAGGGGCTTGGAGGAATTTCTTAGTCCCTCCTTTTGGAAGGAAGAGATATGGATAACCGACCGATTGGTTTTTTAGATTCTGGAGTAGGGGGCCTAACTGTTGTCCGCGAATTGCTCCGTCAGCTTCCTCACGAAGATGTCGTCTATATTGGAGATTCAGCGCGTGCACCTTATGGTCCTAGACCAGCAGACCAAATTCGCGAGTATACTTGGCAGATGGTGAACTTCCTTCTGACCAAAAATGTCAAGATGATTGTCTTAGCCTGTAATACAGCGACGGCAGTTGTTTGGGAAGAAGTCAAAGAGAAACTTGATATTCCCGTTTTAGGAGTGATTTTGCCCGGAGCTTCGGCAGCCATTAAATCGACGACCCATCAAAAAATTGGGGTCATTGGGACACCGATGACGGTTTCTTCTGGAATTTATAAAGAGAAGATTCAAAGTCTGTCACCAGACATGGAAGTCAGCAGTTTAGCTTGTCCCAAGTTTGTTCCTTTAGTGGAATCAAACGAGTTGGCATCCAGTGTGACCAAAAAGGTGGTTTACGAAACCCTAAAACCACTAGTTGGAAAGGTTGATACCTTAGTCTTGGGATGCACCCATTATCCCCTTTTAAAACCGATCATTCAAAATGTGATGGGACCGGATGTCAAATTGATTGATAGTGGGGCAGAGTGTGTTCGGGATATTTCCGTTTTATTAAACTATTTTGAGCTCAATAAGAGTCGCGAACTCTTAGAGCAGACCCACCGCTTTTATACCACTGCAAATGCCAATAGCTTTGCAGCGATTGCCGAAAAATGGCTAGAACGTTCAGTGAATGTGGAGCACATAAATTTATGAGTGACAAACTATTTGAATACAAAGATCCCCAAGATTGGTATATTGCCCAATGGGGAGAAGATGCAGACTACAACCAATTTAGTCAAGTTCCTGCGGAAGCTTCCACTCTGTTAGACCAGCTGGAACTTCTCTTTGCAAAGGATCCTGAAGGATTCCCTCTCAATCTATCGGTGATGCGCTATGGTTCAGCCTTCCGTTTTCTGACCTTTTTGACCGAAATCTTAAACGAGGTCAAGGGAAGAAATTTTGAAATTGTCCAGCGTCAAGGTGCCTTGCTCTTGGTTGAAAAAGGGAAATTGCTTTACTTGCATTTGCCAAGTGATGGAGTGGATTTGGAAGCCTTCTTGGGTCAAGACAAGGTCAAAGATACGATTCTCATTGCGACTCGAAATGAGGGAAAAACCAAAGAATTCCGTAATATGTTTGAAAAGCTGGGCTTTGAAGTGGAAAATCTCAATCAATACCCAGAGCTTCCAGAAGTCGAAGAGACAGGGATGACCTTTGAAGAGAATGCCCGCCTAAAAGCTGAAACCATTGCAGAGCTAACTGGGAAAACAGTCTTAGCAGATGATTCAGGTTTGAAGGTAGATATCTTGGGAGGCTTACCAGGAGTTTGGTCAGCTCGCTTTGCGGGAGTTGGTGCGACAGATGCAGAAAACAATGCGAAATTGTTGCACGAATTGGCTATGGTTTTTGACTTGAAAGATCGTTCAGCCCAGTTCCATACGACCTTGGTAGTTGCAAGACCGGGCAAGGAAAGCCTAGTGGTGGAAGCAGATTGGCCAGGGTATATTAATTTTGAGCCCAAAGGGGAATACGGCTTTGGCTATGACCCTCTCTTCTTAGTTGGGGAAACGGGCCGTGCTGCTGCTGAATTAACGCTAGAAGAAAAAAATACACAATCACATCGTGCTTTAGCTGTTAAAAAGTTATTGGAGGTATTTCCATCATGGCAAAGCAAACAATCATCGTTATGAGTGACTCGCATGGAGACCGCTCCATTGTTGAAGCTATTAAAGAAAAATACCTAGGTCAGGTCGATGGGATCTTTCACAATGGGGATTCTGAATTGAAAAGTGACGATCCTGTCTGGGAAGGGATCCACGTTGTCCAAGGGAATATGGATTTTTATGATGGCTTTCCGGAACGCTTGGTGACCCAACTAGGGCCAACACGGATCATCCAGACCCACGGACATCTCTTCCAGATCAATTTTAGTTTTCAAAAATTGGATCTGTGGGCCCAAGAGGAGGAAGCAGATATCTGTCTATACGGCCATCTTCATATCCCAGATGCTTGGAAGGAAGGAAGAACCCTCTTTGTGAATCCTGGATCCATTAGCCAACCTCGTGGTCTGATTCGCGAGTGTTTGTATGCCAAGATAGAGATTACCGATTCGAACTTCAAGGTAGAGTATTATACGCGAGATCATGAATTGTACCCTGAATTGACAAAGGAGTTTAGCAGATGATAGCAAAGGAATTTGAACGTTTCTTGTTGGCGCAGGAAGAGACGTTCTTAACTCCTGCCAAAAATTTAGCGGTCTTGATTGATACCCACAATGTAGACCATGCGGTTTTGCTGTTGAGCCAGATTAGCTATAGTCGCATCCCGGTAGTGACGGATGAACGCAAGTTTGTGGGGACGATCTCCCTAACGGATATTCTATCTTATCAATTGAAACACGAGATTCCTGAGGAGACTTTTGCTTCGATGGATATCGTAGACGTTGCAAAGAAGGAGGTTGGGGTCATCGGCTTAGACTTCAATTTGACAGAAGTCCTTCACAAGTTGGTAGATGACTCCTTCTTATCGGTGGTGGATGAAGAAGGTTATTTCCAAGGGATTATTACGCGGAAATCGATCCTCAAAGCCATCAATTCGCTCATGCATAATTTTTCAAATGAATACGAGATGATTCCAAAATGAAAGAATTTATTGCAAGTTTTATTGATCAAAAAGAACTAAGTGAAAATTCTCAGTCAGCCTATTTCTATGATTTGGACCAATTTATTGAATCAATTCATGGAAAAGTGACACCGACAAATTTGAGAATTTACCAAGCTTCGATTAAAGATTTTAAACCGGCGGTTCAAAAACGGAAATTATCCGCTGTTAACCAATTTTTATATTATTTGTATCAAGAACGCTTTATTTCTGAATACCATCGTTTGGTCTTGCCTAAAATTCAACCGGCCAAAACCCATGATCGTGAATTATTGAATCTGACCCATTTTTGGGAAGAATCAACTAACCCACAGGGACGCTTGATGGCCTTATTGATTCTGGAGATGGGCTTATTGCCAAGTGAGATCCTCCAAGTCAAGGTCGAAGATATTCAGCTGGACTTTCATGTCATTCGAGTGGGCAAAGATGGCCAAAAACGGGTTTTAAAAGTTCCAGATCCTTTACTGGAAGAGTTGCAACTCTTCCTCGATGGTGTCTATCTCTTTGATAATAAAGGAAAATCTTACTCCCGTCAGTGGGGATTCCGACAATTAGAAGCCTTCTTGATCGAAAAAGGCAACCAAGACCTTTCGGCGCAATCAATTCGTGAGCAGTATATTTTGAAACAACGGGAACTCGGTGTGGATCTCTTTAGTATTGCGCGTGAATTGGGCCTAAAAACCATGGTGACATTAGAAAAATATAAATAATGGATATTAAAATTAAAGATTTTGAAGGACCTTTGGACCTCTTGCTCCACTTGGTCTCTAAATACCAGATGGATATCTATGAGGTCCCCTTGATTGAGGTGATCGAACAGTATCTGGCTTATTTGGCGACTCTCCAGGCTATGAAACTAGAGGTGGCAGGGGAATACATGCTGATGGCTAGTCAACTAACCCTGATCAAGAGTCGAAGACTTCTTCCTAAGGTCGCAGAGGAGATGGATGAAGCAGAGGATCTAGAGCAGGACCTCCTTTCTCAATTGGAAGAGTACCGTACTTACAAGCAATTAGGAGAGTTGATGGCCTCGCAGCACGAGGAGCGCGCCCTCTATTATTCGAAACCGAAGATGGAATTGGTCTATGACGATACCGAATTACTTCATGATCGCACCACGGTGGATCTCTTCTTGGCTTTCTCAAAACTATTGACCAAGAAAAAAGAAGAATTCCGCCAGAACCATACAACCATTGTAAAGGATGAATACAAGATTGAGGATCTGATGGACCAGCTGCGTCACCGATTCCACGATCGTTCACAAGTTCTCTTGCAGGACTTGTTTCTAGAAGCAGCGGATCTCCAAGAGGTCATTACCCTATTTCTTGCAACCCTTGAATTGATCAAGATTCAAGAGGTCACAGTGGTACAGGATAGGGCTTTTGGAGAAATTTACTTAAATAGGATTGAACATGAGCAAATTAGCTGAAATTGAAGCACTCTTATTTGTAGCGGGTGAAGAAGGAATTACTGCCAGACAAATCGCAGATCTTCTCTCTTTACCCCCAACAGGTGTGGTGCAAAGTTTAGAAAAATTGGCCCAAAAATACCAGGAGGATACAGATACGAGTCTGTGTTTAATGGAGACAGCTTCCCGTTATAAATTGGTGACAAAGGCAGACTATGCTTCGGTTTTACGAGACTATTCTAGAACGCCTATGAACCAAAGTTTGTCTCGGGCTGCCCTTGAAACCTTGTCAATCATTGCTTATAAGCAACCGATCACCCGCGTGGAAGTTGATGATATTCGAGGCGTCAATTCCAGTGGTGCCATTACCAAACTACTATCATTTGATCTGATCCGCGAAGATGGGAAAAAAGAAGTCCTCGGGCGTCCTAATTTGTATGTCACGACGGAGTATTTTTTGGATTATATGGGGATCAATCATTTGGAGGAATTGCCAAAGGTTGAGGAAGTGGACATCGATCCAGAAGAGGGTCAATTATTTTCAGAGAGAACAGAGGAACTAGATGAGAATTAACAAATATATTGCCCATGCAGGCGTGGCTAGTCGTCGCAAGGCCGAAGAACTGATCAAGCAAGGCCTGGTGACGGTCAATGGCCAAGTTGTGCGTGAATTAGCGACCATCATTAAAACCGGTGATCAGGTTGAAGTAGAAGGGACTCCAATCTATAACGAAGAAAAGGTCTACTATCTATTAAACAAGCCACGTGGCGTCATCTCTAGTGTATCGGATGATAAAGGACGGACAACAGTCGTTGACCTTTTATCTCAAGTGCCAGAGCGTATCTACCCAGTGGGACGTTTGGACTGGGATACATCTGGTGTCTTGATTTTGACCAATGATGGTGATTTTACAGATGAGATGATTCACCCGCGCAATGAAATTGATAAGGTCTATGTGGCGCGTGTCAAAGGGATTGCCAATAAGGAAAACTTGCGTCCCTTGACGCGAGGGGTGACCATTGATGGAAAGAAAACCAAGCCAGCGACTTATGAGATCTTAAAAGTGGATGTCGAAAAGAACCGTTCAGTGGTTCAGTTGACCATTCATGAAGGGCGTAACCACCAGGTTAAAAAGATGTTTGAAGCTGTGGGACTTTTAGTGGATAAACTCTCCCGGACCCAGTTTGGAAATTTGGACGTCTCAGGGCTACGTCCGGGTGAATACCGTCGCTTGAACAAAAAAGAAATCAGCCAGTTGCACAATCTAGCAGTGACTAAATCTAAAAAAGCATGAAAACAATCCTGATTGCGCTGGTCAGAGGCTATCAAAAATGGATCTCTCCCCTATTTCCGCCTTCTTGTCGCTTTCAACCGACCTGTTCCAATTATATGATCCAAGCGATTGAACGTTTTGGTGTGAAAGGTGTCTTGATGGGGATTGCAAGGATCTTACGATGCCATCCTGGAAGCCAGGCGGGGCCAGATCCCTTGCCAGACCACTTTAGTCTGAAGCGAAATGAAGAATCAAAATAGGATGATCGCAAATAAACAGAAACACCCTTAGAAATTATTTTTCTAAGGGTGTTGATTTTGTACAAGAGTTGTCTATCAGCGTTTAGACCATGTTTTAGGGAGGAAGAGAAGAATCATTGGATAGATTTCAAGCCGTCCGGAAATCATGGCTAAGGAAAGCAACAGTTTTGAAATCGGACTAAAGATGGAGAAGGTTTGACCTGTTCCAATCATAGGTCCAATGTTGTTGAAACAACTAAAGACAGCGCTGACAACCGTCATGAAGTTATTATTGTCTAGACTGACTACAAAGAGCAGACCGATCGTGATAAAACTGTATATTGTAAAGTACTTGAGGATCTGATGCTGTGTATCCTTATCCAATACCGTATCATTGACATGCAAGGTCAGAACGCGATTCGGAGACAAGGTCGAAAGAACCTGATTTTTTGCGATTCGCCATAAGGTCAAGCACCGAATGACTTTAAGCCCCCCAGCGGTCGATCCAGCAGAACCACCGATGACCATCAGCATTAAGAGGATAAACTGAGAAAAGAGAGGCCATTTTTCCGTCGTTCCATAACCAAAACCGGTAGTGGTGATGATATTGGAAACTTGGAAGAAGGAAATCTCAAAACTCTTAGCGACATTGGCATAGAGATGAAGGACATTGTAAGCGATCAAGACACTGGACACGAGGACGATGGTGATATAGGTCCGCAATTCCTCGTCTTTAAAGAAGGCCTTGAATTTTCGGATCATGAGGAAGTAGTAGAGGTTAAAGTTAACCCCGAAGACTAAAACCCCGATACTGACTAAATAGGTGATCAAACTACTATTGTAGTGGGCGATCCCATCGTTAAAAACGGTAAAGCCCCCAGTCCCAGCCGTCCCCATGGCGATGACAAAACTATCATAAAGGGGCATGCCGGCAAGGAAATAAAGAACCACAAAGAGGAAGAACAAGCCCAAGTACAAGAAGTAGAGGATTTGAGCTGTGTTTTTTAATTTGGAAACGACCTTTCCAAAAACTGGACCAGGAACTTCCGCCTTCATGACTTCGAGGTGGCTGTTCTTGTTATTGTCCATAATGGCAAGGGCGAAGACCAATACTCCCATCCCACCGATCAAGTGGGTGAAACTGCGCCAAAAGAGGAGGGAGTGGCTGAGGACACCCACATCATCTAAAATCGTTGCCCCTGTTGTTGTAAAGCCGGAGCTGACTTCAAAGAAGGCATCGATAATGTTGGGGATTTGTCCCGAAAAGACAAAGGGAAGGGCACCAAAGAAGGACCAGAGAATCCAACAGAGTGCTACAATCAGGACTCCTTCTTTAGCATAAATGTGAAAGTCCTTTGGTTTGTGAAAACTACCAAGTAGCCCCAGCCCAAGTAAGATGGCCATGGTTGCCCCAATAGAGACAAAGACCTTGGCAGGTTCCTGATAGATCGTAGCGACGACTAAGGGAACGATCAGGAGAGCTGCCTCGATTAAGAGGAGCTTGGACAAGAGGTAACGAATCATGCTTCTATTCATCAGGCTTACCTCTCAAGTAGATCGTAGATTTTAGTGACATTTTGAATCAAGGTGGTTACGATAATCCGATCTCCTACCATCAAACGGTCATCTCCATTAGGGAAAATCGCCTTACCATCTCGAATAATGGCAGCGATTAAGACGCCTTTTTTCAATTTCAATTCAGAGAGGGGATATTGGGTTAGTTTATTGTCTTCCTTAATTTGGAACTGCAAGGTTTCAATCCGACCGTTTGCGACATGGTGCAGGGCTTCTAGGTTTGAGAACTGTGCATTGTAACGTCCGCGAATAAAGTGCATAATAGTGTCTACGGCAATGCGTTTTGGCGTAACGATACTGGTCATATCCTGATCGCCAATGATCTCCAACAGACTGGTTCGATTGACCTTGGTAATGTTCTTTTTGACGCCGACAGAATCCAAGAACATGGAGGTGATGATGTTTTCTTCATCGACCCCTGTCAAAGTAGCCACAGCATCGAAGTTATTGGCACTCTCTTCTAAAAGAATGTCTTTGGCAGTTCCGTCTCCATGGACGACATAGAGATCAGGAAATTCCTGGCTAAAGAATTCCGCTCGTTCACGATTGACTTCTAAAACCTTGAGATCGATCTTGCGGCGTACATCTTGAAGAATATTGAGTAGGTAATAGGCAATTTTCCCAGCACCAATGATCATCATGCTTTTAATGACCTGAGGGCGAACATTGTTGTGGAAGAGAACGACCTCGATCCGGTTACCTGTTACGAAAATCTTGTCTTGAGGTTGCAAGACAAAATCTCCGTTTGGAATGGTGAGTTCGTTGCCACGCTCGATTGCGCAAACAATGACATTTCCGTATTTCTTCCGGAATTGGGAGAGGCTCATATTGCAGAGATTGCTATCTGGCTTGATCTTAAATTCCATCAAGGCTACCCGACCATTGGCAAAATGCTCCACAGAAAGCGCATTTGGGAAATCGATAATATTGGCAATATAACGTGCTGTCAGCAATTCCGGATTGACAACCAGGGAGAAGCCCAAGATATTTTTTTCCTTGAAGTAGGAATTGGAATATTCCGGATTCCGCACCCGAACGATGGTCTCTTTGGCTCCCATTTTTTTAGCCAAAACTGCAGAGACCATATTAACCTCGTCGTACTCGGTCATGGAAATGAAGATGTCGCAGTCTTCAACATCCGCCTGCTCCAAGATCTTGAAATTTGCCCCATTTCCTAAAATTCCAATGATATCAAACCGTTTGGTAATATGGTTAAGAACGGATTCGTCTTTTTCGATCAAAATAACATCGTGGTTTTCAGCAACGAGAGAACGACAAAGGGCCGTTCCGACCTTTCCTCCACCAACAACAATAATTTTCATAGAATACCTCCAGAGTATGCTTCTATCATACTCTATTTTCAAGAAAAATTCATCTTTTTTAAGGATTTTCTGGTGGAATTTTGAGAAGCTAAGTACAAGTAGGAAGAATCGTCAAAAGAGTAGAACGAGGAGGGATTGAAAACTTTGATAAAGTTTCTTAAAAAAATCTAAAAAAACTATTGACAGGAGCTTCAAAAGTGTTATACTTAGAAAGTACCTTCGTTGATTTACCTCAAACCTGTTGTGAGTTAAGTTAATGAAGCTGTAACCACGCTGTTTGCTGAGCTTGACTCCGGGCAGTGTGGCTATTTTTTTATCAGAAAGAGATCGAGTATGAATATTGAAGAACTGGACTACCAAGAGTCAGCTGCTCAAAACCACATCGTCTTGTTCCAACCTCAGATTCCACAAAATACGGGAAATATTGCACGGACTTGTGCGGCGACCAATTCCCCCTTGCATATCATTCGCCCTATGGCTTTTCCGATCGATGATCGCAAAATGAAGCGAGCAGGACTCGATTATTGGGACAAGCTGGATGTCCGTTTTTATGATAGCTTGGAAGAGTTTATGGAAGCGGCGCGCGACGGTCAGGTGCACCTAGTGTCCAAGTTTGCAAATCAGACCTATTCGGACGTTTCTTATCAGGATGGGAAGTCCCATTATTTCTTGTTTGGACGCGAGGATAAAGGATTGCCGGAAGATTTTATGCGCCAGCACGAAGAGAAGGCCATTCGCATTCCGATGAATGATGAGCATGTCCGTAGTTTAAATGTCTCCAATACCGTCTGCATGATTGTCTATGAGGCTCTCCGCCAGCAAGGTTTTAAGGGGCTGGAGTTGAGCCATCGTTATGAACACGACAAGCTCAAATAGCCGATGAAAACTAAAAAACCGAACGATGTAATCTATAAAGTTACAAAACTTGCCTTAGCAAGTTTTTTTTGTTATGATTAAGAAGTCTTCAGGGCAGGGTGTAATTCCCGACCGGCGGTGACTTTTACTAGGAAATGTTCTTTTCCATACTCTTAAAGAAGTCCGCGAGCGCAAGCTGATGTGGTGTGACTCCACAACCGACAGTATAGTCTGGATGGGAGAAGACGAGAGACGAATAGACTGACAGCTATTCTGATCTGTTTAGAGCTGATGCATGGAAATGGAACGTTAGGGACTAAGACTGACTAACGGCATGTTTCGATGGAGACCAGCTAAAGTAACTAGAATATTTTCTAGTTTAAGCTTTGTTTAAATAGTTTAGAGTAGAATGATGGGGTAGACGTCTTTCCAGCTTCTCTAATTTTTAAAAAATTGGAGGAACCTGTTATGACAAATACACGTAAACTGACCCTAGTGGCTGTTTTATCCGCTTTATCTTTTATTTTGATGTTCTATCAATTTTCTTTTTTGATAGATTTCTTCAAAATTGATTTGAGTATTATCGCCATTATGTTGGCCTTGGTCCTGTTGGATTTTAAAAGTGCCGTTTGGGTAACCTTGATCCGATCTGTTCTTAAGTTAGCCCTTAATAATAAGGGGCTTGAAACCTTGATCGGATTACCAATCAATATCATTGGAGTTCTTGTTTTTGTTCTTGCTTTTGCATGGATTTGGAACAAAGAACGCACCCATGGTCGATTTGTCCTGGCAACGATTGTTGGAACGATCAGCTTGAGTATCACGATGGTATTGGTAAACTATGTCTATGCAATCCCTTTGTATGCTCGTTTTATGAACTATGATATTTCGAAAACACTAGGGCTTATCCACTATTTAGCAGCAATGGTTGCACCGTTTAACCTGATCGAAGGGGTGATTTGGGCCATCGCATTTGGGTTGATCTATACCTTATTGCAACCGATTTTGAAAAAATATGAAAAATAAACAACAACATTGGGCGAAGGCAAGCTTCGCCCTTCTCATTTTTGTCATTCTTGGGTATGTGATTCGCTTTTACCCGCAACAATTAACAGGCTTTGATAGCACGATTCAATCTGCTATTCGAGGCGAACTGCCTGCAACACTGACGGCCTTCTTCACCAAGGTGACCCACGTCATGGATACCAAGATCATTGTCATCTGGGTAGGTCTTTTGCTGGCGGTCTTTGCCTATAAGAAATGGTACAGTGAAGCTCTTTTTCTAGGGAGCAATCTGGTATTGACGGGTCTTTTAGTTCTTCTTCTAAAGAATATCTACCAGAGACCGAGACCAAGTATTCTTCATCTAGTAGAGGAAAAAGGCTTTTCTTTCCCGAGTGGTCATTCACTGGCGTCTACCCTTGTTTTGGGAAGTTTGATCATTATAATCGGCCAACATGTAAAAAATAAAACAGCCTGCTATTGCCTTCAAGGCTTGCTGGTTCTGGGAATCGTGACCATTGTGGTTTCCCGCGTTTATGTCGGGGTCCACTATCCATCAGACGTTCTTGGCAGTATGATTTTGGGCCTTGCTGTCTTACAGTTTGAGTATCCCTTGTATGATCGCTTGCGATTTCAATGGCGCTTTACAGGCAAGCAAAAATAAGCATCTAACAACTAGGAGTTGAACTCGCGTTTTGAGTTCGACTCTTTTTTTGCTATAATGAAGGGTATGAAATCCTACAATACTTTGAATGATTATTATCGAACCTTATTTGGAGAAAAGACCTTTAAAGTCCCTATTGATGCAGGCTTTGATTGTCCCAATCGAGACGGAACAGTCGCCCATGGTGGCTGTACTTTTTGTACGGTCTCGGGTTCAGGAGATGCCATTGTGGCCCCAGAAGCTCCGATTCGAGAACAATTTTACAAAGAGATTGACTTTATGCATCGGAAATGGCCAGATGTGAAGAAGTACTTAGTCTATTTTCAAAATTTCACCAATACCCACGATAAAGTGGAAGTCATTCGAGAGCGGTATGAACAGGCCATCAATGAACCAGGAGTGGTAGGAATCAACATTGGTACGCGTCCGGACTGTTTACCAGCTGAGACCTTGGCCTACCTAGCAGAGCTGACAGAGCGCATGCATGTGACGATTGAGTTGGGTCTTCAGACGACTTATGAAGCGACTTCTGAATTGATCAATCGTGCCCATAGTTATGATCTTTATGTTGGAACAGTCAAGCGTATTCGCAAACAGGTGCCTAAGGCTGAGATCGTCTCTCATCTGATTAATGGTCTACCTGGGGAGACGCATGAGATGATGGTGGAAAATGTTCGCCGTTGTGTGACTGATAATGAGATTGATGGCATCAAGTTGCACCTCTTGCATTTGATGACCAATACACGGATGCAACGGGACTATCATGAAGGACGACTTCAACTCATGAGCCAGGAGGAGTATGTCAAGGTCATCTGTGACCAGTTGGAAATCATCCCCAAACACATTGTCATCCACCGGATTACGGGAGACGCCCCACGGGATATGTTGATTGGCCCTATGTGGAGCCTCAACAAATGGGAAGTCCTAAACGCTATTGAAACTGAAATGCGTCGGCGTGGAAGTACCCAAGGATGTAAGCTAGAAGAAAAGGAGACTGCCGATGCTTCGACCACTTGAAATGGCCCATCAATTTTTAGCAGAAGTCATCACCAAAGAAGATGTGGTGGTGGATGCGACCATGGGAAATGGACATGATACAGCTTTTTTAGCCCAACGAGCAGGCCAGGTCTATGCCTTTGATATTCAAGAGCAAGCACTTGTAAATACCCAAGAAAGATTGAAAAAGTTGGGTCTTCAACATGTCCGGTTGATTTTGGATGGTCACCAGCATGTGGACCAATATGTGGAGACCCTCAAAGCAGCTATTTTTAATCTGGGTTATCTGCCATCTGCGGATAAATCGGTCATTACTCTTCCGGCTACTACGATTGAAGCGATGGAAAAAATCTGTGCTCGCCTAGAAAAAGGTGGGCGAATTGCTATTATGATCTATTATGGTCATGAGGGAGGAGACATCGAGCGTGATGCAGTGTTAGACTTTGTCAGTCAGCTCCCTCAAAAAGACTATACAGTGACCATCTACCGGACACTGAATCAAGTGAATCAGCCACCGTTTTTGGTCATGATCGAAAAATTAGAAAGCTACCGTCATGGATAAAGAATATTTAAAGAATAAAATCGAAGGATTGAGACATGATTTTGTCGAATCAACCATCCACGAGCGTGCAATAGGTTTTTATGATGAAGCCCATATGACCAAAAAGATGCTCAAAATAAAAAAGAAATTGGTTTCGCTTGAGATGGAACGGTGCCAAAAGAAGATTGAGCACAAGGATGTAACCAAGACAGACCAAAAGATTGCGGAGTTAAAACAGCAATTTGAGACCTGCTGCCAAGAACGCTAAGGAGGGAGTGATATGGAACTACTCCTTTATGCAGTGATCTTTTCGATGATTTTGATCGTCTCAAATGCCACGAATAAACTTGTGCCGAGCCTTCCTCTGCCCTTGATTCAAATTTTACTAGGGATTGGTTGGGCTCTCTTTGTGCCCGAAGAAAATTTTCATCTGGATACCGAGCTCTTTCTGGCCTTGGTCATTGGCCCTCTCTTATTTCGAGAAGCAGAAGAAGCAGATATTACTTCCGTCTTAAAGCACTGGCGGGTCATCCTCTATTTGATTTTCCCAGTGATTTTTATCTCCACCATTAGTTTGGGCTGGGCAGCTCACTCCTTGTGGCTGAGCCTTCCTTTAGCAGCCTGTATGGCAGTAGGGGCAGCCCTTGGGCCTACCGACTTAGTAGCCTTTGCTTCTCTGTCTGAGCGCTTTAGCTTTCCAAAGCGGGTTTCGAATATCTTAAAAGGCGAAGGATTACTAAATGATGCCTCAGGTCTAGTTGCCTTTCGAGTGGCCTTGGCAGCCCTTGCGACCGGAAGTTTCTCCCTTGGAGAGGCAGGGGTTTCCTTAGGAATCTCCATTATTGGAGGATTTGCGGTGGGGATCTTGACGGCCTTTGTGAACCGGTGGTTGCAAACCTTGCTCTTGAGTGTTCGCGCCAGTGATATTGCCAGTGAATTGTTATTAGAACTGAGTCTCCCACTGTTGACCTTCTTCCTAGCAGAAGAACTCCATGTCTCTGGTATCATTGCAGTAGTTGTGTCAGGGATCCTAAAAGCCAGTCGCTTTAAGCACATTACCCTCCTTGAAGCGCGGGTAGATACTGTGAGTCATACTGTCTGGAATACGGTCAACTTTATCTTAAATGGGTCGGTCTTTGTCATCTTAGGAATGGAATTGGAAATGATCTCCAAGCCCATCTTAAGTAGTCCCATTTACAATAATCTTCTTTTAGTTCTTTCTGTCTTTCTGTTGACAGCCTTGCTCTTTTTGATTCGTTTTGTCATGGTTTACCTCTTTTATTGGTTCCGAACGGTTCGACTAAAAAAATCGTTAAGAAATTATCTAAAAGATGCCTTATTGCTGACCTTTTCGGGTGTGAAGGGAACGGTTTCGATTGCGACGATTCTTTTGATTCCAACCAAGATCGAAAAAGAATACCCTATCCTACTCTTTTTAGTGGCAGGAGTTACCCTTGTCAGCTTTATTGCAGGCTTAGTGGTACTTCCAAAATTATCAGAAGAAAAGGAAGAAACCAATGACTACCTGATGCAGATCGCGATTTTAAATGATGTCGTCATGGAATTAGAAGCAGACCTAAAGAATAGCAAGCACAAGGGTCCCTTGTATGCGGCGATTGATAACTACCATGGCCGCATAGAAAACTTGATTCTAGGCCAAGAAAACAGGCTCATTCAAAAGGACTGGGAACAGTTGAAGCTCCTGATTTTGAGTATTGAAAGTGACGGCTTGGAACAGGCCTATGAAGAAGGAAAGATTCGAGAGCGGGGCTACCGTGTCTACCAACGCTATCTTCGCAATATGGAGCAACGTGTCAATCGCAATCTTTCGTCTCGCTTAACCTATTACCTCTTGGTGTCTTTCCGACTTTTGCGTTTATTAGTTCATGAGATCTTAACTTTTGGATCTGGCTTGCGAAACTGGTGGACCCGAGAAGACAGTAAGTTAGAGGCCATTGATTATGACCAGATTGCGGCCCTTTATCTGGCCAATACGGAAATCATTATCGAAAGTTTGGAAGACCTCAAGGGGGTTTATCGGAGCAGTTTGATCTCTTTCCTACAAGAATCTCGTCTGAGAGAGACAGCTATTATTACCAGTGGGGCCTTTGTGGAGCGGGTTATTAATCGCGTGAAACCAAATAATATCGATGAAATGTTGAGAGGCTATTATTTGGAGCGTAAGATTATTTTTGAATATGAAGCGCAACACCTGATTACCGCCAAGCAAGCGCGCCGTATGCGACAAAATGTCAATGAATTAGAAAGCTATTCCCTAAGAGAAAGTGCCAATACGCTTCCATACGATTTGATCGAGTATGCACGAAATCGTTGAGATAAGAGTAAAAGAGGCTGGGACAAAAGTCCTAGCCTCTCAATTATTTTTGGATTGTCGATCAAGATGCAGTGGTTGAGTGGGATCTACTACGCTGATTTCATCAGCTTTTACAGCCCTACTCAACTGTGCGGAGGTGGGACGACGAAATCGAATTCTAACGAATTACCGATTTCTGTCCCACTCTCTTATTGCTTTATTCACTTTCTTTTCAGTGTGCGATTTCTGGTTTGACAAAGAGTCGCTCGTCACCAAGATCAATAAGGGATACAGGAGCTTCGTAAAAATGGCTGAGAACACCTGGTGTTAGAATTTGATCTTTTGGTCCTTGCTCAACCACTTGGCCATGTTTGAGTAAGAGGACATGGGTCATGTCTTTTGTAATTTCCTCGGCATGGTGGGTGACGTAGATCATGGTTGGCGCGTGATCCAGTTGTTTGATATGATGGATCTGGCGGAGGAGCTTTTCTCTGGCAAAGAGATCCAATCCACTAGAAGCTTCGTCAAAAATGATCAGATCTGGCTGGTCCATGAGGCTTCGTGCAATGAGAACGGTCTGCTTTTCTCCCTGGGAGAGCTCACGGTATTTGCGACCGATCAAAGCGCTAGCTCCAATCGAAGTTAGCATATCCCGTGCCCAGTTTAGTTCTTCCTCCCCGTATGCAGCATATAAAATACTACTCTTGTATTGACCAGTTAGGACAATTTGTTCTGTCAAAAAATGCTCTGGCAGTCTTTCTGAAATAAAGGAGCTAACGATCCCAATACGCTTCCGCAACTCAGGGATGCCCCCTTCTCCAAAGCGGGTTCCAAGGACCGTTACTTGGCCGGAACTAGCCCAATATTCAGACATGAGCAGTTTGAGGAGGGTCGATTTTCCTGCCCCATTGAGGCCTAAAATGGCCCAGCATTCATTTTCTTTCACTTGCCAGTTAATCTCTTTCAAAAGAGCTTTTCCATTACGGATCAAATTGACGTCTTGTAGTTCAATCAAATTCTTCATAACTTCATCCTTTTGATTAAAATCTCCTTTATTCTATCATAAAATATGGTAGAATAGAAAACAGGAGGTAAGGAATGTTTCGAAATAGTAAATTGTTATTCTGGACATGTGAGATCTTATTATTGACGGTGATTTTCTATATTTGGAAATCAATGGGAACTTTAATTTCTCCATTTGTATCTGTTCTGAATACCATCCTCTTACCATTTTTAATTGCAGGTTTTTTATATTACATTACCAATCCGATTGTTGAATTGTTGGAAAAACATTTAAAAATCAAGCGTGTGTTTGGGATTTTGATCACCTTGGTCCTCTTGTTTGGGATCATTGGCTTAGGGATTTTTTATCTGCTCCCCATCTTGATCAATCAGTTAACCAGCTTGATCAATTCAACTCAAGGACTTTACTGGGAAGTCCAAAGTTTGGTTCGAAAACTTTCGACCAATCCTTTGTTCCAGAATGTGAATATCCAGTCGACGATTCAGCAGTTGAATCTCTCTTATATGGATATCCTACAAAATCTCTTGAATAGTGTGACCAACAGTTTAGGAAGTGTGGTTAACACCATTGTCAATACGGTCTTTATCTTGATCATGACCCCCGTCTTCTTGGTTTATTTCTTGGTCGATGGGAAGAAGTTATTGCCGATGTTGGAGCGAACCATTCTACGCAATGACAAACTCCACATTTCAAGCCTCTTGGTTAGTCTGAATGAAACAGTCTCTCGCTATATTAGTGGGATTTCGATCGATGCCTTGATCATTGGAACCCTAGCCTATATTGGCTATAGTTTTATTGGATTGAAGTACGCTTTGGTCTTTGCCATCTTTTCTGGATTGGCCAACCTCATTCCCTATGTAGGACCAACCATCGGCTTGATTCCGATGGTCATCACTTATGCTTTTACCGATATGGATATGATGATCAAAGCAGTCATTTACATGTTGATTATCCAGCAGATCGATGGAAATATTCTTTATCCGCGTATCGTTGGAGGCGTGATGAAGGTTCACCCGATTACCATTATGGTCCTCTTGTTACTCTCAAGTAATATCTACGGTATTATCGGGATGGTCGTTGCGATTCCAGTCTATTCGATTGGAAAAGAAATTGTAAAATTCTTGGTAAATCTTTATGATAACCACCGTGCTGCTAAGGAGCAGAAGAAAAAAGAAGAATTTGGAATCATTAATAAATCCTAGACTCTAGCGCCTATATGGGCCTTGGAGTCTTTTTTGTACATTTTTTTGAAAAAATGCTGGAAAAAAGTCAACAAGTGCTATGAAATGTGTTAAAATATAAGTGATTTTGAAAGAAAATATGAAAAGGTAGGAAAAGATGAGACTGCTCTTATCCAAAAAACAGAGACGCCAATTGCAATTATTGGAAATCTTGATTAAGGAAAAAAGATGGTTCCACTTGAAAGAGTTGGCCAAGCGTTTGGATTGTACAGAACGTTCGTTAAAAGAGGATTTGTCTAATCTTCGTAGTACATTTGATGACTTTTTAATTGAATCCTCTACCAATGGGATCAAAATCAGTTATGAGGATTCGGTTGGGCTTGAGGTGATTTATCATCACTTTTTTAAAGAATCACAAGCCTTCGAATTGATTGAATATCTCTTCTTCAACAAGGATGTTTCTAATGAATATATTTGCAGAAAGTTTGATCTGAGTTACCAATCTTTCTACCGCTTGATTCGGACGATCAATCAGAAACTTCAAACCAAATACAATGTAAAGATTGATTTGAAACCCTTGAATCTTGTCGGGGATGAAGTAGATGTTCGTTTCTTCTATGCCCAGTATTTTGCGGAACGTTATTACTATATGGAGTGGCCTTTCCCAGAATTTAAGGAAGAGGCGGTGACCGATTTGATCACCTTCTTCTTCAAACTCTATGGCTATCCATTGACCTTCTCTTTACTCAGGTCTTATAAAGTTCTCTTGACAGTCTACTTATCACGTATTAAGCAGGGCTATTTTATTGACATGCCAACGAACTATGATGTGTATAAAGACCAGTATCAAGGGGTGACCAATGTCGAGGGGATGTTGCGCTACTTTAGTTTGCAGTTGGGTGTCGAGTTGAATGAAAGAGTGCTGGAGCAATTCTTCATCATCTTCATTCAAGAGAATTTCTATTTCAGCCCAGAAAGCTTGGTCGAAGCTGCAGAAACTGATCCGTATGCCAAAGAATCGACCAGACTCATCAAAGATATGTTCAAGGATCTATGCTATACCTATGATTTAGACATTGAAAATCTTGATGAGATGTTGATGCACGTTCACAATACGGCTCACTTAGGTCGGAAGGAATTATTCTCCGAGTTCCTCTTAATTGATACGAAGACCAATACCAACGAAGATTTCATGAGCATCTTCCCAGCCTTCTATGATGATTTGAAGGAGCATATCATCACTTATATGAAGACCATGAAGCATGATCTGAACGAAGAGATCATCAAGCACATGATCTACACGGTCTATACTCACTGGGAACGTCTCTTACCGCAGTTGTTGCGCCGACGGAAGTCTATTAAGGTCTTGATTATCAGTCGTTTTGACGATCACCATGCCAAATCCATGATTGATTTCCTTGATTTCTACTGTACGGATAACTTTGAATTTACACAGATGATCAAGTACAATCTGACAGTGGATGATATCGAAGCTTCGGATGCAGATGTGGTGGTAGCCAACTTTATGATGCCCGAATTAAAGAAAAAACCTTTTATCTGTACAAGTAGTCTCTCATCGCTTGAGCTGGTTGAAAAACTCAATGCCTTCTTTTATGATTTTACCAGTGCAGAACACTAAAATCAGGACCTGGTCCTGATTTTTTGATGGTAAAAAAAGAAAATTTTATAGAAGAATGCAGGCTCTCCTATTTTGTGGTATAATATACAATATTATATACTGGAGGAAACTATCCATGGAAGACCCTGGCAGTCAGGAAATTTTACTGGAATTTATTTTATTGATTGTTTTGACATTATTGAACGCCTTTTTTTCGGCGACTGAAATGTCAATGGTATCGTTAAATCGCTCTCGTGTAGAGCAAAAGGCTGAAGAAGGAGATAAAAGATACATCCGTCTTCTTAGCGTTTTGGAACAGCCCAACCATTTCTTATCCACTATTCAGGTGGGGATCACCTTGATTACCATCTTATCTGGGGCGAGTCTTGCAGAAAGTCTCGGTCATGTCATTGCTGGATGGATGGGCAATACTAAAACGGCTCTTGCAGCTGGAAGCTTTTTATCTCTAGCATTTTTGACTTATATTTCGATCGTGTTTGGCGAACTCTATCCGAAACGAATCGCTATGAACCTAAAAGATGAGTTGGCTGTTCGAACAGCTCCGATTGTGATTCTATTAGGAAAAATTGTCAGCCCCTTTGTTTGGTTGCTTTCAGCATCGACCAACCTTTTGAGCCGTATCACGCCAATGGAATTCGATGATCCGGATGAAAAGATGACGCGGGATGAAATCGAGTATATGCTGACCAATAGTGAAGCAACACTAGATGCGGACGAGATTGAGATGCTCCAAGGGATCTTTTCATTAGATGAAATGGTAGCGCGTGAAGTCATGGTCCCACGGACAGATGCCTTCATGGTCGATATCAATGATGATACCAAAGAAATTATTGAAAGTATCCTTAAGCAAAACTTTTCACGGATTCCTGTCTATGATGATGACAAGGACAATGTCATCGGTCTCATCCATACCAAACGTCTCTTGAACGAAGGATTTATCAATGGCTTTGATAATATTGTCTTAAGAAAGATTTTGCAAGAACCTTTGTTTGTTCCAGAAACCATTTTTGTGGATGATCTTTTGAAGGAATTGCGCAATACGCAAAATCAAATGGCCATTCTACTCGATGAATATGGTGGGATGTCTGGTTTGGTTACTCTTGAAGACCTCTTGGAAGAAATCGTTGGTGAAATTGACGATGAGACTGACAAAGCGGAAATTGATGTCTTTGAAATTGCGGACAATACCTATGTCGTACAAGGAGCCATGTCTCTAAATGACTTTAACGAATATTTTGATGTTGAGTTGGAAAGCGATGATGTGGATACCATTGCAGGCTATTACCTGACAGAGGTTGGGCGAATTCCGACCTTGAAAGAGCGACTCAGCTGTGAAGTCGATAGTCAAAAGAAACACTTGATTCTGACAAATGACAAGGTGAAAAATGGTCGTGTGACCAAGGTAAAAGTTGAAATTTCTGAAATCGTCGAAGATGATGAAGAAACCAAATCAAAAGAAGATTAGAAAATAGAGGCCTGGACGTGTTCCAGCCTCTATTTTTTTCTTGACAGGGCTAGTTGAATTTTCAAAAAATTTTAAAAATTTCTGAAATAGTCTTGACAGCTAAAAAAAATTAAGGTAAGATATTACCCATAAATAAAGAAAGCAGAAAATAAACATGAAGCAACAAGCCATTTCAACTCAAAAATTTTACTTTAGCTACTTTAGATAGTGTTTGTAGACATGATCTCATGGATGCAAACAACCCAAGCAATTTGTTTGTATCTATGTGGCTAAGATTTTTGATGATGGTCCATAGAGCTAGTATCTAAATGGACCGAGGTTTTGTAACTTGTTGGAGAATTTCAAGCATCCGTTTAGAGAATGATCTAAGCGGATTTTTTGTTTATTTGCAGAAAAGGAGTCAAAAAATGAAAGTAGTGAAGAAATTACTAGCACCTGTCCTGGTTGTAGGACTGCTGTTAACCTCATTGGTGACCTTACACCATCTGAAGGATGCTAAAAAAGACAATGTATTTCGGATTGGGATTTCCCAGTACATCACCCATAAGTCGCTCGACGCGACACGAAAAGGCTTTATCGATGAGTTGAAGAAAGAGGGCTATGTGGATGGGAAAAATATCCAGATTGATTTCCAAAATGCTCAAGGGGAGCAACGAAATCTGAAAAACATTTCCAAACAATTGGCGGAAGAAAGTGATCTAGTCTTTGCGATTGCAACCCCTTCTGCACAAAGTTTGGCTAATACGACGAAAACAACGCCGGTTGTCTTCTCAGCTGTGACCGATCCATTGGCAGCGAAATTGGTGAAAAACTTGAAAGAGCCTGGCGGCAATATCACGGGGACAAGTGACCAGTCAGAAGATGCGATCTCTACACAGGTAGATATGATTAAGCAAGTCCTTCCAACGGCGAAAACAGTTGGGATCCTCTATACGCAAAGTGAGCCTAACTCCGTCGTCCAAAAAGACAATGCGAAGAAGATCCTTGAAGCTAAAGGTTATCAAGTGGTTGAAAAAACCATCCTCGATAGTAACAATGTGAAGGCTGCAGCAGACAGTATCATGTCAGAAGCAGATATCGTCTTTGTTCCGACGGATAACATCATTTCTTCTACAATGGACACTGTGAAACAGGTCTCTATCAGCCATAAGGTGCCAGTTTTTGGTGGATCTGCTGAAATGGTAGCTACTGGTGGCTTGTACAACTTTGGTACTGATTATGAGGAATTGGGAAGACAAGCTGCTCGGATGGCCATTCGCATTATGAAGGGTGAGAAACCTGTCAAAATCGCAGTTGAAACACCTGAAAAATTAGAATTGCATACCAATAAAGAGATGGCGAAAGAGCTTGGAATTGATATTAGCTCGTTGAAGGTAGAAAAATAGGAGGTTTGAGATGAATTTCGTTTTATCAAGTTTATCAGAAGGTTTATTGTGGTCGATCATGGCGATTGGTGTTTACTTAACATTTCGAATTTTAGATATTGCCGATATGACGGCAGAAGGAGCCTTTCCACTTGGGGCAGCAGTTGTAGCCTCCCAAATTCAAGCAGGAAGAAACCCTTGGCTTGCAACCTTGTTAGGCTTCCTGGCGGGGATGATCGCAGGATTGGTTTCTGGAATTCTCCATACAAAAATGAAAATTCCAGCCCTCTTGACAGGGATTGTCACTTTGACGGGTCTCTACTCTATCAATATTAAAATCATGGGGGGAGTTCCCAACCTCTCTATTGGCGATGCCAGTACCATTTTCAAAAGTGTCATGAAATTGGGCTTGTCCAATGAAGAAGCTGTCTTTTTGATTAGTATTTCTTGCTTGATCATCGTCTGTATCTTGTTAACTCTCTTAATGAAGACGCAGCTTGGCTTGGTTTTGCGCTCGACAGGTGATAACATTCCAATGAGTGAGGCCAATGGGGTCAATGTAGATAACATGAAGATGTTGGGCTATATGATTTCCAATGGTTTAATTGCCCTTTGTGGAGCCATGTTTGCACAAAATGATGGTTTCTCAGATGTGACTTCTGGTACAGGGACGATCGTAGTCGGCTTGAGTGCTGTGATTATCGCTGAAGTTTTGATCCACGAATTGACCATTGGTTGGCGCTTGCTTTCCATCGGGGTTGGAGCTATTGTGTACCGTTTGATTATCTTAAATATTTACGAGATCCCAAATCTCGATCAAAATATGGTTCGTCTCTTCAATGCGATCTTGCTCGCGATTGTCTTGTTCGCTCCTGAGGCGCAAAAACGTCTTCGTGTTCGTGGACTGAAGTTAGGAAATAAATAGGAGAAAAGTATGGCAACATTATTATCAATTGAAGGTATTCATAAGACATTTGAAGCAGGAACAGTCAATGAAAACCATGTCTTAAAAGGCTTGGATCTCCAAGTAGAAGAAGGAGACTTCATTTCGGTTATCGGTGGAAATGGAGCTGGGAAATCAACCTTGATGAACATCTTGGCAGGAAACCTAGTCGTGGATGAAGGGGATATCTTGCTAGAAGGTAACTCCATCAAAAATACGAGTGTTCGTAAGCGTGCGAAAGATATTGCGCGTGTCTTCCAAGATCCTAAAATGGGGACAGCTTCCCGTTTGACCATTGAAGAAAATATGGCCATTGCCCAACGACGGGGGAAATCTCGTGGTTTGAGCTGGGGAGTTCGCGAGAAAGATCGCGAATTATTCCGTGAAGCCTTGAAGGAACTGAATATCGGTTTAGAGAACCGTCTCAAAGTCGATACCCAATATTTGTCTGGTGGGCAACGTCAAGCGTTGACCTTGGTCATGGCAGCCTTGGTCAAACCCAAACTCTTGCTTCTGGATGAACATACCGCAGCGCTCGATCCCAAGACTAGTGAAATGGTCATGGAATTGACACAAAAGATCGTGGAAAGCCATGATTTGACAACCTTGATGATTACGCATGATATGAACCATGCGATTGAATACGGCAACCGCTTGATCATGCTCTACCAAGGCAAGATCGTTGTCGACGTCAAAGGAGAAGAAAAGAAAAACCTAACGGTTGAAGATTTGATGCGCCTCTTCCACCAAAACAGTGGTGAAACCCTGGTTAGTGATGAATTGGTATTAGGATAAAATGAGAGTGGGACAGAAATCGGTAATTCGTTAGAATTCGATTTCGTCGTCCCACCTCCGCACAGTTGAGTAGGGCTGTAAAAGCTGATGAAATCAGCGTAGTGAGCCCACTCAACCACTGCGTCTTGCTCGACAATCCAAAAATAATTGAGAGGCTAGGACTTTTGTCCCAGCCTCCTTTATTTCCTCCGCTCTGCATAGTCGACAAAATGAAACTTGTCTAATTTGTGCCGGCTTTCGGTGAACTGGAATTGCCGTCCGTCTGCTAAGTGAACTTGGGAGCGGACCGTTACTACGTGTTTGTCTTTTCCAAGATCCAGTAAGATTTTGTCACGATTATCGATTGGTGAAATCAAGATTTCTTTCTTAGCATAGCCAATCTGCAATTTCAAGTCTTCTTCTATATATTGGTAGATAGAGTGCTGGGCAATTTCCTTAGTAAGGCCTGGGATCAGCTCTCTGTCTAAGTAATCAATATCTAAGACAGAAGCGACACCATCCACCATCCGTTGCCGGGTTACTTTCCAAACCAATCGGTGAAGGGGGAAGCCTGTCTTTTTAGCGCCTTTTTCATCGATACTGATCTTTTCTAAACGAATGACATTGGTTTCTGAAAGCTTTGACGATTTCTTGATAACTGGTTAATTGGGAAACAGGGAAGTCAAAGTGAGCTTGTCTAGAAACTTGCGAACCCATCCCTTGAACAGTCTCGATAAAGCCTTCCTCCTGCAAGAGCTTGAGCGTCTCTATCATACTTGGGGCAAGGAAATGAGTGAACGAGATGGTTGGAGTGCCCTCTTCTGGAATAACCATGACCAACCTCGTGCCTTGAATCGCTTTGTAGATATCAAGAACTTCCGCAATGAAGGAGCGACCATGCTCGCAGCTAGCCTTCACTTGTCACGTGGTACCCCTTATATCTACATGGGAGAAGAAATCGGCATGATAGATCCAGACTATGATTCGATGGCAGATTACGTGGATGTGGAGTCCATCAATGCTTACCAAATGCTCTTGGACCAAGGCAAGTCACCTGAGCAAGCCTTCAAGATTATCCAAGCTAAGTCACGTGATAATTCACGTACGCCCATGCAATGGGATGCTTCTCTAAATGCCGGTTTTTCAACAGGGACGCCATGGTTGAAAGTTGGGAAGTCCTATAAAGACTTCAACGTTGAAAAGGAAATGGATGGCCCAATTTTTACCTTCTATAATGAATTGATTCGCTTGCGCAAAGAAATGCCCATTATTTCAGAAGGAAGCTACCTACCAGCATTGGAAGATAGTCAAGAAGTCTACGCCTTTGAACGCCACTTAGACGGTCAAAAACTCTTGGTACTAAATCATTTCTATGGAAGTGAAGCTGAAGTGGCGATTCCAAAAGACTACCAAGCAGGGCGCGTGCTCTTATCCAATTATAAGAATGTAGAGCTTGCTGAAAAAGTAATTCTTAAACCGTATCAGACACTGGCAATTTTAGCTTAAGTTCTTGACACTTCGATCTTTTTGGGTCGAAGTGTTTTTTTTGAAAAATATTTTTGAAAGCGCTTGAAAATACAAAGTCATTCCCTTATAATAAAAGAGGAAAACTTTTTAGGGATGGAGAAAAGCATGAGAAAAAACGGTAAAAAGATTCGCCTACTGGGAGTAGCCACCTTATTGGCTAGTCAGTTGGGGGTCTTTAGCAGTGCCCTCACGGTAGTTGCAGACGAGACCACAGCTTCGACTTCAGAGCCAGCGCTTGTGACGAACACTAGCAGCGAGGAAAGCTCGACAAATAGTTCGACTTCCGCTACAACAACAACTACAGACGCTACGACGAGAGCTTCGAGGGATAAAGAAGAGACATCTAGCAGTTCCTCAGACGATACTGAGGAGAAAACAGTTAAGATCGGGGAAATTCAAGGGGAATCGCAACGCTCCCCACTGGAAGGCCAAAAGGTAGCTATCAAAAATGCAGTGGTGACCAAAACAGACCGCTATGGTTTTTATGCCCAAGATATTGAATCGGATGGCAATAGTCGGACTTCAGATGGGATTTATGTTGTTTCCAAATACAAGGTGAAAGTCGGCGACAAGGTTAAAATCACTGGTACCGTCAAGGAAGGCTATATGGAAGAGGTAACCTTGGGAGCTGGGAAGACCTTTAAGGAACCGACGAATAGTTTAACGGTGACCATGCTGGTCGATGCTTGGATCACCAAAGACGGGACAGCCCCTCTTCCAGAAGCTGTGAATATCACTGCGGGGATGCCAGCGGAGGTGAAGCCTAATCCGACTGCTTATGCTCCAGAAACTGATGCTCTCGATTATTGGGAAAGCCTGGAAGGAATGCTCACGGTGGTGAAGAAACCGCATGTCCTTGGTCCCCAGTACAAAGGAGATATCTATGTCTTGGGAGAAGATTTTACAGGCCTTCCTTTAAATAACATTGGAGGTTTGAATCTACGGCCACATGAGCAAAATACAGCGACAATCCCGGTTTATGTTGGGAATAAGTTTATCGCAAAAGCCAAGGATTACTTTACAGAAGATGTGACAGGAGTGGTAACGTATCGAAATAGCTTCTATAAATTAGAGCCCACTCAACAGTTGACGGTCCAAGATGGTGGCTTGCAGCGTCAAGCAGCTCAAACCCAACCAAGTGAGGACAAGCTGACCATTGCTTCCTATAATATTGAAAATTTCTCGGCAAACAATGCCAAAAATGAAACCCCAGAGGATAAGGTGACGCTGATTGCCAATTCCTTTATCCATGAAATTTACAATCCAGACATCATTACTTTGATCGAAGTGCAGGACAATAATGGTAGTGTGGATGACGGAACGACCAGTGGTGTTGAAAGTGGACGCAAACTAGCCAATCGGATCAAGGAATTGGGTGGCAAGAGCTATGAGTATACGGAGGTTGCTCCAGTAGATGGCGCTGACGGAGGAAAGCCTGGTTCCAATATTCGTTTGGGAATCCTCTACAATCCAGAACGCGTAACCTTAGCCAAAAAAGAGGCAGCAACTAGCAAGGAAGCGGCGCAATTTGACAAGGGACACCTGGTTAAAAACCCAGCTCGGATTGCCCCTAATGACCCATCGTTTGATCATACTCGCAAGTCTTTGGCTGTTGAATTTGAATTCAAAGGTCAACCAGTTGTGGTGATTGCCAATCACTTGAAATCAAAAATTGGAGATGATGCTATTTATGGGGCAAGCCAACCAGCAGTGGAACATACATTGCCAACGCGTGAAGCACAAGCCAGTGTCATCCATCAATTCGTTCAAGAAGGCTTGAAGCAAAATCCGAAGACCACCTTTGTTTTGACGGGTGATTTTAATGACTACGATTTCTCAACCACAGCACAGATCCTTGCGGGCAACGAACTAACCAACTTAATGGCCCAACATGATGCAGGGGATCGCTATTCTTATTTCTACCGTGGAAGCAATCAAGTTTTGGATAACATTTTTATCTCAAACAACATGGCAGCAAAAGCAAGGTTTGAACCAGTCCATATCAATGCTTCCTTTATGAAGGAACACGGTCGTGCATCAGACCATGATCCTGTCTTGGTCCAAATCGACTTTAGTGGAGCACAAACTCCAGGAACGCCGACGGATGATCAACAAGGAAATACAGGACAACCAACGGATCAAACCAGCCCTTCTTCATCGAATACAGGATCTCAACTAGTCCCTCATCAGACTCAAGCCAATGAACAAAAGAGTTCAACAGCTGAAAGCAAAGAGAAGGGCAAGAACGAAGATGAGAAGCAAGACGACAAGGAAGAGGCTACAACAGAAACCAAGACACCAGGTAAACGGAAAATCCTTCCATCTACTGGACAAGAAACAAGCTATCTAGCCCTTTTTGGAGTGGCAGTAGCTACGATGAGTCTTGTCTTCTACAAGAAGAAAAAGACTTACTAACGTTTTCAAAAGAAAGATCTAAAAAAGGAGTCGCTGGCTCCTTTTTTTCTCCTAAAATACAGGACAGATAGTTCCATATTGGAAACTGTACTAGGACAATGAAAACTACTGAAAAGAACAGTTTCTTTTCAAAAAGAAGCTTAAACTCTTTAAAATAGATGGAATCGTGTTATAATAAAACCATAAAACGTTTTCAAGAGAAGAGGTTCCTCAATGGAAAATGAAACAGTTGACTATGGAAAAGTAACAGGAATGGTACACTCAACAGAAAGTTTTGGGGCAGTAGACGGGCCTGGGATCCGCTTTATTGTCTTTCTTCAAGGGTGTCAAATGCGGTGCCAATACTGCCACAATCCAGATACTTGGGCAATGGAAACCAACAAGTCCCGTGAACGGACCGTGGATGATGTCCTAGAAGAAGCCCTCCGTTATCGTGGATTTTGGGGCGAAAAAGGGGGAATCACGGTCAGTGGTGGAGAAGCCCTCTTGCAGATTGACTTTTTGATTGCACTTTTTACCAAGGCTCAAGAGTTGGGCATTCATTGTACTTTGGATACCTGTGCTCTTCCTTTCCGGAATACGCCTCGTTATTTGGAAAAATTTGACCGCTTGATGGCAGTGACAGACTTGGTGCTTCTTGATATCAAGGAAATCAATGATGAACGTCACAAAATTGTGACCAGCCATACCAATAAAACGATTCTAGCTTGTGCCAAGTACCTATCTGATATTGGAAAACCAGTCTGGATTCGTCACGTTTTGGTGCCAGGTTTGACAGACCGAGATGATGACTTGATCGAACTTGGAAAATTTGTTAAAACCCTTAAAAATGTCGATAAATTTGAGATCCTTCCTTACCATACTATGGGGGAATTCAAATGGCGTGAATTGGGAATTCCGTACAAATTGGAGGGTGTGAAACCACCGACAAAAGAACGGGTCCAAAATGCAAAAGATTTGATGGAAACAGAAAGTTACCAAGATTACCTGAAACGGGTCAAAGGATAAAAAGTATAGACAGTTGGGCCTTCCAGCTGTCTTTTCTATTGAAATGCACAACTATTCCCTTTCTTTAAATGGCAAAACGTGCTAAAATAGAGTGAATCTATAAATGAAATAAAGAGGTAGAAACATGTCAAAAATTCTCGTTTTTGGTCACCAAAATCCTGACTCAGATGCTATCGGCTCATCTGTAGCTTTTGCTTATCTTGCAAAAGAAGCTTATGGTTTGGATACAGAAGCAGTGGCTCTTGGAACTCCAAATGAAGAAACAGCTTTCGTATTGGACTATTTTGGTGTGGAAGCACCACGCGTCGTCACATCAGCTAAAGCAGAAGGTGCAGAGCAAGTCATCTTGACGGACCACAATGAATTCCAACAATCTGTTTCAGATATTGCTGAAGTAGAAGTTTATGGTGTAGTGGATCACCACCGTGTGGCTAACTTCGAAACTGCTAGCCCACTTTACATGCGTTTGGAACCAGTTGGATCAGCATCTTCTATTGTATACCGCATGTTCAAAGAACACGGTGTAGCAGTGCCAAAAGAATTGGCAGGTTTGATGCTTTCAGGTTTGATTTCAGATACCCTTCTTTTGAAATCTCCAACAACACACCCATCTGATAAAGTGATTGCGCCAGAATTGGCTGAATTGGCTGGTGTCAACTTGGAAGAATATGGTCTTGCAATGCTCAAGGCTGGTACTAACTTGGCAAGCAAATCAGCAGAAGAATTGATCGACATCGATGCTAAGACTTTTGAATTGAACGGAAATAACGTTCGTGTGGCTCAAGTGAACACAGTTGATATTGCGGAAGTTTTGGAACGCCAAGCTGAAATCGAAGCAGCTATCCAAGCTGCCAATGCAACTAACGGCTACTCTGACTTTGTTTTGATGATTACAGACATCGTCAACTCAAACTCAGAAATCTTGGCTCTTGGTGCCAACATGGACAAGGTAGAAGCAGCCTTCAACTTCAAACTTGAAAACAATCATGCTTTCCTTCCAGGTGCCGTTTCACGTAAGAAACAAGTGGTTCCTCAATTGACTGAAAGCTTTAATGCATAATGATAAATGGGGAAACCCATTATTAAAAAGGAGTTTCGGCTCCTTTTTTTCTAGGAGAGAAATATGCTAGAAAATGGTGATTTAATCTTTGTGAAAGATGATTCGGATATAGGGCAGGCCATCCAGGCATCAACTGGCAACTATAGCCATGTGGCCATCTTTTTGGACGGATTCATTTATCATGCCACGGTAGAAGGTGGCGTCCTTTCCCAGTCCCCTGAAGATTTCTTTGAAGCTGAGAAAGTATATGACCTTTATCGCTGTGCGGAGATTGATTGTCCAGAGGTCAAAAAGCGAGCAGAGAGTCTTTTAGGGGCTCCCTACAATGCGTCCTTTTATCAGGATGGAGATGGTTATTACTGTTCCCAGTTCATTGCTGAACTACTTCCTATTTTTGAAACCATTCCCATGAAGTTTGGAGATGAGGAAGAGGAGATTAGTCCGTTCTGGCTGGATTACTACAAGGAGCTCGGTCTAGCCGTTCCTCTAGATCAGCCCGGGACCAACCCGAGTCAGTTAGCCCAATCTCCACTGCTACATTTTAAAGAAAGGTATTTGGATGATTTGGATTCATGAAATAACAATCTGAAACTTTGATACAGTTTATAAGAGTTACATCAAACTAAAGAAAAATAATTTTTTAATCCTTTCCTCACAGCGGAAAGTCTCGATATATTATTTCCTGATTTTAAAAATATGTTCTACCTTAGAATACAACTTGTAAAAGTTGTATTTTTTATTTTAATATCCTCTGGATGTTTCTTGTATAGACAGATAAAATATGATATACTGCAGCAAAAACTAACCACTGGTTAGTTTTTCTGGAAATTAAAGGAGGAAGTAAATATGTCTTTCTTGTATCGTTTATTAACACGTACAAAACAAATCAGTCCACATATAAATAAGTTTGAGTTCGAATTGGGCATTTTTGTTGTCAGCATATGGCTAGTTGAATCATCTGGTCGCTTTTATGTGATTGATACGGGAATGCGAGGAATGGAGAAGTACGCTGCCCAGTTTTTACTCCCACAAAAAATTGAAGCAATTTTTCTGACCCATGGACATCCAGATCATATCAAAGGTTTGCTCTATCTTAGACAGCACTTTGGGAACATCCCGACTTTAATCAGTGAGAAGGAATTCCCCTATATTTCAGGCAAAGAACCTTTTCCTAATAGAAAAGAGACGGAAAAAGTGATTTTTGATCCGGCTACTTTTATAACTGTTGAAAGTCAAGAAGGTCAAGACTTGATAAGTAGTGCAGGACTAAAACCCCTATTTTCTCCTGGGCATTCCCCTGGTCATGTTGTTTATTACCATGAAGAGGATCAAGTTTTAATCGCTGGAGATCTTTTCACAGCTACGAGAGGTGGAAAGTTGCGTCCACCAATGAAAGGATATACAGCAGATATGAGACAAGCTTTAGCTAGTGGTGAAAGAATTCTCAATAGTTATCCGCAGGCACTTGTTAGTGTTTGTCATGGTAGTGAGGTAAAAGATGCAGTACGAGATTTTGAGGCATTGAATGGGTTTAAAGGGAGTTTGTAATGGCAAAGGATACAAGGTCCAGAATTATCAGAGTAGCAGAGGAAATTTTCCGAAAAGAACCTTACCAGAAGGTGGGAATTAGGCAGATTGCTCAAGCTGCAGGATGTTCACATACAGCTATTTATCAGTATTTTAAAAAGAAAGAGGATATTTTATATGCAGTAGCGGAAAAACCGTTAACTCATCTCTATCATACTTGCTTAGAAATCAGCCATTCCAAGCAGACTGATAAAGAACGTCTGCTCCAAATCTGTCAAACATATGTGGATTTTGGGTTTAGAGAACGAAGTTTTTATGAATTATTGATTTTTTACCGTGGAGAGCATGAAGATCCAGGCGATTGTTCGCAACCGTTGATGCAATTGAGAATGAAAAGTTATCGTTTATTGGAAGAAGCTATTGATGTCTTTTTACCGAAAGACTTATCTGATGCAGAAGTGCTAAATATTCGTAGTGGAATCTTTATTTTTTTACATGGCCTAGTGAGTATCTACAGTAGGGACAATGAAGAATGTCCAGAACGCATTAAGCAACTACTGACTGATTTTATTTCTTTTAAAATAATAGAAATGAAATGAGTTGGAATAACTTATGGGGCTTCTACAGTAAACTTGGATTGAAAAAACTAAGTTCTTTTATTGCCTTATTTTCCCCTCTTGCCTGCCTATCTATAAATTGAAGATTTTGTCCTTTGGTATTGATTTCGCTTAAACTAATTTTTATGTTACAATAAGAACGAACCGATAAAACAGTAAACGAGACCTATTCATGATTACAATCATTAATCCCATACGTTTGACACGTCAGCCATTTTTCAAGGACTTGATCAACTATTTGGATCAGCACGACGATGTGATCCTGCGGCAAATCAAGGCCCAATTTCCAGATCAACCAGTGGATAAGCTGATGGAGGAGTATATCAAAGCGGGCTTGATCCTTCGAGAAAATAAACGCTACACCCTCAACCTGCCTTTCTTAGAGTCAGCTGATCTTATTGACTTGGATCAAGAGGTCTTTGTCCGAGAGGACAGTGCAGTTTATCAAGAATTAAAAGCCAAGGTCTTCCAAACGGAACTCCGCAATACTACCAATGAAGCGATTCTCATAGAGGAGACGGACTTTGCGCGAAATGCACAGACCCTTTCCAATTACTTCTACAAGGTGAAACACCAATATCCATTGACAGAGGAGCAAGAGAAGCTCTATGTCATTTTAGGCGATGTCAATCCCGAGTATGCTCTCAAGTATATGACTAGCTTTTTGCTCAAGTTCCTCAAGAAAGAAGAAGTCCAGCAAAAGCGCAAGGACATCTTTGTCGATAGTTTAGAAGTCTTAGGTTATATCCGCAAAAATGATGAAGGCAAATATGAATTAGCAGTGGACTTGGATAAGGAAAGACTGATGTTTATCAAACAATAGAAAGAGGCTAGGAAAACTTCCTAGCCTTGTTTTTTTGATTATAGATAACGTTCAGCGATGGCGGCGTCACCTGGATACTCTTCTTTTACGCCGTTGACAATTTGGTAGCAGTCCGCTCCTTTTCCGGCGATAATGACGGCATCTTCAGGCTTGCTGGTTGTTGCCATAGCCAGTTGAATGGCTTGCTCTCGATCTGCGATTTTCTCAACAGGGCGCGTGATGAAGCTGCTAATCTCTTCAGCGATAGCCAAAGGATCTTCATAGTTGGGATCATCAGCTGTGAGGAAGACTTGGATCTCAGGATGCTCTTCTAAGAGTAAGCCAAAGTCCTTGCGGCGGCTCTCTCCCTTATTACCAGTTGATCCAAGTACCAGTGAAATGGTCCCTGTTTGATGGGTTTCGACAACTGAGAGCAGTTTTTTCAAGCTATCTCCATTATGGGCGTAGTCGATGAAGACCTTAGCGCCATTTTTCTGAGTCAAGACTTCCATTCGGCCAGGAACACGCGTCTTAGCAATTCCCTCTTTGATGTCTTCAAGACTCGCACCTAGACGAAGGCAGGCAAGACCTGCAGCCACAGCATTTTCTTGGTTGAAATGTCCAATCAGTTGGATTTCATAGTTTCCAGCTAATTTACCAGTGGCTGAGAAGCTGAAGGCCTTAGAGTTTTCAATTTGATTCTCAGACTGGCTTCCATAAAAATCGTGGTCTTGGTTCGCGACTTGGTCCGCTAAAACTTGGAAATGATCCATATCACTATTGATGACAACGGCTTGGCTGTTCTTCATGAGGAGACGTTTGTGGTAGAAATAATCCTCAAAAGTTGGGTGTTCAATCGGTCCAATATGGTCAGGACTGATGTTGAGAAAAACACCAACGTCAAAGGTCAGACCGTAAACTCGTTTTACCAGATAAGCTTGACTGGAAACTTCCATAATGAGGTGGGTCCGATCATTGGCTACTGCCTCAGCCATCATGGCAAAAAGATCCAAGCTCTCTGGAGTTGTCAGGGTCGATTTAAAGAAGTTTTTACCATCCAGCGTCGTATTCATAGTCGACAGCATAGCTGGTCGGTGACTTTGTTCCAAAATATGGTAAGCAAAATAGGCCGCGGTTGTCTTTCCCTTAGTCCCTGTGAAGGCCAATAGTTTTAATTGTTTCTCAGGGTGCCCATAAAACTCCATGGCAATTAAGCTCATGGCCTGTTTGATATTATTGACGAGGATGGCAGGAATACCAACTTCATAATCTTTTTCAGAGACATAAAAGCCGAGTCCATTAGAAATAGCCTGTTCCAGGTATTCTTTTTTGAAACTCGCCCCTTTAACAAAAAAGAGGGTACTAGCAGAAACCTTACGGCTATCATAGCTAATGGCATCAAAACTTGTTCCTTCTAGATGGTAGTAGTATTCACCATTTACTAGAACTTCTCGGAAATTTTGGTCATGTTTTAAAATGTTGAGGGTTTGTTCAATTGTAATCATAAAACTATTGTAAACCTAAAGTCCCTATTTTACAAGTGTCATGGAAAAGTTTATAATGAAGAGAAGAAGAAACGAAAGAGGACACCAATGAGTCACGAACAAAATGACCAGCAAGCCCAGATGCTACGCGGGACTGCCTGGATGACAGCCAGCAACTTTATCAGCCGTTTGCTAGGAGCTGCTTATATTATTCCTTGGTATATTTGGATGGGAAAATATGGGCCACAAGCCAACGGTCTTTTTACAATGGGTTACAATATCTATGCTTGGTTTCTCTTGATTTCGACAGCCGGAGTACCCGTAGCTGTTGCCAAGCAAGTAGCCAAATACAATACCCGGGACCAAGCCGATCATAGTTTTGCTTTGATTCGAGGCTTCTTGAAATTTATGGGAATTCTAGGCCTTGGATTTGCCATTCTCATGTATCTTTTGTCTCCTGTTTTTGCGAGTCTTTCAGGTGGGGGAAAAGAGTTGATTCCGATCATGCAGAGCCTTTCTTGGGCTGTCTTGATCTTTCCTTCCATGAGTGTCATTCGAGGATTTTTCCAAGGTTTTAACAACATGAAGCCTTACGCCATTAGCCAGATTGCAGAACAAGTGATCCGGGTCATCTGGATGTTGCTCACGACCTTCTTCATCATGAAGATTGGCTCAGGAGACTATGTGCAGGCTGTGACGCAGTCGACCTTTGCTGCCTTTATTGGTATGGGAGCGAGCCTTCTGGTGCTCTTTTATTACCTTGCAAAGACAGGCTTACTCTCTTCTATTTTTAGAAAGCAAGAGGGAAGTGAAGGAATTGACACTCGGGCTCTCTTGATCGATACGATTCGGGAGGCTATTCCTTTTATCATTACTGGTTCTGCGATTCAGCTCTTCCAAATTGTTGACCAGATGACCTTTATCAATGTCATGTCTTGGTTCACAGATTATAGTCAAAAGCAGCTCTTGGTCATGTTTAGTTATTTCTCTGCTAATCCAAACAAAATCACCATGATCTTGATTGCGGTAGCGACTTCGATTGGGGGAGTTGGGATTCCTCTGTTGACAGAGAATTATGTGAAGGGGGACCTAAAAGCAGCTGGGAAGCTCGTACAGGATAACTTGACCATGTTGCTAGCTTTCTTGCTTCCAGCCACCTTTGGTGCAGTAGCAGTCGCAAAACCACTTTATACGGTTTTCTATGGGCAACCGGATGGCTTGGCCTTAGGACTCTTCATCGTAGCGATGTTGCAGACCGTAATTCTCGGTCTTTACACGGTCTTATCGCCAATGATTCAAGCCCTCTTTCAAAATCGCAAGGCCATTCGCTACTTCCTTTATGGTGTAGTGGTGAAATTGGTCCTACAAATTCCATTTATTTTGGTCTTTCGTTCTTATGGGCCGCTTTTGTCAACGACTATTGCGTTAATGGTCCCAATCGTTCTCATGTATCGGGAGATCCAAACCATTACTCAGTTTAATCGAACCATCATCTTCAAGCGGACCTTACTTGGTTCTATCCTGACTGTGGTGATGCTACTTGGAGTCTTGATCGCAGGCTTGATTTTGGGCTGGATTTTCCCACCAAATGGCCGTGTATCGAGCATGATTTATATCATCGTCATTGGCGGATTAGGAGTTGTTATCTATGGAGCCTTAGGATTATGGCTACGGTATTTTGACCGCTTTATCGGAGGTCAAGCTGCACGTTTCAGACAAAAATTCCGCATCAAATAAATCAGAGGTTGGACATTTATGTCCAGTCTCTGATTGAGGACAAAGTTATCTTGAAAACTTTCCTTAAGTGAGTACGGACGTCAGCGAACTTCGAAGAAGTTCCATGACTTAGTTTTGAGCCTGAGGTCTCAAAACTCCCGAGTGCCTGAAACAATACAGTTTCAGGCACTTTTCTCACAGCGGAAAGTTTCAGTAGATGATTGAATAATTCTAACGAATAATTTTTTATAGAATTTATTCGATTTGTAAAGAAGAACTGTTTGTCTATACTCTCAGGCTGGACATTAGAGACCAGCCTTTTCTTATAGTTTGAAACTATAGCTAGGTCTTGAAAATGGGAAAACCGCTCTCCTCATAATAGTGATAAAATAGTAAGCAGTTAGATTGAATGTTTATCGGAGGGCAATATGAGTAAAAAACGCAATATCAATACTATCTTGGCACAGGCAGGAATCAAGTCGGATCAAGCAACGGGAGCTTTGACGACTCCTTTGCATTTCTCTACGACTTACCAGCACCCAGAATTTGGTCAGTCTACAGGTTTTGACTATACCCGCACGAAAAATCCAACACGCGCAACAGCTGAGAAGACTTTGGCAGCTATCGAAAGTGCAGACTATGCTTTGGCGACAAGCTCTGGAATGTCAGCCATCGTGCTTGCTTTTAGCATTTTCCCAGTTGGTTCAAAAGTCTTGGCCGTTCGTGACCTTTATGGAGGTTCTTTCCGTTGGTTTAACCAACAAGAGCAAGAGGGTCGTTTCTCTTTCACCTATGCCAATACAGAAGAAGAACTGATCCACCATCTAGATAATGATCCGGTGGATGTCCTCTATATTGAAACACCAACAAATCCATTGATGTTGGAATTTGATATTGCTCATTTAGCTAAATTGGCCCATGCAAAAGGTGCCAAAGTCGTGGTGGACAATACCTTCTATAGCCCGATCTATCAACGCCCAATTGAAGAGGGAGCTGATATTGTCCTACATTCAGCAACCAAGTACCTAGCTGGTCACAACGATGTCTTGGCTGGTGTTGTCGTGACAAATGATGCGGACTTGTATGACAAACTCTTTTACAACTTGAACACGACAGGTGCTGTTCTTTCCCCATTTGACAGCTATCTGCTGATCCGTGGTCTCAAGACGCTCTCTATCCGGATGGAGCGCTCTACAGAGAATGCTCGCAAGGTGGTCGAGTTTTTGAAAACCTCCCCTCAGGTCAAAGAAGTCCTCTACACTGGAAAAGGTGGAATGGTCTCCTTTAAAATTCAAGATGAGAAAAAAATTCCTAACTTGTTGAATTCCCTTCAAGTCTTTACCTTTGCAGAAAGTCTTGGTGGAGTTGAAAGTTTGATCACTTATCCTACCACTCAAACTCATGCGGACATTCCTGCAGAAGTTCGCCATTCATATGGTTTGACAGATGATCTTCTTCGGTTGTCCATCGGAATCGAAGATGCGGATGATTTGATTGAAGATTTGAAACAAGCATTGGAGGCTTAAGATGACCAAATATGATTTCACGACTTTACCGAATCGCTTGACCCACCATACCTACAAGTGGAAAGAAACTGAGACAGATCCAGAAATCATTCCAGCTTGGATCGCGGACATGGATTTTAATGTCATTCCAGAAGTACGAGAAGCTGTTATCGGCTATGCAGACCAAATGGTCTATGGCTATACCTATGCATCAGATAGCCTTTACCAGTCTATCCTTGATTGGGAAAAAGAAGAGCATGGCTATTCCTTTGAAAAGGAAGCTGTCGTCTTTATCGAAGGTGTTGTTCCAGCCATTTCAACAGCCATTCAAGCCTTTACTAAGGAAGGGGATGCTGTCTTAATCAATACGCCGGTCTATCCTCCATTTGCCAGAAGTGTCAAGCTCAATCGTCGAAAATTGATCGAAAATTCATTAGTTGAAAAGGATGGTCTTTTCCAAATTGATTTTGATCAGCTGGAAAAAGACATTGTGGAGCAAGAGGTGAAACTCTATGTTTTGTGTAATCCGCACAATCCTGGAGGCCGTGTATGGGATCGTGAAGTCTTGGAAAAAATCGGCCACCTCTGTCAAAAACATGGTGTCCTTCTCGTTTCAGATGAGATCCACCAAGATTTGGCCTTGTTTGGCCACCGTCATACCAGCTTTAATACGGTTGATCCAAGTTTTAAAGATTTCAGCCTGATCTTAACTAGTGCAACCAAGACTTTCAATATTGCAGGAACAAAAAATTCCTATGTGGTCATTGAAAATCCAAAGCTTCGTACGGCTTTTAAACAACGGCAATTGGCCAATAACCAACATGAAATCTCAGGATTGGGCTATATTGCAACAGAAGCGGCTTATCGCCATGGTAAACCTTGGTTGACGGAACTCAAGCAAGTCTTTGAAAAACACATCGACTATGTGGTAGATGAATTGCATGAAAAGACCAAAATCCGTGTCATGAAACCCCAAGGAACCTATCTTCTTTGGTTGGACTTTTCCGCCTATCCTTATAGCGATGATGAGCTGCATGCTAAAATCCATGACCAAGCCAAATTGATTTTGAACCGTGGAACAGATTTCGGAAAAGAAGGAACCTTACATGCCCGCCTCAATGTAGCAGCTCCCTTCACCCTCATTGAAGAAATTACCAAACGTTTGGTGGAAACTTTTCACAAATAAGTGTTGACTTTCTGTAAGTGAAGGAGTACAATAAACTCGAAATACGGTAGGTGAGGCTACCACAAGGATACGGATGACTACCGCAAAGCAGTGGAGACACTACTCGTTGGTTAACAGTCCTGATCGCAAAGGTCAAGACTAAGCTCATTTCATTGCCTTGCGGAGCTAAAGCTTGGACGGTCAGTTTTTTGAGAGTTTTGATTGAAAAATTAATGACGAGTTTCATGAGTCCTACCGATCGAGGGTAGGACTCTTTTTTATGCCTTACCAAGAAAAGAGAAAGGAGAGAGCTATGATACAAATTGACGATCATCCCGAACCGCACCGAACCAGCCAATCGCTGATTTGTGTCGTAGGGACTCCAAAAGTGATTGGCTCCTGATTGAAAAAGGAGATACCAATGCAAACAAATAAAGAAAGACTCATTGCTGCTCTTCAAGAACCACTTGAAAGCACCTTTGCCAACTACAAAACCAGTGCCCTTGGTTTAGTTGACGATCAAGTAGAAGAAAACCGCGATATTTATGGCGAAAATGTCATCACAAAAGGTCAAGAAGATTCTATGATCAAAAAGATCTATGAATCGATCATCAATCCTTTTACAGTGATTCTGTTGGTCATTGCGCTGGTTTCCTTCATCACCAATGTCTGGCTAGCAAAACCAGGTGAACAGGATCCAACGACCTCCATCATTATTGTGACCTTGGTCTTGATCTCTGGTGGTATCCGCTTCATTCAAGAATTGCGGAGCGACAAAGCAGCTAGCAACTTATCACGTATGATTGTCAATACAGCGACCGTTCTGCGTGATGGATCGGAACAAGAAATTCCGATCGATGAAATCGTCGTAGGAGATGTGATCAAACTAAGTGCCGGCGATATGATTCCAGCTGATGTGGTCTTGATTGATTCCCGTGACTTCTTTGTCCAACAATCTGGCCTCACAGGGGAAAGTGATGCTGTTGAAAAGGTTTGTCTTAGAAAAGCTGACAGTCAAAATCTAGATAGTCTCTTGGAGAGTGAAAGCTTGGCCTTCATGGGGACCAATGTCATCTCCGGACGGGCGACAGCCTTGGTCTTGGTCGTGGGGGATGAAACCATGATGGGCGCTATTGAGCAAACCATCAACACCTATGACGAACCAACCTCATTTGAGAGAGAAATGAATACCATCTCTTGGCTCTTGATTCGGCTCATGTTAGTGATGGTGCCCGTTGTCTTTGTGATCAATGGCCTCACAGATGGTGACTGGTTAGAAGCGGGTGTCTTTGCCCTCAGCGTTGGGGTTGGTTTGACTCCGGAAATGCTGCCGATGATTATTACAGCGAGTCTTGCTAAGGGTTCCATCATTATGGCAAAAGAAAAAGTTGTTATCAAAAAACTCAATGCCATCCAAGACCTTGGGGCTATTGATATTTTGTGTACTGATAAGACAGGTACCTTGACCCAAGATGAAATCGTTTTGGAGTATCCGCTTGATATCCATGGCGAATTGGATCTATCAGTCCTTCGCCGAGCTTACTTGAATTCCTATTTCCAAACCGGGCTAAAAAATTTGATGGACCGGGCGATTATCAACCGAACCCATAAAGAAGCCAAGAAACATGAGATTGTTCGCGATCTAGATCAAACCTTCCATAAGATAGATGAATTGCCCTTTGATTTTGAACGTCGTCGCATGAGTGTCATTGTCAAAGACGAAGATGGTGTGGTTAGCATGGTGACCAAGGGGGCCTTGGAAGAAATGCTTTCTGTATCGACTTATGTTGAATACAAGGGTGATATCAAACGATTAACAGACGAGGTCCGTCAAGAGGTCCTCGCTGAGGTCGCTCAATTAAATGAACAAGGTCTTCGTGTTTTGGGAGTCAGCTACAAAACCGACTTGGACGAAAATGAAATCTTTAGTGTCGAAGATGAAGGAGACATGATCCTAACCGGTTACCTGGCCTTTCTTGATCCACCAAAACCTTCTGCAGCTCCAGCGATCAAAGCTCTTGCAGAATATGGGGTTACCACTAAGATCTTAACTGGCGACAATGATAAGGTCACCCAAGCTGTCTGTGAAAAAGTAGGACTAGATGTCGAGCGGATTCTTTTGGGAAGCGAAATCGATACGATGACAGACCAAGAGTTAGCGCAAGTTGTGGAAACAACAACAGTATTTGCCAAATTATCGCCCGATCAAAAAGCCCGGATCATTCTTAGCCTTAAGAAAAATGGCCACAAGGTGGGGTACATGGGAGATGGGATTAACGATGCTCCATCCATGAAGGTGTCAGATGTTGGGATCTCTGTGGATACTGCTGTTGATATTGCCAAAGAAACGGCAGATGTCATCCTTCTGGATAAGGACTTGATGGTCCTTGAAAAAGGTTTGGTTGAAGGCCGCAAGGTCTATGCCAATATGACCAAGTACATCAAGATGACGGTCTCTTCTAACTTCGGGAATATCTTTTCTCTTCTCTTTGCCAGCATCTTTTTACCCTTCCTTCCAATGGCGCCAGTTCATTTGATTGTGCTCAATCTTATCTATGATCTTTCCTGTATCGCCCTTCCTTTTGACAATGTCGATAAGGATTTCCTTAAGAAACCTCGTATCTGGGAAGCAAATTCCATCATGCGCTTCATGGCCTGGATCGGTCCAATTTCATCTGTATTTGACATTATTACCTACATGCTTCTTTACTTCCTTGTTGTCCCAATGATTTTAGGTCATGGGTACAACCATGGAGCAGTAGATGCAGCAACCTTTATCATGGTTTTCCAAACCGGATGGTTTATCGAATCCATGTGGTCTCAAACGATGGTTATTCATATGTTGCGTTCACCAAAACTGCCATTTATCCAAAGTCGTCCAGCCTTCTCAGTCGTGGTGACGACCCTAGTAGCAGCCTTCTTTGTAACCTCCCTTCCATATAGTCCTTTGGCTTCTATCTTGAAGTTGAGCCAACTAAATGGATTGTACTTTGTTCTATTGTTTGCGATTATCGTCTTCTATATGCTGAGTGTGACGGTTGTCAAACGTATCTATATTAAGAAATACAAAGAATGGTTGTAATTTATTTGTAGAAAGAGTGAGTCCGAACTTAAAAAATTAAGTGTAAGGGCTCTCTTTTTTTGGTGAAATTTGGTATAATAAGAAGAATGTAAAGTTGGAAATGAAGATTTCCATGTGCTGTGAGTATCAAAGAGGGACTGAAAGAAAGAGTAGAGCTTGACTCCACTTTTATCATGGCTCTTTTTTGAATAATAACAGCTTAGAAAGAAGGATCTCAAAAATGGGAAAACTAGAAGTTATTACACATCCACTAATTCAACACAAATTGTCTATTCTTCGTCGTACAGATACCTCTACGAAGGCCTTTCGTGAATTGGTAAATGAGATTGCTATGTTGATGGGCTACGAAGTGTTGCGTGAATTGCCTCTTGAGGATGTTGAAATTGAAACTCCTATTACCAAAACCGTTCAAAAGCAAATCGCAGGGAAGAAATTGGCTATTGTCCCCATTCTTCGTGCAGGGATTGGGATGGTTGATGGTCTCTTGAGTTTGGTACCAGCTGCTAAAGTTGGCCATATCGGGATGTACCGTGATGAAGAAACCTTGAAACCAGTTGAATACTTGGTAAAATTGCCAGAAGATATTGATCAACGTCGTATCTTTGTAGTAGACCCGATGCTTGCTACGGGTGGATCCGCTATTCTAGCGATTGATTCCTTGAAAAAACGTGGCGCTAGCCATATTAAATTTGTCTGCCTAGTATCAGCGCCAGAAGGGGTGAAAGCACTTCAAGAAGCTCACCCAGATGTTGATATCTTTACAGCAGCCCTCGATGATCATTTGAATGAACATGGCTACATTGTTCCTGGTCTTGGAGATGCAGGTGACCGTTTATTCGGTACCAAATAAGAAGCCATTCATGATTCGTCCGAAAGGTGCTTAAGATTTGACCTTTTTTGACCATTGGTTTATAATAGCACATATACTTTGAACCTCACGAATCGTGAGAATGAATGGATACTAAAGGAGAAGAATAGATGATTCCAGTAGTTATTGAACAAACCAGTCGTGGAGAACGTTCTTACGATATTTATTCCCGTCTGTTGAAAGATCGAATTATCATGGTAACAGGACCAGTTGAGGACCAAATGGCTAACTCCATTATCGCTCAATTGCTCTTCTTGGATGCCCAAGATAATACAAAAGATATCTATATGTATATCAATACACCAGGTGGCTCTGTCTCTGCAGGTCTCGCCATCGTAGATACCATGAACTTTATCAAGTCAGATGTCCAAACCATTGTTATGGGGATGGCCGCTTCTATGGGAACTATTATCGCTTCAAGCGGTGCGAAGGGCAAACGCTTCATGTTGCCAAACGCTGAGTACATGATTCACCAACCAATGGGTGGTACTGGTGGTGGTACCCAACAAACCGATATGGCGATTGCAGCAGAACACTTGCTCAAAACACGGAATAACTTGGAAAAAATCCTTGCGGAAAATTCAGGTCAATCCATTGAAAAAGTGCATGCTGATGCTGAACGTGACAATTGGATGAGTGCGCAAGAAACACTTGAATATGGCTTTATTGATGAAATCATGGCCAATAATAAATTGGGCTAAACCATTCTATGGGAAGGTCCGTCAAGAGGCTGGGACAAAAGTCCTAGCCTCTCAATTATTTTTGGATTGTCGAGCAAAACGCAGTGGTTGAGTGGGTTCTACTACGCTGATTTCATCAGCTTTTACAGCCCTACTCAACTGTGCGGAGGTGGGACGACGAAATCGAATTCTAACGAATTACCGATTTCTGTCCCACTCTCTTTTTTGCTCTCATAAAAGAGTAGTTCTTTTTTTTGAAATTTGATATACTAGTAACAGAACGAGAAAGGGATTGACCATGTTTGAGAAACAAGAAAGAACAGGCTTAATTGTTAAATTGTATTACAATCGAGACGGGAAAAAATTACAATCAGTCGGAGATGTCTTGTACCATTCTAAGAAATGCCGTTATGTCCAATTGTATGTGGACAGTGACAAGGCCGATCAAGTCATGGAAGACTTAAAGAAAGAACGTTATGTCAAAAAGGTCTTGCCTTGCCATCTCAAAGATTTAGATACAGATTTTGTAGGAAGTTTACAACGATTGGAGACCCCATCTGTGGTCACAGAAGGTTAGAAAACGCAATCATTTGATGGATTGCGTTTTTTTTATTGACAATTGTCAGATAATTCGGTATATTCTTAATGTATTTATTTTAAGATTCATTTAAGGAGATCATTACAAATGAAGAAAAAATTTGCTCTTTCATTTTTAACCATTGCAAGTGTCGCTCTTCTTGCTGCTTGTGGTGAAGTTTCTACTTCAGGTTCAAACACAACTGGTAACGAAATCGGCAAAGAACTAAAAGTCGGTTTTAACTTTGAAAAAACTGGTGAAGTAGCAGCCTACGGTAGCGCTGAACAAAAAGGTGCTCAATTGGCCGTTGATGAAATCAACGCTAAGGGTGGAGCTGACGGTAAGAAGATTGTTGTCACAGATAAAGATAACAAATCTGAAACAGCTGAAGCAGCTACAGTCACAACAAACCTTGTAACCCAATCAAAAGTGAACGCTCTTGTAGGACCTGCAACTTCAGGTGCTACTGCAGCAGCCGTTGCCAATGCTGGTAAAGCAGGTGTTCCATTGGTTACACCATCTGCAACTCAAGATGATTTGACAAAAGGTCAAGATTACCTCTTCCGTGCAACCTTCATCGATAGCTTCCAAGGAAAAATCATTGCTAAATACACAACTGATAACTTGAAAGCGAAGAAAGTCGTTCTTTACTACGATAACTCATCTGACTATGCGAAAGGGATTGCTGAAGCCTTCAAGAAATCTTATAAAGGTGAAATCGTAGCAACAGAAACATTCCAATCTAAGGATACAGACTTCCAAGCTGCCCTTACAAAAATCAAAGATAAAGACTTCGATGCGATTGTTCTTCCAGGTTACTACACAGAAACTGGTAAGATCGTAAACCAAGCGCGTGGTATGGGAATCAAACAACCAATCATTGGTGGGGATGGATTTAGCGATGCTAAATTTGTTGAACAAGCAACACCTGCTGCAGCTACAGATATCTACTACGTAGCTGGATTCTCTACTGAAGGTGAAATGACTGATAAAGCCAAGAAATTCGTAGAAGCATACAAAGCGAAATACAATGAAGAACCTTCAATGTTCGCAGCTTTGGCTTATGATTCAGTTTACATGGTTGCAGAAGCATCTAAAGGTGCTAAGAACTCTGTCGAATTGAAAGATAACCTTGCGAAGTTGAAAGACTTGGAAGGTGTGACTGGTACAATGTCAATTGACAAGAACCACAACCCGGTTAAATCAGCTCTTATGATTGGCTTGAAAGATGGTAAAGTCAAATCAGTTGAGTCTGTTAAACCATAATTATCATTTGTTGTTTGTACAAGAGGCTGGGAGAATGAAAATTCCTGGCCTCGCTCTTTATTGTTAGAAAGGATGGTTCAAATGCTCCAGCAATTAGTGAACGGTCTAATCTTGGGAAGTGTCTATGCACTCTTGGCCCTTGGTTATACCATGGTGTATGGAATTATCAAATTGATCAACTTTGCCCATGGGGATATCTACATGGTAGGTGCCTTTATGGGATATTTCTTATTGAACTCGTGGAAAGTGAACTTCTTTGTCGCTTTGCTCCTAGCCATGGTTGGGACAGCTATTTTAGGGGTTGTGATTGAATACCTGGCTTATCGTCCGCTTCGTCATTCGACTCGGATTGCAGCCTTGATCACAGCCATCGGGGTTTCCTTCTTGCTCGAATATGGGATGGTCTTCTTCGTCGGTGCCAATACCCGTTCCTTCCCGCAAGTCATTAAAACGGTTCGTTACAACTTCGGTCCTATTTCAATCTCCAATATTCAGTTGATGATCTTGGGAGTGTCTGTTTTCTTGATGGTCGCTCTTCAATTTATTATTCAAAAGACAAAGATGGGGAAAGCTATGCGGGCTGTATCTGTCGATAGTGATGCCGCTCAATTGATGGGGATTAACGTAAACCGTACGATCAGCTTTACCTTTGCTTTGGGATCAGCCTTGGCAGGTGCTGGTGGTGTTTTGATTGGTTTGTATTACAACTCGATCGAGCCTTTGATGGGGATGACACCAGGGATCAAAGCCTTTGTCGCAGCCGTTCTTGGAGGAATCGGAATCATTCCAGGTGCTGCCCTAGGTGGATTTGTCATCGGTTTGTTGGAAACATTCGCTACAGCGATCGGTCTTTCAGACTTCCGTGATGCCATTGTGTATGCCATCTTGATTGTGATCTTGCTCATTCGTCCAGCAGGAATCCTCGGTAAAAATGTGAAAGAGAAGGTGTAAGCCATGAAACAAAATTTAAAAGTGAATTTAGTCTGGCTTGGTCTTTTGGTCGCAGGTTTTGCCTTGATCCAAGTCTTGGTTGCAGCGGGTGTGCTCAACCTCTTCTATATCCAAATTTTAGAACAAATCGGAATTAATATTATCCTTGCAGTTGGCTTGAACCTCATTGTTGGTTTCTCAGGTCAATTCTCACTCGGTCATGCCGGATTTATGGCGATTGGTGCCTACTCTGCAGCTATTCTCGGTTCCAAATCACCAACCTATGGTGCTTTCTTTGGTGCGATGGTTTTAGGTGCGTTGATTGCTGGTGTCGTTGCCTTGATCGTTGGGGTTCCAACCCTTCGGTTGAAAGGGGACTACCTCGCGATTGCGACACTTGGGGTTTCTGAAATCATCCGGATCTTGATCGTCAATGGTGGTACTCTAACAAATGGTGCTGCTGGGATCCTTGGTTTGCCTGCCTTTACAACTTGGCAATTGGTTTACCTCTTTGTTGTCATTACAACGATCTTTACGATTAACTTCTTACGCAGTCCAATTGGACGCTCTACCCTTTCTGTTCGTGAAGATGAAATCGCAGCAGAATCTGTTGGGATCAATACGACCAAAGTCAAAGTCATTGCCTTTGTATTTGGTGCGATCACAGCGGCGATTGCTGGATCTCTCCAAGCCGGCTTTATCGGCTCTGTTGTTCCTAAAGATTACTCTTTCACCAATACTATTAATGTCTTGATCATTGTCGTGTTTGGTGGTTTGGGATCCATGTCAGGAACAGTTGTAGCAGCCATCGTCTTGGGGATCTTGAACATGGTGCTTCAAGACTTCTCAAGTGTACGTATGATCATTTACTCATTGGCTTTGATTCTCGTGATGATCTTCCGTCCAGGTGGTCTTCTTGGAACATGGGAATTCAGCTTGAAAAAACTACTCTCAAAAAAGGAGGCTAACTAATGGCACTTCTTGAAGTAAAAAATTTAACAAAAAACTTTGGTGGTTTGACAGCCGTTGGGGATGTGACCATGGAACTCAATGAAGGGGAATTGGTTGGGTTGATCGGACCCAACGGTGCCGGGAAAACAACCCTCTTCAACCTCCTAACAGGGGTATATGAACCAAGTGAAGGGACCATTACCTTAGATGGTCAGCTACTAAATGGTAAAGCACCTTATAAAATCGCTGCTGGTGGTCTGGGACGGACTTTCCAAAATATTCGTCTCTTTAAAGATTTGAGCGTTTTGGACAATGTCTTGATTGCCTTTGCCAATCACCACAAGCCACATGTCTTTGCGAGTCTTTTCCGCTTGCCAAGCTATTACAAGAATGAAGAAGCTTTGAAAGCGAAAGCCCTTGAATTGTTAGCGATTTTTGGTTTGGAAAAAGAAGCAGATACCTTGGCCAAAAATTTAGCTTACGGACAACAACGTCACTTGGAGATCGTTCGTGCCCTTGCGACAGAGCCAAAAATCCTCTTCTTGGATGAACCTGCTGCAGGGATGAACCCTCAAGAAACAGCAGAATTAACCCAATTGATCCGTCGCATTCAAAAAGAATTTAATATTACGATCATGCTGATCGAGCACGATATGAGTTTGGTTATGGAAGTAACGGAACGGATTTATGTATTGGAATATGGTCGCTTGATTGCCCATGGTACGCCAGATGAAATCAAGACCAACAAACGCGTAATCGAAGCCTATCTAGGAGGTGAAGCCTAATGTCTATGTTAAAAGTTGAAAATCTTTCTGTACACTATGGCATGATCCAGGCTGTCCGTGATGTCAGTTTCGAGGTCAATGAAGGAGAAGTTGTTTCTCTTATCGGTGCTAACGGTGCTGGGAAAACATCTATTCTTCGTACCATTTCCGGTTTGGTGCGTCCAAGTGCTGGGAAAATCGAATTTTTGGGTCAGGAGATTCAAAAGGTTCCGGCTCAAAAGATTGTAGCAGCAGGACTTTCTCAAGTTCCAGAAGGCCGCCACGTCTTTCCGGGCTTAACTGTTATGGAAAACTTGGAGATGGGAGCTTTCTTGAAGAAAGATCGAGAAGAAAATCAAGCTAACTTGAAGAAAGTCTTCTCCCGTTTCCCACGTTTGGAAGAACGGAAGAACCAAGATGCAGCAACCCTATCTGGTGGGGAACAACAAATGCTAGCAATGGGTCGTGCCCTTATGTCAACGCCAAAACTCTTGCTTCTGGATGAACCTTCTATGGGATTGGCTCCAATCTTTATCCAAGAAATCTTTGATATCATCCAAGATATCCAAAAACAAGGAACAACTGTTCTCTTGATCGAGCAAAATGCCAATAAGGCTCTTGCTATCGCAGACCGCGGTTATGTTTTGGAAACAGGGAAAGTCGTTCTTACCGGAACAGGAAAAGAACTCTTAGCCTCAGAAGAAGTCCGCAAGGCCTACCTTGGTGGATAAGATTTATAAAGTATGTTAGAAAAGAAAGGTAGCTAAACCTTTCTTCGAATTGATGACAAAGAAAATTTAGAAACTTTCCTTAGGTGAGTGCGGACGTCAGCGAACTTCTACGAAGTTCCATGACTTAGTTTTGAGCCTAAGGTCTCAAAACTCCCGAGTGCTTGAAACAGTCTTGTTTCAAGCACTTTTCTCACGGCGGAAAGTTTCATTATACTCCCAAATGATTCAAAAAATAGTATAATTTCTATTATGAAGAAACATTAATCTCATTTTATAGGAAAAACAGTTTGAATATGTTCGAAAGAAAGGTCCTGAAGACCTTTCTTTTTTCATTTTTACTGGCTAAGATTTTTTCTTAGTAAAATAATTTAAAATATATAATTTCCTTTATTAATTTGGTAAAATAAACGTAATTACTAATGACTGAAATGGATTATAAGTTATGCATATAGATCGAAAAATTCAATTGGGTGAATTATATAAGGAACTAAGAATTGCCAGAGGCTTAAAACAAAAGGATGTTGCTAGAAAAGGATTAAGCATAGCACAATTGTCTAAATTTGAAAATGGGCAAACGATGTTAAGTGCTGATAAATTATTAATAGCGATAGAATCAATCCACATGACTTTTGAAGAGTTTGGCCATAAATTAAATAATTATGAATTACCTAAAGATATTATTTTAGGTAAGAAGATATCCACTTTATTTTTGAAACAGGATATTAAAGGATTAGAGTATCTATTAACTGAAGTATTACAGAGTGAAGAGACGGATCAATATCAAAGAATTCAGTCATTTATTATTGAGAATGCGATTCATTCATTAGATCAAAACTATGAAATAAATATAGAAGATAGAAAAGTATTGGTAGATTATCTATTTTCAATTGAATCTTGGACATGGTTTGAATTATATGTATTTGGAAATACAATGACTTTAATTTCAGATGAAGATCTATTATTTTTTGGAGAACAGCTTGCGGAAAGGACTAAAGACTATAATTTTCTTAAACACAATTTAAGTTCTTTAAAATTAACGTACATAAATTTAATTGGCGAATTAATTTTAAGAAAAATTGATACTCAAGTTCCATTGTTTATACTCGAGCTAGAAAAGCTTCTTTTTCCATATGATATGCTAGAAATCATGTTGTTAAAATTTTTAAAATTAGTAAATGGTTACTTAAAGTCAAAAAATTCTAAAAAGGAAATTAAACAATTTATAGAGTCTCTTCGAGTTGTTGGTGATAGTCAACTGATTAATATTTTAGAGGTAAAATTGGACCAGTTTGGGATACATATAAATTAGGCAAAAGATCAGATGTATGAGACAGGATATTTCATATTTGAAACTCTGTTAAATATTTAAAATTTAGTAGTAAACTATATTTAGATATAACAATTAAATACTTCGATATTTTGTTAATTCATATAAAAGAAAAAGTAATTCTGAAAAACTTAAAAATATTTTTTATTTGAATGAAGTTATGTCTATCAAGTTTCTACTAGAAAGGTATAGTAGATGAAAGTTTTTTTAAGAAATATTTTTTTTAGGAATCTGGTCTTGTCTAGTTTCTTCGATGATTTAGGATCAACTATTTATAATCTTGTTTTTGTAGTATTTGCAGCAAGTATGGCGAATAGTAAATTGGCGGTTGGTGTAGCAAGTTTTATACAATATATTCCAACGATTTGTTCTCTTTTTATTGCAATGCAGGCTGATAAAACAAAGAATAAGAAATTGTGGTTGCTATTATTAGGATATATACAAGCAGTATTATTTATTATGGTTGCGTTCTTATCGAAAGAAAATTCATGGCTAGTTTTCTCGATTGTATGTTTCATAAACATCCTATCAGATTGTATTGCAGAGTACAGAAGAGGCCTAGTATTACCTATGTTTCAGTCACACATTCCCGAAGAAGACCTGATGGAAGCGTACTCTTTTGATCAAGTAATTAGTCAAATAACTTTGATTTCTGGTCAAACTTTGGGAGTTTGGTTACTAACGATTTCTCATAATAATTTCTTCTTTTTAGCTACGATAAATGCTATTAGTTTCTTATTATCATCGGTGGTATTGCTCAAAATCCAAAGACAATTGACACATCCAGAAGTTAATTATTCACCAGAAAATGGGTTTATCTCACAACTTAAGAACCTTTACAAAAATAGTAAAAGTATATTTAAATATCAAGAGAAAGTACGTTTTGGTCTAATGATTTTTTCAATTTTAGGATTAAATTCGCTAGGCAGTGCTATTTTAATAATGTACAATTTGAAATTTACAGAAATAACTCCTTTTGGTTTATCTTTTGCTCAGTCGGTGTTTTTACTTCAAACAATATTATTTGTTTCAGCCCTAATTGGTGGAATGACCCCTAATGATTATTTTTCTAAACTTTCACTTATTAAAATACTTCAAATAGATAGTGGATTATTAATAGTAATAGGAATATGTGGTTGGATAAATGGTTTGGAAATTATTTCCTTTAGTGTGTTGGCATTCATGATGTATCTTAGTAGTAAGGTAAATCCCAAATTAAATAGTCTCTTAATGGCAAAACTTCCACCGGATATTCTTGCACAAACTAGTAGTTTTTTTAAGGTTATATCAGTATTATCAATGCCAATAGCAACCATTTTATTTACAAGTTTATCTATGTGGAGCTCTCAGTTTGCCTGGGGTATATTCTTATTATTATCCATTGTGGTATTTGTACTTTCCTTATTTTCTAATAAATCGGTTGCTAGTGACTATGATTAGTTTGCAAGATTTAAATGTTGAATAAAAAGGTACGTGTGTTTGATTTTTCTAAATTTTGAAAACAAGAGAAAACTGCTGAAAGCGTTTGAAATCATTCTTAAAATCAAGTATAATAAAACTAATAAAAGCATAGGAGAACTTGTTATGGCTGTTAAAGATTTTATGACACGTAAAGTGGTTTACATTAGTCCAGATACTACAATTGCCCACGCGGCAGATTTGATGCGCGAACAAGGTTTGCACCGTTTGCCAGTCATTGAAAACGATAAATTGGTTGGTTTGGTGACAGAAGGTACGATTGCAGAAGCAAGTCCATCTAAAGCAACAAGCTTGTCTATTTTCGAGATGAACTATCTGTTGAACAAGACTAAGGTTAAAGATGTCATGCTTCGCGATGTCATTACCGTCTCTAAATTTGCGAGCTTAGAAGATGCGACCTACCTCATGTACAAGAACAAGGTGGGAATTCTTCCAGTCGTGGACAATGACCAAGTATCCGGTGTCATCACAGACCGTGATATTTTCCGTGCCTTCCTTGAAGTATCGGGCTATGGAGAAGAAGGAGTTCGTGTTCGCTTTGTGACAGAAGATAAGGTTGGCGTTCTAGAACAAATCATTCACTTGATTGTAGAAGAAGGGTATAACATCGCCAATACAGTCAATATCCCAACCAAAGACGATCGTGTGGTTATCGAAGTCCAAATTGATGGGGTGACAGATCTAGAAGGAATCCGTAGTAAATTTGAAGCCAACGGTTTGAAAGTTGATGAAATCACTCGAACAACCGCAAAAGCTATTTAATAGAAAAAATCAGACTGGATGATCATCCAGTCTGATTTTTGTATAAAGTAACTTAATAAATTCTGTAAAAATAATTATGATTTTATTAATTATGACGTGTATTCTAAGATTTTCCGCCGTGAGAAAAGAGCATGAAACATACTTGTTTCATGCTCTCGGAATTTTTGAGACATTAGGCTCAAAAATTAGTCATGGAACTTTGTAAAAGTTCGCTGACGTCCGTACTCACCTAAGGAAAATCGTAAATAGAAAAACAAAGCTAGATGAGAATCTAGCCTTATTTTTTCTATTAACGGGTAATGGGTTGTTTTTCTTTATCTAAAGTAAAGCCTTCGCCGAGAATTTCATGGGCTTCAGAAATGGTGATGAAGGCGAATGGATCGATCTGATTGATGATGTCTTTCATTTGTTTCATCTCATTCCGTGAAACGACACAGTAGACGATATCTAGGTCCTTACGGCTGTAATAGCCCATCCCGCGGATAAAGGTAATCCCGCGACCCAGATCGTCGGATACTTTTTGGGCAATTTCTTCTGGTTTAGATGTGACGATAAGGAAGCCTTTTCCAGCAAAACCACCTTCTCCAATCAAGTCGATCACAAGGGTGTCAATCAGGATAAAGAAGAGGGTATACATAGCCGTACGGACATCTTGGAAGACAACGACAACAGTTATCAGAACAATGGCATCTACAATCAACATGAGTTTTCCCATACTGAGGGAAGTGTATTTGTTAAAGATGCGAGCGAGGATATCGGTTCCTCCAGTAGTTCCACCGGCATTGAAGATGATCCCTAGACCTAAACCAAGGACAACCCCTGAGGCGATACAGGCAAGCAGAATATCTCCTTTAAAGGCTGTAAAGATAAAGTGATGGTAGCGGTGGCTGAGGGGTATGGCTTCAAAAATCGCCATCCAAGCGGAAACCGAGAAAGTCCCCAGTAAGCTCAGGTAAAGAGATTTCTTGCCCAGCAGTTTCCAAGCCAGAATGAAAAGAGGGATATTGATTAGCAAGTTCATGATGGATACGGGGATTTTGAAGAGGTAATAGGTGATCAAGGTAATCCCTGTCGCTCCTCCTTCATAGAAGTGAAAAGGAATGACTAAAAAATAGATCCCAAACGAAAAAATGCCGGCCCCCAAGATGATAGCCAGAATATCTTTAAATTTAAACATGATAGGTTGTCTCCTAAAACTTTATAAGAACATTGTAACAAAAAAGTGAAAAAATGAAAATGACTTTGAAAAATTTTCTCTCCTAAAATACAAGATTTTTACCCTTATTTTTGGTAAAATAAAAAGAAGAAAACTAGAAAGAGGATACTATGGTAAACGGTACATTAATTTCATTTGAAGGTCCAGAAGGAGCGGGGAAATCATCGGTCCTAGAAGCCGTTTTGCCTCTACTTGAAGAAAAAGGAATTCCTTTTATTACAACCCGTGAACCAGGCGGTGTAGACATTGCAGAAAAGATCCGCCAAGTCATTTTAGATCCAGACCATACTAGTATGGATGCCAAGACCGAGTTGTTGCTCTATATTGCTAGTCGCCGGCAGCATTTGGTGGAACGTGTCTTGCCAGCCCTAGCAGCTGGGGAAATCGTCTTGATGGACCGCTTTATTGATAGCTCGGTCGCTTATCAAGGGTATGGTCGCGGTCTGAGTGTGGAAGATATCGAGTGGCTCAATCAATTTGCGACAGATGGTCTTAAACCAGATCTCACCCTTTACTTTGATCTGGATGTCGAAGAAGGGCTCGCTCGAATTGCCAAAAACCAAGAGCGGGAAGTCAATCGTTTGGATTTGGAAGGTTTGGAGCTTCACCAAAAAGTCAGACAGGGTTATTTAGCCTTGTATGAAAAGGAACCAGAGCGCATTGTGAAAATCGATGCCAGTCAATCCTTTGAAGCAGTCTTTGCGGATGTCTTGGCTGTTTTAGAAAATCGCTTGGGGATATTGAAATGAAGCTAGAAGAGATCCAACAGCTCCAGCCAGAATTGGTGGAGCGCTTCACCCAGATCTTAGAACACAAACATCTCAGTCATGCTTATCTCTTTACAGGTTCTTTTGCCAGTTTTGAGATGGCCCTCTTGCTAGCTCAAAGTCAATTTTGCGAAAATTTGCAGGGAGTCTGGCCTTGTGGCAAATGCCGTTCCTGCCGCTTGATTGCCGAAGAAGAATTCTCAGACGTAAAGATCGTGCGTCCAGTCAACCAGATCATTAAGACTGACCGCATTCGCTCGCTGGTTCAAGATTTTTCTCAATCAGGATTTGAAGGCAGTCGGCAGGTCTTTATCGTCCAAGATGCGGATAAGATGCATACCAATGCGGCCAACTCTCTCTTAAAAGTCATGGAAGAACCCCAGAGTGAGATCTATCTCTTCTTGTTGACATCCGATGAAAACTTGATCTTACCGACCATCAAAAGTCGGGCCCAGCAGGTCCATTTTCCTAAAAAGCAAGCCTACCTAACCGAACTGCTAGAAAAAGAAGGCTTGATTAAATCACAGGCAAATTTAGTAGCTCGTTTTAGTTTTAGTCTCGAAGAAGCAGAGCAACAAAAAAAGAATGCTACGTTTTTTGAACTGGCCAAAATTTGTGATCAGTTCATCGAACGTTGTCAATCCAATTTGAATCGTGCCTATTTGGAAGTGACCCGCTTAGTGAGCCTAGCAGATGATAAGGAAAAACAAAGCCAGGCCTTTCGTTTGATGGAGTTGGCTTTAGAAGAGCAGTTGCGCTTGAACAGATCCCAGCAGCTACTGGGAAAATTGAGTCTTGCTCGCAGGATGTGGAAGGCCAATGTTTCTTTTCAATATGCTCTAGAATATATGGTTTTGAGCTTAGAAAGTTAAGGAGTCAGAATGAATAAAAAAGAATTATTTGATGCTTTAGACGGCTTTTCTCAGAATTTGTTGGTCACCTTGGCTGAAGTCGAAGCCATCAAGAAAAATTTGAAACAAGTCATCGAAGAAAATACAGCTCTTCGCTTAGAAAATGATAAATTGAGAGAGCGTTTGGGGGAAGTTGAGAAGACCTCCTCCACAAAGTCACAACACCATGGCCGTGAAAATTTGCAACGAATTTACAATGATGGTTTTCATATTTGTACTTATTCCTACGGCCAACGCCGTGAGAACGATGAAGAGTGTATGTTTTGTGACGAGTTGTTATTTAGGGAGTAAGCATGCAGATCCAACGAAGTTTTAAAGGGGAAAAGAAAACAGGGGTCCTCTACCTGGTTCCAACACCGATCGGCAATCGTGAAGATATGAGTTACCGCATGGTCCAGACCTTAAAGGATGTGGACTTGATCGCAGCTGAGGATACCAGAAATACAGGCCTCTTGCTCAAGCATTTTGAGATTAGGACTCCCCAGACTAGTTTTCATGAGCATAATGCCCAGGAGAAAATTCCAGATCTGATCGCTCATCTAGAATCTGGAAAAGATTTGGCGCAGGTCTCAGATGCAGGACTCCCAAGTATCTCTGATCCTGGTCATGATTTGGTTAAGGCAGCGATTGAACGCGAGATTCCTGTCGTAGCTGTTCCTGGTCCAAGTGCAGGGATTACTGGCTTGATTGCCAGTGGCCTAGCCCCTCAACCTCATATTTTTTATGGATTTCTACCTCGCAAAGAGGGGCAACAAAAGGCCTTTTTCCAAGAAAAAGTGGCCTATCCGGAGACCCAGATCTTTTATGAGTCGCCCCATCGGGTGAAGGCGACCTTAGAGAATATGTTGGCTGTCTATGGGGATCGTCCGGTTGTCTTGGTTCGTGAATTGACCAAGATCTACGAAGAATATACTCGTGGCAGTATTTCTGAGTTAGTCGCATTTCTGGAAGAAAATCCCCTCAAAGGGGAGTGCCTCTTGATCGTCGAAGGAGCCAAAGAAGAAGAGTTAGACTTAGAAGAGGTTGACTTGATCCAAGAGATCGATACCTTGGTCCAAGAGGGCATGAAGAAGAATCAAGCAATCAAACAGGTCGCCAAACAATACGGCCTGCAAAAGAGTGAGCTTTATGCTCGTTACCATCAAGAGTAGGAAAGGTTGGAAGCAGGATGGAAATTAGAATGGCTTATCCAAATGAGATCCAGCGAATTATGGAAATCATCCAAGATGCTAAGGAAAGCCTGGCTCAAAGACAGGTCGATCAGTGGCAGGATGGTTATCCAGATGAAGAGATCATTTTTGAGGATATTCTAGAAAGTCGCGGCTATGTTGCCGTTGAAGATCAGGAAATCGTCGCCTATGCTGCCGTCCACAAGGGAAATGAAGCAGCCTATAATGAGATTTACGAGGGCAAGTGGGAGCATGATAACTATATGTATATCACGTTTCACCGCGTCGCTGTGGCCAAAGAAGCTGCTGGCAAGGGGGTGGCTCAGACTTTCCTTCAAGGCTTAATCGAAGGTGAAAAAGGGCCTGATTTCCGTTGCGATACGCATCCGGATAATCTGGTCATGCAACATTTGCTTGAAAAATTAGGCTACCATTATTGTGGAAAGGTCCCAATTGATGGCGTCCGTCTGGCTTATCAAAAGATCAAACGAAAAGCAGAAACCAGTTTGTTCCAAGTGGTCTCAGAAGAGGACCGCTGGGACCAAAGAGCAGAGGCGGCCTACAATGACACTCTATCTTAAACAATTCTATGAGAGCCCTATGGGCCTTCTTTCGATCATTGTCAGTAAGGAAGGCCTTGTAGAGCTTGATTTTTATGATTCAAAAGAGGAGGCGCCTGATCCCTATGGGGCGCTGGAGCAGTTCCATCCCTACCATGAGAAGGTGAAGGAGTGGTTGGACCATTATTTTGCTGGGGCCCCAATTCCCATCAGCTTTCCATTAGTGCCAAAAGGAACAGCCTTTCAAGAGCGGGTATGGCAGTTGTTGCGAGAGATCCCCTATGGTGAGACTAAGACCTATGGCCAGCTGGCTCAGGATCTTTCTTGTGGTTCTGCTCAGGCCGTGGGACAAGCAGTTGGGTGCAATCCCTTGACAATTCTAGTCCCTTGTCACCGCGTGATGGGAAAAAATGGAGAATTGACAGGCTATGCGTCTGGACTCGATCGCAAAGGCTGGCTCTTACAACACGAAGGAATTACCTGGAAGGAGAAATGAAATCGATGTATACCTTTATTGAATACCCAAAATGTTCGACTTGTCGAAAGGCTAAATCAGAATTGGACGGTCTCCAATGTGAGTTTCAGAGCCAAAATATTGTAACCGAAACACCGACTAGTCAAGAATTACAGGACTGGATGGCAGCGTCTGGCCTACCGATCAAGTCTTTCTTCAATACTAGCGGGATGAAATACCGTGAACTCGGTTTGAAAGATAAGGTGGATCAACTGACACTGAAAGAAGCGGCAGATCTCCTTGCTTCAGACGGTATGCTGATCAAGCGACCTCTGCTTGTCAAAGACGGAAAAGTTGTTCAAGTGGGCTACCGGAAACCTTACGCAGACTTAGGTTTGTAAAAGAAAAGGGAGTTGGATTTTCTTCAGATCTATAATAAAAGTATGCCAGAAGCTTTCCTTAGGTGAGTACGGACGTCAGCGAACTTCTACGAAGTTCCATGACTTAGTTTTGAGCCTGAGGTCTCAAAACTCCCGAGCGCTTGAAATTTAATAGTTCAAGCGC
>NZ_JVEE01000036.1 GCF_001073155.1 Streptococcus parasanguinis
TACAGCCTTCTCAGAACCAATTCAAGAAATCCTTTACGATCTGCAAATGTTGGAGTCGGTAAAGCCTGTAATTAAAAGCTTTCAAACTATTGTTAAGCATCCATCTTCAATTCAGGCACCACAGCTTTCTTTTGAAACAATCACATTGAAGAATCTTTCTAAACAACTTGGGGAATCAACATTAAAGATTTCTTTTGCCACCATTCATAAAGGAGATAAGATTGCCCTCATTGGAGAGAACGGATCAGGTAAGAGTAGCCTACTCAATATTTTAAATGGTACAGATGAGGATTTCCAAGGCGAGATTTTGCTGAATGATCTTCCTCTAAATCAGCTTTGGGGAAAATTTGGCTTGATTTTGCAACAAGAGCATAGCTTCATCTCTAGTTATGAAAATAATGTTACGCTATTCAATACTTTTCCTGCAGAGTTTAAGGATGTGGAGTTCGAAGTAACACCTCCTCAATCCCTGTCAGGTGGTCAACAACAACGCATGTACCTCAATCGAGAAAAAAACCGTCAGAGTCCATTAGTTATTATGGATGAACCTTTTTCAGCCTTGGACGCTCGTCAGTTCGAGGCAGAATTGAAAAAAGTACTAGACTTACCGTGTGCTGTCATCATTACCTTACACCGACAGAATGAAGCACTGAAGAACTTTGACCAAGTCTGGGAAATTAGAGCTGGAAAACTAATCATTCAAAAAAATGAATAGACTTACCTTCTAACGAAGATTTGTTTTATCATGATCAATACATCATCAGGCACAGATAGATTGAGGTCATCTTAACCCCAAAAAGAGCATTTCCATTATCAGAAATGCTCTTTTTTTATACTTAATTGTATTTCTTTCAACCCCTTCCATTACATCTCTAATTTCAAAAGGGATGAATCGTTTGATCAGTGTATAAGTAAACTATATTGATCTTCTCAATACTTCCGAATCGTCAGTGGATTTCTTTCCTTGTAATCACTCAACTAAAGATTTTCTTCATACAATTGCTAATCATTCTTTAATCTTACTTTTCTTTAAACCCTATTCTACCAAAATATGCTCATGAATTCATACCAAAACAAAAAGAGAGCAGCGAACTGAACTGCTCTCCATTTTGTTTATTTTTCGACCATACCGCCCTTGATAAGACTGTCTTTCGTTACTGAATAACTAACTGTTTTGTCATCTAGTGGATTAAAGCCTGGGACGATTTCTTTTAATTTATTAAAATCGATTTTTGTGTAATCAATGGTATTGCGGATATAAAAGATTCCATCTTTATATTCTGATGTCAGTTCAAATCCATGTCCCATCAGATCTTTGAATTTTTCTTGGCTTTTTGCGACGGCTTCTTTCATGGTTTCAAGAGGGTTCTCACCAGGAACTTTTGAGACGTCGTAATCATCAACTTTTTCTTGTAATAACAAGGTATCTCCCTTGTAATACAAGGTGATGGTTGACTTACCTGCTTCATCACTCGTTTCGAGAACGGTTTTTTGCGCACCTGCTAGTGCATCTTCTTTTTTGCTTTCATCAGTTGATGACTCTTTTGTCTTTTCTTTAGCGGATGATTTGCTTGTTGCTTTACTCGTCTCTTTAGTGGACGATGGACTAGTAGATTTCGTACTCTCTTTTTGTCCGCAACCAGCTAAAAGAAGACCCGCTGTCAAGAAGACGGCTAACAATTTTGTGGTTTTATTCATTTTGAATCCCTCACTATTTTATGATGGTTAAGGAAATGACTGATTTCTGAAATGAGTCATGTAGCAAGATCAACTGTCGTTTTAGATGTTATTAGAAAAGCCTCAAAAATGATGTTTGCAGTCCCCTCCTTATCGATCATTGTAGCCATCTGGGTGGCTGGAATGCCATGCCCAGGCTGTTTGGATGATGGTTTCGATATTATCAAATTTTGGTTGCCAGCCGAGAATTGCACGCGCCTTCTCAGAGGATGCGATCAGGGTATCTGGATCTCCCGGTCTACGATCAGCAATCTCAAGTGGAATCGGATGTCCCGTCACCTTGCGAGCTGCTTCAACGATTTGAAGATTGGAGAATCCAGTTGACGAGCCCAGATTAAAGGCAGTCGATTCATTCCCTTTTCTGAGATACTCCACGGCAAGCATGTGGGCATCTGCCAAGTCAAATGGATGGACATAGTCCCGGACATTGGTCCCATCTGGTGTCTTGTAGTCATCTCCAAAAATAGAGATTTTTTCACGTTTGCCTTGGGCTACTTGTAAGACGATTGGCAAGAGGTGGGTCTCTGGTCCGTGGTCTTCGCCAATCGAGCCATCAGGCTTAGCACCCGCTACATTAAAGTAACGAAGGGGCACATACTTGATGCCGTATGCTTGATCTGCCCAGCGCATAATGGTTTCCATCATGAGCTTGCTTTCGCCATAAGGATTAATCGGTTTTTGTGGAGTGGTTTCAAGAATCGGAATTTCTTCTGGAATACCGTAAGTGGCAGCGGTTGAAGAAAAGACGATGTAGTGCACCCCACATTCATGCATGACTTCCAAGAGTTTGACCATGCCAGCTGTATTGTTGTCAAAATATTTCAATGGATCTGCCATAGACTCAGCTACCAGTGAATAGGCCGCAAAGTGGATGACCGCATCGATATCTGCATGTTCCTTAAAAATCCTGCGCATGAAGTCTTGATCTGCCAGATCTCCTTGGTAAAAGACGGCATCTGGATGCACCGCTGCACGGTGGCCTGTGACCAGGCTATCGACCACGACGACTTTTTCCTGTCCTTCATTGACCAAGCGGTCGACCATGTGGGAACCGATATAGCCAGCTCCTCCGAGTACGAGTATTGCCATTTGTTTTCCTTTCGCTTCTTGTCTTCTCTATTATTGTACCAAATTTCTGCCGCTTCTCCACACTTAAAGTGTCGCAACAAAGCGTCTAAAGGCAGCTTGTCCTTCTGCTGTTCTCTTGTAGACACCGGCATCTTCGAGCACGCGCGCAAAGATCTGACCGACTGATTCACGAACAATAGCTTCTGCCTCTGCTTCGTCTGTGATGGATGGGTGAGTGGCTTTCAAATCATCTGCCCAAGGCTGGTGGTAGGTTGCCACTGTACTCTCACGTCCAAGCAAATAGTCTTGAACCTGCTTGAGCTCTTCCTTGAGGCGAGGTGGCAAAATGGCCAAGCCCATGACTTCGATCAGGCCGATATTTTCTTTTTTGATGTGTTGCACATCCGCGTGTGGATGATAAATGCCATCGGGATGCTCTGGTGAGGTTTGGTTGTCACGGAGCACCAAATCCAGTTCATAATGCCCATCACGAATCCGTGCTATGGGGGTAATGGTATGGTGGGGCTGACCATCGGATGCTGCTAAGACTTGAACGGCTGGATCCGAGTAGCCTCGCCAGGTTGTGAGGATATGGTCTGCCAGGGCAATCAATTGCGCCTTGTCGTCCGATTGCAAACGAAGAACTGACATGGGCCAATTAACAATTCCTACCGATACAGCCTCAAAGCCCTCAATGGTAAAGATTTCCTCAACAGGAGCTAGCTCCATAGGGAAGGTGTGCCGTCCGCCTTGGTAATGGTCATGAGTCAGGATGGACCCCCCTACAATGGGCAGGTCTGCATTGGAGCCCGCAAAATAGCCTGGAAAAGTCTCGACAATGGTCAAGAGTCGCTCAAAGGTCTTACGACTAATGGCCATGGGAACATGCTGGCTATCAAGGAAAATGCAGTGTTCATTGAAGTAGGCATAAGGGGAATACTGAAAGCCCCAGTCATGACCGTTCATATCAAAGCGAATAATCCTGTGATTAGCCCGGGCTGGATGGTCTAGGCGACCTTGATAACCTTCATTTTCAAAACACAATTGGCAGGCTGGATAATGACTGGCTTTGGCAAGTTTGGCCGCTGCAATGTCTTTAGGATCTTTTTCAGGTTTTGACAGATTAATGGTGATTTCAAGAGAACCGTAGGGAGTTTCTGCCTCAAAGGCAATGTTTTGCGCAATCGCATTGACTTTGATGTAATCATTGCGCTTAGAGAGGTCATAGAAATCAGCAATCGCGTCTTCCTTGGACTGACGGTAGGTCTCCCAAAAGCGATGGTTGACCTGACTAGGGCTAGGGGTAATCCAATCCATCAACTCCGCACCCAAGCTGTCCTTGGCGGCCATACTGTCCTGGATCTTGCTATTCGCAACCGCAATCTCCACCAACTGATCTTTGAGTGCAATCAAGTCTTCTTTTTTGGCTGGGGCATCTAGCCCTTCTTCTCCAACGCGACTCATGACGCGATTTTTTAGATAAATCCGATCCATCTCTTCGTAGTCACTCGCCGCAATGACGGCCGTGACAAATGCATCCAAAATTCCCTGATTCATTGATTCTCCTTCTTACGTTTTAAATAGTCTCTGACAGCATCCAAATCCTGGAAAACTTGTTCTGCTTTCGTTAAGAAAGACTGTGCTGGTACTTTTAAATCTGGAACACATATGACTGGTATTCCAGCCCGATAGGCTGCTTCAATCCCTGCTTCACTATCCTCTAGTACTAAGCAATTCTCTGGCAAAGCATTCAAATCACTACAAGCCTTTAAAAATATATCTGGATAAGGTTTACTTCGCTTGACATCTTTTGCAAAAACTAAATGGTCAAATAGGGACAATATATCATTGCTATCCAAGATCATTCTAGTCCGAGATTCAATACTTGAAGTTGCTAGGGCGATTGGAATACCTTCTCTTTTCAAAAAACTAAGCAAATTCTTAGCACCTTTTTTTAAATTGACACCTTGAGCTAAGATTTGAGCTTCCAGCTCATAAACTCTATCCAAGGTTTGGTCAAAGTTCCAGGGTAAATCATAGCTATCCAAAAATCGTTGAACATTCTCCTCTTCCCTATGTCCACTGTAGTCTCTAGAGTAGGTTTCTTCTGTGAAAGGAATTCCAAAATCTCCAAGCAATTCTTGATAAACTTTTAGAGAAATGATTTCCGTATCAGCTAATAAGCCATCTAAATCAAATATTACAGCTTCCATTATTATCACCTAGTCTAAAACCCGTGTCCCTGCCGCAACTTCTGCAATATAAAAGCTAGGCGCATAGCCAACGACTTCTTCATAGCGTTTGCCGACAGCTTCTTTAAAGGCATCAACTTTATCTTTGTTTACAAGGGCGATGGCGCAACCACCAAAGCCTGCTCCTGTCATACGAGCGCCCAAGACACCTTCTTGTTGCCAGGCTGTATGCACCAAGGTATCCAATTCTAGACCTGTCACTTCGTAGTCATGCTCCAAGGATACGTGGGAAGCATTCATGAGACGACCAAAACCTCCCAAATCACCTGCTTCAAGTGCCTTACGAGCTTGGAGAGTCCGTTGGTTTTCAAGTACAGCATGACGAGCTCGTTTGATGCGGTTTTCATCCTTAATCAAGTAGCTGTATGCATCAAAAGCCCAGAGGTCCAATTCCCCTAAGGTTTGGATATCCAATTTTTCTTGGAGTTCAGAGACGGCGGTTTCACATTCTGCACGACGTTCATTGTATTTTGAATCCGCTAATTCCCGGCGTTTGTTGGTGTTCATGATGACCACGACATTGTCTTTGAGGTCCAGCGGTACCAAATCATACTCTAGGGTGTTGGTATCGAGATAAATAGCCCGTTGATCAGCTCCCATACCGATGGCAAATTGGTCCATGATCCCAGAGTTGACTCCGATGAAGTGATTTTCGGTTTGTTTCCCGATCTTGACCAGATCTAAGCGGTCTAAATGAAGATCATATAGTTTCTCAGCGATGACGCCAATCAAGAGCTCAAGCGATGCTGAAGAAGAAAGACCGGATCCATTTGGAATATTGCCGTAGACATAGACATCCATACCGCTATCAATGACATGACCAGCTTCTTGCAAGAAGTGGAGTACGCCTTTTGGATAGTTGGTCCAGTTGTGCTCTTTTTCAAAGTGGAGATTTTCAAGTGGAACTTCAATGATCCCCTTGTCTTCAAAGTTTCCTGAGAAGAAACGCAAGACCTTATCCTCGCGCTTTCTGGCTGCTCCGTAGGTACCAAGTGTGATGGCTGCCGGAAAGACATGGCCACCATTATAGTCAGTGTGTTCACCGATCAGATTAATCCGTCCTGGTGAAAAGAAAGTGTGATCTGCTTCTGCTCCAAAGACTGTTTGAAAAGCTTCCCGACGTTCTTGAGTATTCATTGAGATTACCTCACTTATATAGTTATTTACCACTAGTGTAACCCCTTTCATGCAACAAATCAATTATTTTACTAAAGTTTTAGTAAAATTCGCTAATATGACGAAACCTATGATATACTAGAAGAAAGAAGGAGAAAACGAATGGCCACATTAAAGGATATTGCTAACCTCGCAGACGTATCCATCGCCACTGTCTCTCGTGTTCTGAACCAAGATGCCAGTCTTTCTGTAACGGAGGAAACCCGCCACAGAATTTTGACTGTTGCTGACGAACTAGGCTACACCAGACATCAGAAAAGTGGGAACTTTAAAAAAGAAAAACAGCAAATTGTCATCATCCAATGGAAAAGTGAAGAGGGAGAGCTGGACGACCTCTACTATTACAACATCCGCTTAGGCATTGAAAAAAGAGCACAGGATCTCGACTATGGGATTCTCCGCTATTTCAATGATATTCCTTTTCGATTAGGTGAGGAAGTTATTGGGGTCCTTTGTATCGGAAAGTTTAGTAGGGTTCAGATTGTCGAGTTAGAAAGGCTAGACAAACCTCTGGTTTTTGTTGATAGTAACACCCTTAACCAAGGTCACCCTTGCGTCGCGACTGAATTTGAAAATGCTGTACAGACTGCTCTTTCCTATTTACGAAAACAAGGCTGTCAAACAATTGGGCTCCTTAGCGGTGAGGAAAAAACAACTGACCTATTGGAAAGTATTCCCGATCCTCGGCGACGAGCCTATCGAAACTATTGTATTGAAAGAAGTATTTATCACCCTGAACTCATCCTCACTGGAAGTTTTACAGCTCAATCAGGCTATGACCTCATTTCCTCTAAGCTTCAGTCTGGCTTACCCTTACCAGATGCCTATTTTGCTGCGAGTGATAGTTTAGCCATTGGGGCTCTCCGGGCTTTTCAAGAAGCCGGCATTAAGGTCCCTGATGATATCCAACTCATTTCCTTTAATGATACCAGTTTAGCCAAGCAAGTCTTTCCTCCCCTCTCTACCATCACCGTTTTTACAGAAGAAATGGGACGAACCGCAATGGATGTACTAAATAAACAAGTCCTATCTCCGAGAGAAATACCAACCCTCACTATGCTAGGAACCAAGCTAACTATTAGAGAAAGTACGAAGAATGGATGATCCTCCATCCTTTCCAAGAATAAAAAACTATGAAAACACACGAAATCCTCTTTCAAACCCTTTCTCAGGCAGATGATTATGTCAATGGGGAGCAGCTGGCAAAAGAATTAGGTGTTTCCCGCACCTCTATCTGGAAGGCCATCCAACGTCTAGAAAAAGATGGGGTCGTCATCGAATCCCTCAAAAAGAAGGGCTACAAACTGGTCTCAGGCGATATTCTGCTTCCTGCAGTGATTGCAAAAAATACCCAATTGACCGTTTCCTTAAACGAACAATGTAGCTCCACCCAATTGGATGCCAAATTAGGCATAGAAACCCATAAAGAAGGCAAGGCGCTCTACCTGGCCAATTCGCAATCCGCTGGAAAAGGCCGCTTTGGTCGTGACTACTACTGCCCTGATCAAGGGGGCATCTACATGTCCCTTCATCTCAAGCCTCAACTGCCACCTGCGGAGCTCCCTCCTTATACCTTGATGGTCGCTGGAGCTATCTACAAGGCTATTAAAAACTTGACCCTGATCGATATCGATATCAAATGGGTCAATGATATTTACTACCGCCATAAAAAAATTGGGGGAATCCTCACCGAAGCTATCACGTCGATTGAGACTGGTCTCGTCACGGATGTTATTATCGGAGTCGGTCTCAATTTAGCCATCCCTACTTTTCCAGATGAGCTACAAACCAAGGCTGGTTCCTTATTTGAAGGACCTTGTCCCATCACCCGCAATGACCTCATCAGCGAGATCTGGAAAGAATTCTTCCAAACGGATATCGATGAACTGGTCTACCTCTACAAAGAGCGCTCCCTGGTCTTAGGACGAACCGTTACCTTTGAGCAGAACCAGCAAACCTATCAGGGCCTCGCCAAAGACATCTCTGATACCGGCCAACTCTTGGTCCAATTAGACAATCAAGAAGAAATCTGGCTCAATAGCGGAGAAATCTCCTTGACGAAATGGTGAAATCACCTATAGAAAAAAGCCACCCGATGGTGGCTTTTTTTTATTCTTGTGACTCCTTGGGCAGTTCCATACAGAAGCACAAGCCCATAGCCGTTTTATCAAATTGGTAGGCCAGTTCTTCATGGTCTAGCAAGTGTTGGACCACGAAGAGTCCCAAGCCGCCTTCCTTCTTCTGGCGACTAGCGGTCATTGGCAGCTCAGCGGTCTCTACCATTTCCTGGCTGGTATTTTCAATCGCCAAGTGCGTCCCTTCCTCTTCGAGACGGAGCTGGATCTCTCCACCGGCATCCGAATGCTTAACGGCATTACTGATAACATTTGAGAGGACCAATTTCAGAATCGCTGGGTCCATATAGATTGGTTTAGCTGGGATCTGATTGTCAATCGTGAGCTCGCGTGATTGAGCCAAGACCTTGTACTGGTCGAGGATCTGCTCTACGACCTGATCCAGCTGGATCCACTCCTTGTCTCCGGCCAATTCTTGGACAGAAGAAAGGGACAGGATTTCTAGGACGATCTGGTTCATCTCATCGACGATATCAAGGGAGACCGACAGATAGCGGTCCCGGTCCTTGTAGCGGCCGATCTTATCCCGCATATTTTCTAGGATAATCTTCAAGCTGGCCAGAGGCGTCTTGAGCTCATGCGAGGCTCCACGTAGGAATTCCACCTTCATCTGCTCCAACTTCAGATTTTCCTGTTTCTGCTGCTCTAGATTGTCGATCACTTCTAGGAGATGGTGATAGAGGTCGTTGATCTGTTGCTTGAGTACGCCGATCTCATCCTGCGAGTGAATGGGAAGACTAGCTGTCCGATCCAAACGCTTCATCCGCTTGGTCATCTGCTTGATCTCAAGGATTGGAGCAGAAATCAGGCGGGCATAGAGATAGGAAGCGATCAGCGACAGGACAAAGGAAGCAAGGAGACTATAGGGAAGGAAGCCCAGACTGATGTCCCGCGCTTCCTTTTGGGAATCGACAGTTGCTAAGAATTGCAAGGTCAAGTCCTTCCCCTCTTTGGTCTGAATCTTTCGCTCTTCAATGACCAGCGAATTATTCTGGCTATCAGGGTTCAGGAGCAAGTCATCCTTAACCTCTAGGGCATTTTGTTTTTCCTTGCCCTTGATCGAGACCTTGATATCGTTGGTCTTGGAATAAAGGTCGATGACGGACTCAATGGTCCCTTCTTCCTGGCCTTGGAAACTCTTGGCCAGGGCCTGTGATTTCTTTAAAATCGTCTGGCGCTGAGACTCGATATAGGTCGAGGGGAAAATAAAGTAAACCGAAGCATGTAGAAGGATGACTAAGCCACTAAAAAGGGCAAAGGTGATCAGAAAGATCTTTGCAAAGATACTTCGTTTGGTCATGGTCTCTCCAATTTATAGCCGACATTGCGTACCGTTACGATACAGTCCAGCTCTAGTTTTTTTCGTAGTTCCTTGATATAGACATCGATCACCCGGTCAAAAGGAATCTCCTCCGTCTCCTTCCAGACGGCATCGAGGATCTGAGAGCGAGTCCGGGCCTTACCCTCATGCTGGAGCAAGTATTCCAAGATTTCCAACTCCTTGGCATTCATGGAGATGGCTTGCCCAGCTAAACTGGCTGTGTAGCTCTCAAAATCCACTCGTGCCTCTCCATAGGTGAAGACCCGGGAAGGCTGAAGCTTTTTAAAAATAGCTTCGATACGGACCTTCAAGAGGGACAAGGAGAAGGGTTTTTCCAGGTAGCCATCTGCCAACTCTCCAAAGGCTGTCAACTTATAGTCCTCATCATGGAAGGCCGTCAGCATGAGGACAGGGACTGAGCTGGTCTTCCGGATGGTCTTGAGGACTTCCAAGCCATTGAGGATCGGGAGCTGGATATCCAGCAAGACCAGATCCGGCGCTTCTCTGTGAAAGAGGTCCAGGGCCTCCTGCCCATCGCCTGCTTCAAAGACCTCATAGCCACATTCCATGAGATAGTCGCTCATCCCTTCGCGAATCAGGACTTCATCTTCTACAATTAGTATCTTCATACACTTCCCTTTTATCTAAGAAACTTCTTCTACCTCCTATTATACCCTATTTCTATTTTAGGAAACAATCTCTTATTCGACATCCACCAAGAGATCTTTTGGTTTCTTATACAAGAGCCATTGAGAAGAAAGGATGGATACCAGAATCAAGAGGAGGCCGCCAACCAAGACAATCACCAACAATTGGCTCAGTTGGATGTCCATATGGAGGTCTGTCAAGGTCTTACTAAAGCTTTCTGCCTCAGCTCCCCCACCAAGGTTGGCTGCAGAGGATTCTTGAGCCATTTGTTTGGCAATGCCACTGGTTACGTTCTTAAGCACCGTATCTCCGACTGCTTTGGCAAGAAGTCCTGCAACTCCATAGGAGAGGAGGAAGGCTGGGATGGAAATCATGACTAATTCTGCCACGAATTGTCCCGCAATCTGTACCTTAGAAAGTCCTAGAGCCAATAAGATTCCCACTTCTCTGCGACGGGCATTGAGCCACAAGACGAGGAGAAGAGTGAGAAGCAAGCTAGCAAAGACGAGACTTCCGATAAACAAGTAGTCTGCCACTTGGAACATGCTGCTGATGGATTTTTGCAAGGCTGGGTAGTTGGAAGAGCTCTTAACCAGGTCATAGAGGTTCCAGTCAATATCGAGTGCTTTGATTTTTTCGATCAAGGCATCCAGATCCTGATCCCCTTTGGCAAAGAAGGTCGCATCCTCATAGGTAGCTGTTTGGACAGTATTGCCATAGAGTCTGGCAGCTGTATCCAGGTCAGAGATGAGGGTATCTTCGTACAACTCTTGGGCGTAAGTTAGAGGAGCTTGGTTCTTCCCTGAGAACAAGCCCTTGATGGTCACTTCGACAGTTTCATTGGCCCCTTTTTCATTGTCAGCATCGTAGAGATTGGACTTGAGACGCACCTTATCGCCCACCTTAAGACCATTCTTTTTCGCCAAATCTTCGTGCATGAGGATTTGGTTTTTGTCCTTATCTGTCAGGTGCTCCCCTTGGACCAGTTTGTAGGCCCCAGAGACAAATTTATCTTCTTTTGAAGAGTCATTGACCCCCGTCACCATCAAGGTATTCTTGAAGTATTTGGCCCGCTCTGGAGACTGATTTTGCAGGGTTTCTTCGGTCTCAATGATCTCGTGGTCTAGGATATCCGCAATGGCATTGATCCGCCTGATGGAGGAGGTGATCCCCTCTACCTGACTGATTTTTTCGATATCTTCTCCTCTGAGATTCCCAGCTCCCCGAGGGGTTCCTGGATTGGTCCTGCGGTTGATCTGCATGGAGAAGCTATTGGTGATGGATCCCAGGCTTTCCGATGAAGCTTTTTGGGTGGCTCCCTTCATGGAGAGTCCGATCAAGCTCAAGGTCCCCATGAGGAGAATGATGGCAAAGAGCAAGAGAGACTTGGGCCATTTACGTGTGATATAAGCAAAAGCATTGCGCAACATAGCATTCCCTCCTTACTTGCTCTTCTCAACGAGGCTACGGCGACTCAATTCCAAGACCACATCGGAGGCCTCTGCCACTTCCTTACTGTGGGTGACGACAATGACACATTTTTGGCGTTCCTTGGCCAACTTCTTCAAAATGGCAATAATGTCACCTGCTGTCTGTTCGTCAAGGTTTCCTGTCGGTTCATCTGCCAAGATGACAGGTGCTTCTGAAACGAGCGCACGCGCAATGGCCACCCGCTGTTGCTGCCCGCCGGATAGTTGAAGGACATTGCGTTTGATTTGCGTTTCGTCCAATCCCAATTCCAAGAGAATCTCTTTCCCAGCTTGTTTGTTAACCAGGCGGACATTTTCAAGTGGCGTCAAATAGTCAATCAGATTGTAATTCTGAAAGACCAGGGAGACATGGTGCTTGCGGTGGTAGCTAGACCCTTTAGTCTGGATGTCCTCCCCATCAAAGAGAACCTGTCCCTTCTTGGGATTATCCAGTCCAGCTAAGAGAGAGAGGAGGGTCGATTTCCCAGCTCCAGACTGACCGATAATGCTGTAAAATGTCCCATTTTTGAACTGATAGTTCACGTCTGAGAAAATCTCTTCTTGGTAACTTTGGTAACTATAGGCTACATGTTTGAGTTCTAACATAGGTGTCATTTCTCCTTAACTCATTTTTGTTAATATTTCTTTTGGGGTCTTGCGCCAGATCATGCTGGTAGTTACACCCAGCGACAGAAGGATCAAGCACAAGAGGCTAGCATAGGCGATTCCTAAGGAAAGGCCTTGAGGGATTTGCTTGAGCAAGTCTAGGGTCTGCTGTTGACCGGTCTGTCCGACAAACTGCTCTAAGAAACGATGGCTGACCATCCGCCCGATGAGAAAGGCTGGGAGCACCGCTAGTAAGGATACCAGCACCACTTCCAAGAGGAACTGTCTAAAGATCCGTCCCTTGCTCTTCCCAATAGATAAGAGGACTCCGATTTCGTGGATCCGCTCCCGTGTCCAGAGACTCAGTAAGAGCGAAAGGGCACCGGCTCCCGTCACCAGGAGGACGATCATCATGATTCGTACCAGGCCTTCTAGGGTCTGAGAGGATTCCTTCATCTGGTCAAAGGCCTTGCGATCTTCGACCACGCGTAGCGATTGCCAATCCAGATCCAAGCTTTTGACTTGCTTCAAGAGAGCATCGATTTTCTCAGGATCTTTGACGCCAAAGGTGACCTGGGTCACTTCTTGCTGACTGAGACCTAGGAGCTTGGTCGCATCCTCATAAGGGAGGTAGACTTGGTTTTCACTCAAATCAGAGGTCATTCCTGTGAATTTTTCCTGTTTCTTACCTGAAAAGATCCCTACGATTTTAAAGGTTTGCTCTTTGGCAGGAGTCTCTCCCATCTGAAAGCTGGATAAGGTCAAGGAATCTCCGACCTTAAGCTTGTTCTTCTTAGCCAACTCTTGGTGGATCAAGATCTGGCCACGAGCCTTGTCGGATAAGTGTTTGCCTTGCACCAGTTGGAAACTGCTACTGCGGAAATCCAGGTGCTGGTCTGTCTTCTGGGTAAAGACAGCACCTAGCGCTTGCTTGGCTTCCTGACCCAAATCATCCCGCTCTACCGACTGCTGCCCCGTCACCGCTTCTTTACCAAGAATGCGAACGGGACTTTCATATTGAGGAACCATGGTTCCTACCCCAGCTATCTGCTGCACCTTTTCAGCCTCCTTCAGAGCAAAGGGCCTATCCCCCTGCTTACTGGTCAGGGCAAAGCTGGTCCCAGCCGACTGCTTGATATGTTCCTCCAGTCTTCCTCCTACTTGCATCAGTGAAAAACAGAAATACAAGCAAGAGAGGATCAAGAGGAGAATCAGAAAGAGGACCAGATTCCTCGTTCTTTTTCGAGAAATATAGGCTATTGCCTGTTGTAAGAGCATGATCTCACCCTCCATTTCAAGGTCCACGACAATACAATGTGGACGCTTTCATCATTTGTTATAGTTATTATAGAAAAGAAATGTGAAATGTTTATGAAATAGAAAAAGTTTCCTAGATTTTCTAGGAAACTTTATTCGATTTAAATAATATCAGTAAAACATACGTCCCACTTGCTTGACTTTATTTTTCAAAGATTCCTCCTTCTTGGATCCTTGCAAAGATCTGATCGGTCAGTCGGACATTCAAGAAGCTCCAAAGAGCAAAACCACCAAAGGTAAAGAGATAAATAGCTGTCAGTAACCGTTCAGGACTACTAAGACTGATATAAACCACTGCCAGATTGAAGAAGATAAGAAAGATAGTTTGAATAGGATTTAAGAGAGCAATGAGGAAACTATTTAGACAGACCTTTCTTGTAGGATCTTCAAAGAGGCCGATATAAGGGAAGATCAAGGTCATCCCTCCAAATAGAAGGACGATAAAGGGAAGCAAGATCCAAATCCCATACTCACTTAAGAAGGCTGTATTTGAAAAAAGACAGTAATCCAAATAAAGAAGGGCTGATAGTCCTAGGCAAGTCAGCCAAATCACCGTCGCTTGCTTGAAATTAGCGCGAAAGAGACGGAAAAAATGAAAGACGAGATCCGTATCTTCCCCTTTCAACAAGCGGTGCCACATGGTTGCTAAAGCCGTAAGCGATGCACCGATCGTGAGAATCGGAAGGCAGCAAACGATAAACAAGGTGTTCAAGATAATGATGTCTGTCAACCGGGTCAAGGTCTTGACCAAGCGTCCATCCAATGAAAATAATTTTTGCATCTTCTTCTCCTTGTTCTTCATCTCAATTTCTGCTACTTCCTCTAAGGAAGCACTCAGGGGCTCTACGCCCCTGAGTTACTTACTTGAATCCATTTAGACCCCTATTACTTCACTTCTTTTTGGTAACGATCATAGGCATCCTGTTGAATCTTCATAAAGTCATCAATGCCCATCTTCTTCAAGGTTGCTTTGTAATCATCCCATTCTTTTTCGATGCCCCCTTCTACTACCCATTTAGAAGCTTGTTGGGTAACATAAGAGTTGATATCTACATAAATAGAGGATAATTTGTTTAATTCTTCTTGAGAGTAGATGACATTTGGATATGCTGGCAAAGCGTATTGTTTCAATTCTTTGTCCATCTTCAATTTGAGGCCATCACCCTGTGTTTGGTCGATGTCGACATGACTATTGATATCATCTGACACATATTTTGGTCCAAAGTCACGAAGGGAATTGATCCAAGCCCATTCATCGGCAGATTTACCATCTTTTGGAGCCAAGACCTTGTACTTATCGCCATCTTTTTCAGTCGCAATGCCAAAGGATCCATAGAAGTTTTGGATACTGGCATCATCCGTGTAGAATTTATCCAACCATTTGAGCAATTTTGCAGGGTCCTTGCACTTATTCGTGATCAGGATTTCATTGCGTCCATAGTTCAAATGATCTGGGTCAGAAATGACATATTGTTTGCCATCTGGGCCCTTCAATGCTGGAAGAGGAGCATATTCGCTGGCATGTTGGCCAAAGGTTGCATCTGCTGTCCAACCACTTGATACACCGACACGCGCCACTCCCTTGTCCATCCGTTTGGCAACAGACATGGAGGTATCTTCTGTAAAGAGTTCAGGGTCGATCAAGCCTTTCTTGTAGGCTTCATGCATAGCCGCTATCCCTTGTTTATAACTTTCTTCCGTCCGGAGGTAGACCGGTTTGCCATCTTTGACGGACATTTCATAGGTATTATCTCCACCCAGACGGTTGTTGAATGGCAAGATATAAGAGAAGGTCGGATCAAAGTTACCAGAGCCAAATGGAATTTCATCATTGACATCGCCATTGCCATTAGCATCCTTGTCCTTGAAGGCTTGTAAAACAGTCACCAAGTCGTCATAGGTTTCCGGCATCTTCAAGCCAAGGTTGTCCAACCATTTCTTATTAATAAAGAGCTGGTTGCCGACGATTGGCCGCATTGGCAATTTCTTAGGTAGGCTGTAAATATGACCATCTGGGTTGGTCACCATGGCTTTTAATTTCGGTTCTTTTTCAAAGGCCTTGTTCAAGTTAGGCATATTGTCCTTTATCAAATCTTCCAATGGAATGAACATATTTTGGTTCTGAGCGATTTCAGAATCCGTGAAGGCATTGGATCCCAAGAAAGCGTCTGGTAAATCTCCACTGGCAACAAGAACAGATTTCTTATCAGACCAGTCTGCAGCCACCATGGTATCCCATTTGATCTTGATACCTGATTCCTTGGCTGAATCATCTAGAAAACCTTTGTGATAGTCTTCCCCCCAATCCGACCAACGAACGGTCGTGATCTTGAAGGTATTTCCATCATTCTTGTCATTGCTTGATTTATTTGTGGAAGCTCCACAAGCCGTCAAGCCAGCTAAAGCAGCTGCTCCAAGGAGCAGATAGGCAAATTTCCTGTTTTTCATGATCTTCTCCTATTCTTTCAAGGCCCCTATCATGACACCTTGATTAAAGTATTTTTGGACGAATGGATACAGCATCATAATCGGTGCTGTTGAGATAACGATGGCTGCATATTTCATCATATCAGCCTTAATACGGAGGTCAGAAGCTACCTCCCCTGTTGCTTGCGATTGCAACATTTGATTACTAATTAAGAGACGGCGCAGGATCAGTTGTAGGGGTTGGAGATTTTCATTGGTCAAATAAATCAAGGCATTGAACCAAGAATTCCAGATCCCTACTGCTGTCCAAAGTCCAATAACGGCAATAATAGCCTTGGACAAGGGTAGCACGATCTTTCTGAAGTAATGAATGGTTCCACAACCATCTATCTGGGCGGCTTCCCACATCCCTTCTGGAATACTATTGTTAAAGAAAGTCCGAGCTACAACAATATTGTAAGGAGATACTGCAAACGGTACGACCATTACCCAGAAGGTGTCGACCAAGCCCAATTGTTTCACTGTCAAATAAATGGGAATCAAGCCCCCAGAGACAAACATGGGAACGATAAAGAAGACACTGACCCATTTCTTAGCAAAGAGGTCCTTTCGCGACAAGGCGTAACCAGCCGGGATATTAATGACGAGGGCAACGATGGTCCCTACAACCGTGTAGAGGATGGTGTTGAGATAGCTCTTTAGAAACAAAGGTTGCTCAATCAAGCGTTGATAGCCATCTAGTCGCCATTCCCTCGGGATAAACCAAACCTTACCAGTTGCCACATCAGACGGATTACTGAAGGAGGCAATAATGACAAACCACAAAGGGTAGACAATCAAAAGAATCAAGCAAATCGCTAGACCATAGATAAAAATATCAAAGAGGATTTCTGACTTGGTCTTTCTCGCATGTTGAAACAATTTCACAATTTCTCCTCCTTCCTAGAACAATCCTGTCTTGGTATAGCGTTTCGCAAACCAGTTGACCGACAGTAAGATGATCAAGTTAACCAAGGTATTAAAGAGACCGATCGCTGTCGAGTAACTATATTGAAAATTAATCATCCCCACTTTGTAGACATAGGTCGAAATGATTTCACTTCCTGCCAGATTGAGTGGATTTTGTAAGAGCAAGACCTTTTCAAAACCAACACTGAGTAGGCTTCCTGCTCTGAGAATCAAGAGAATCATCGCCGTTGGTAACAGTAAGGGTAAGTCAATATGACGGATTTTTTGCAATCGACTCGCCCCGTCCATGGTCGCAGCTTCATAAAAGGTCGGATCAATGGCTGATAAAGCGGCTAGATAGATGATACTATCCCAACCGATATGTTGCCAGACATCACTCCAGACATAGACACCTGCAAAGCTACCCGGTTTGGATAAGAGGGCAGGCATCTTTAAGACGACCAATTTGAGGACATTGGCTAACAGTCCACTACTTGGAGAGAGAAAAAGAATAATCATCCCACACATGACCATGGTCGAGATAAAATGAGGCAAATAAGTTGTTACTTGAAAGATTTTTTTGAACTTGCCCACACGAATCTGGTTGCAAATGATGGCTAGAACAATCGGCAAGGGAAAACCAACCAGAATACTGTAAATAGAAATTTTCAAGGTATTCTTCATGGTTGTTGCAAATTGGAAGGATGAGAAGAACTGGTTAAAATACTTGAGACCAGCCCAAGGACTTCCAAATATCCCAGTAGCGGGAGAGTAATCTTTAAAAGCGATGACTAGACCCGCCATAGGGATATAGGCAAATAAAATCAATAAAATAATCGATGGCAGGAGCAGCACATATAAAGGAATATTTTTCTTAAATTTGCTCTGCTTCGCATTCACTTCGCTTTTCATAAGGCCCTCCTTTTCTTTCTCCTTTATTTTATAGGAATCTTTTCCATCTTTATAGAACTTTTTCGTGCATCTTCATTCACTTTTCCGTTTTCTCCACACAAAAACATGCACTTTCCCGATTTTTTTTACTTTAATATCGGTTTTGTTCATGAATCCGTTTTCAAATAGTGCTATAATATATGTGAGGTGCTCATTATGAAAGCTATTCACAGAAGTACACGAGATCACTCGATTCAATTTTTTTCGCGCCTACTCTTTCTCCTCTTAGTCGTCAATACCTTGATCAACCTTTTGATTGGTGGGATTAGCCGAAATTTTATTAAACACCAAAATATGCTCCATTTAGAGGACTCGATTCATATCTATGCGGATTCCTTAAATACAGAGCTTCACTCCGTTGAGCGTTTTATGTACAGTACCATTAGCCACAATGACTATTTGACAGAGCTCAATACCCCACTTGATTTCACGGATTTTCATGAAAATCTAAAAAAACTGCGGATTGATTTCACGGAGTTTCAGTACCAGATGGATAGCCCCATTACCTTTTTCATAGAGACAAGAGATATCCCCCATTTTTTCAATGCCTCCAGTCTTCAACTGCCCTACCTGGACTATGTACAATTGAAAGATCATCTTAAAACCTATGACAAAGAAACAGACAAGACCAATCAAAAATGGCAACGAATCAGCCTGAACCAGCATGATTATCTCTTGAAATCCCTCCATTACAAGGGCAAGGCTATCTATGCCATCATTTCTACCCAGGATATTTTAAAACCCTTGCAAAAACTCAATATTGGGAAAAAAGGGCGTTTATCCATCGAACGCCCCAACCAGATCCATGCTACAGATTCCATCATTCAATCCGATAGCAATCAAACCCACCTGCCTTTTGATCTGTATGTGACAGTTGATTACGGGGACGTTTTCCGTACAAATATCGTACTTGAAACCCTTCTCTCCTTGGTCCCTTTGATCATCGCCGTTCTCTCCACCATTCTGATCCTTTATATTCGTCAACGGATGATCCAACCGATGAAACGACTCACCCAACGTCTTTCGCAACTAGATGCTGCTTCTACCAAGCTAGATGTGATCGAAGACCAAGGGATCTTAGAGATCGATCAGGCCAATCACAAGCTCAATCAGGTTCTGATCCATATGAAAGACCTCCAAATTCGAGCCTACCACGCGCAACTCAATCTCAAAAAAGTCGAACTCAACTATCTCAAAAATCAAGTCCGACCCCATTTTTACCTCAACATGCTTTCCATGATTCACAGCATGCTCCAAACCAAGGACTATAAGGAAATCGAGGAGTTGACCAAGGTGACTTCCAACTACTTGCGTCACCTCTTTCAGGCCAATCAAGATTTCAATCGCTTAGCAGATGAAATCCAACATATCCGAAATTACCTAGAAATCCAGAAAATCCGCTATGGGGACAGTATCCACTTTGACCTGGACTGGGATCCTGGTCTAAAAGATGCGGCTATTCCACCCCTGCTTTTACAAACCTTTGTGGAAAATGCCATCAAACACGGCTTTTCCTTCCAAGATTCCTTCCACATTCAGCTTTCCATTCATGAAGAAGCAAACCAACACCTTGCCATTTCCCTTCAGGATAATGGTCCTGGTTTTAGCTCCGCTATCTTACAAGATCTAGCAGAGAAAAAATCCTTAGTCACAGAAGATGGCCACCACATTGGTTTGACCAATGCACGGGAGCGACTAGATCTCCTCTATCCAGATCACTACACCCTTCAATTTTCAAATGGATCCCAAGGAGGTGCCCGCATCCAACTGAGCCTTCCTTATGAACCCTACAAAGGAGACACACATGAATATCCTACTCGTTGACGATGATCGTTTTATCATTAAAGCCCTACAGGAAACCATCCATTGGGAAGCCTTGGGCATTGAGCAGGTATATACCGCCTCCAGTCTGAGCCAAGCCCAAGCCATCATTCAAAGTCACCCAATCGCCCTCATGATCAGTGATATCGAGATGCCACAAGGCAGTGGTCTAGATCTCCTAGCCTGGGTCCGATCAGAAAAATATGACATTCAAACGATCTTCCTCACCAATTATGCTGATTTCAATTATGCCCAAAAAGCCATTGAACTCCAAAGTTTTGAATACTACCTCAAACCGATTGACCCCGACCGCTTAGAATTTATCATTCAAAAAGCCCTCAATAGAATCAAGCGCCACAAGAGTGCGGCCCAATTAGCACAGCAAGGACAAAAAGAAGCTGAATTTTGGCATGACTACTTGCGAAAACCGCGTCCATCTCAAGCAGAACAGCTCGTTCAAGAAGTAACAAAACGAGGCTATAACCCCAAACCACATGAAGACTACCTCTTAGTCCTCATCACTCTCCACTTAGTTGAAGAAGACTTTCACCCCAGCGTCCCTTCTTGGCGCTTGCAGCTCCGCCATTGTATCAAGGATCTCTCCCTGGATTACCCTGTCCACTACTGCGCCCTCAGTAAAATCGAAAGCCAGACCGATCGCTACCTCTGCCTCTTCAAAAAGAATCAGACTACAGAGTGTGCAGACTTCCTAAAGGCTATCCAGCAGAAGATCCAGCAAGACTTAGACCGATCCTCTATCCTTCTCTATTCAGACGCTATTTCCCTTGAGACGCTCTTGATGAAGGCTCTTCAACTCTGCCAATACAGTGAAGAACAAGTCTTCCATTGGAACAGTATCCACTCCTATACTTCTTTGGATGCACAACCTCAAAAACCCGCTCATCGGACATCGCTCACTTTTACAAATCAGCTAGAGGCGGAACAGCTCCTCCAAATCATCCATAGCTTAGAGAATCAAGATCGCATCCCGCTCTCAGCTCTGAGTGAACTCCAGCTAGACTGGACCCAGCAAATTGGGATTTATCTGGACAAGAACGGCATTCTCGCCCACAAGTTATTTCAAAACAAACACCATCAATTTCTCTTCGAACGACGTTTTCATGCCATCGAAGCTTTTGAAGCCTATATTGGGGATTACTGGAGCTCTGCTCGCCATTATGTAATCGATCTAGAACACCAATCCAATCTCATCCAGCGGATCACTGACTACATCGATCACCATTACAAGGAGGATATCAGTCGCACCAAGCTGGCAGAAATGGTTTTTCTTAGTCCAGATCATCTAGCGCGTGTGTTTAAGCGCGACACCGGCGAAACCTTGGTGAAATACATCACCGATAAACGGATGGCCGCCGCAAAAGAGATGCTATCGCAAAGCGATACCCCCATTTACCAAGTCGCCCTCCAGGTGGGCTATGACAACTACTCCTACTTTACAAAGGCTTTTAAACAAAAGGTCGGCCTCTCCC
>NZ_JVEE01000037.1 GCF_001073155.1 Streptococcus parasanguinis
AATACCGACATTTTTACACTCAAATACCGACATTTTTACACTCAAATACTCTAAAAAACCCTTTTAAATCAATTGGTTTCGAGTTTCTAAATATATTATAAATAAACATAAATAATATTAAAAGAGAGTGGGCTAACCATTCTCTTTTTTATTTTTAGCACAACCGAAAAGTAGGGTTTTAATAACTAAAAATATATATTGGTTGTGCAAACCCATACTTTCGGTTGTGCTAACTGAAAGTCTAATAATTTTTTGTCTTAAATCAATAAATTAGTTCCTATTTCCATATATAATAATTGTATTAACGATTTACAAATTCAACTTTTAATTCTTTATTTGATAATATAGCTATTTCTTCAAGTAATCCTACTGTAGGACTCATTGAGCCATTTTCTACACGAGCAATTGTAGATTGTGGTTTATTTATTATTTTTGCAAATTCTCTTTGGGATAAGTTCATTTCCTTTCTTAACTCTTTTAATTTAGCTGCTATCTTAAATTCTCGAAGAGCTGCTTCATATTCTAATTTTCCTTCTTGTCCCAACTCTTCGAGATATTGATTTTTAAATTCTTGAAAAGTTCCTTTCATTTTTTGGCTCCTTAATATTTTTTATTTCCTTATTTTATGTTTAAAATATAAACATATCTGACCATCTAACTATGTTTAGATGGTCAGATATATTGATATTTTTGAATATCAATATAATTTTGTATATCTTCTTCTACGACCTATGGCTTTGCTAATTTCAGTTTTAGGAGTTTTGTTGGTCTTTTTTGAAAAGACATTAGTAATAACATATTCTGGTCCAGCATTGGAATGCTTCACAGCAACTTTGAAGAAAATTGCTCGTGGGAATAAGCCATTCATTTCTAATCTAATTTCGTAGAGGTTGTTTCCTAGTTTAGAAACCCAGCCTTTGTTCATAGCTTCAACTAGCCCTATTTCTTCAATAACATCAATTAACGCTAGCACCCTTGCTCTTACTTTGATCGGAAGTGTTTCTAAGTATTCTTTAAATTCTTCTTCATCGTATAAAATAAAATTCATTTAGTGATTCCTTTCAGTGGAGATATATATAATGATAGCACATACGCTATCAAAAGTCAAGAAAAAAAGAGCCGCGCGGCTCTTTTTTTCTTAGAACGTTTTTAAACTTCTTCAGTATCTTCAGAACCACACCATCTACAGTGTTTAAAATTCTCTATTTCATCAATGTCATAACTATAATAGCCCAAACATTCTTTACAGTATCTATCAATTTCCATTTTCTCTATCCCTCTCTAAAATCGTTTCTAAACGATTTTAAACCTCTGTCGGTAAATAACCTTAAATATAAGTTTAACCATTCTCAGAATTCATTTTAAAGGCCTCTATGAACCCCTCCTAAATAATCTTGACCAAAAACCTCGTTTATCTTCCAGCAAAAGTGCTTTTTCTTTGTTTGCTTCAAGTGAGAGTATTTGTTGGTTTTTAAGTAATTCTTGGAGGGTTTCAATTTGCTTATTTTTTTCTTCTAGTTCACTCTTTAGGATTTGTATCACATCTTCATTACTTTGTGCTTCGTTTTGTGTTACATCTGAAAACAGTATGGAGCGCACATACTCCGAGAGCTTCAAACCCTTGTCTTTAGAGCGTTTATCAAGATTTTCTTTCTCTATTATAGATAGTCTAATATTTAATGTTTTTTGTTTTTGCTCTACCAATTGCATTACCTAGTTTACGCTTTCGTTTTACATTGTATTACAAGATTTTAATCTTGTTTTTAAAATTTGTCTAGCAATTTTTTCTTCTCTTCCTCCATTTTTTGTTGCTCGTATGCTGATGTGTTATTCTGATATTGTGGGTTATGCCAAGCTGGAACATTTGAGCTTGTAGTCTTTATTTTTTTCGCACTCTTCTGATCGATATATTCTTTTTCAGAATCGTATAAAGGACCCTCTGATTCCCATGTGAAAACATACTCTTTTATTGGATTTCCTGCTGTCCTCTCTTTGACTTTAACACATTTTAAATTTTTAAAAAATGGTTTTAGTTGTTCCAAAGAAGGAGAGATAATAGTTCTATCTATTTGTCCTGCTTTGTATGATTTCGGAATATCTAGAGATCCACGAAACTCATCTACCTTAAATACTTTGCGACCAACTGTACGCCATTGTTTTAAATAGCGATATAGGGTTTTAGCATAACTTGATCGAATTTTTGTAAATTCCTCTAATTCAAATTTCGTAAAATTAGCATTAAGGTTGTTTAAAATATATTCAAATTTGTCATCTAATTGTATTTCTGCCGTTTGATTGTCCAGATCTACAGTAAATATTCGAAATAAGCCCATTACTTGTATTTTAGAACTGCTTTTTTCAACATAACTGAGTTCAACAACTTTCCTTGCAACTCTTTCCATTGTGCGAGCCCATCTAGCTTTGTGTTCAAAATCATCATCACATAATGATCTTAATTCTTCCGTAGAGAATTTTAAAAGTTGAGTGCCACTTTCCTTTGCTTTTGTCAAAATCGAGAACAGAAAATTCATTTCTTCCGGAGACCATTTTCTTAATCTGACACTATTTAAATCGTTATGATACTTTGTAATATTACTCATCATCAATTTTTCCTTTTCTCTGAAACTACCTATATTATAACATTTATAAGGTTTGAGTGCAAGTTTTGTTTTTGTTACTCAAAAGGTTTTTTTAATTAGCACAACCGAAAAACAGGGTTTAAAAAAATAAGAAATCACGATTATTTTGGTTTAAGCAACCAAAATGTGGGGTTTTAGTAACTGGAATTATATTTTGGTTGCCAAACCCTACTTTTCGGTTGTGCTAAAAATAAAAAAGAGAATGGTTAGCCCACTCTCTTTTAATATTATTTATGTTTATTTATAATATATTTAGAAACTCGAAACCAATTGATTTAAAAGGGTTTTTTAGAGTATTTGAGTGTAAAAATGTCGGTATTTGAGTGTAAAAATGTCGGTATT
>NZ_JVEE01000038.1 GCF_001073155.1 Streptococcus parasanguinis
CGAGCTATTCAATCATATTATTTAAAAAATATGTTACTATTGAAGTTTGATATTAATAAAAATTTTTTTAATAGAATTGGCAAGTAAGTGTTGCAAAAAGTTGCTGGTTATGATAGAATAATATAGTTATATTTTAGTGCCACGACGGCGTGAAATCCTTGAAAGAGGTTTTCAAAAAGTCATAAGGGGGAAGGTTAATAAACTTTCCTCCTTATTTTATTTATTTAGATAAGTTGAAAATAGTGTTGAAGATGTTTGATTTCTGAAGTACCTTGAATTGTATAGAGTTTACATGCAGTTTAGAATTTCTGATTTATTATCCAGAGGATAGAACCGCTTATTGAAGATATTTTAGAAAGTTAGTCATTACCAAAGTTAATATTTATTTCTACAGTATAATTCTAAAATCACTTTTTTTCTCTTTCGTCTATTAGTATAGAAAAAAGCTAACACTACATGTGGAGTGTGTGAGTTTGTTAGTGAAACGAAACTAATCCTCAAAAGGTTTCCCAAAACTTTTGAGTCCCACAGACGCATCATGAGGAGAAATCATGAGGGATATTATCAGTTGAATAAGTAAGAGTATAATCTACATCTCCAAAGTAGGAGTGGCTAGTTCCAGCAGAAAGACCTTCATAGGTTTTATAACTGAATAGATCGACTTACTTTGTTGTCGAATTTTTCCTGTTCTTCAAGTAATTCTGAGGAATAGACGACAACTTTAAAATCAAATAAGCTAAAAACGCTCTAAAATCATTAAATTGATATTAAAGTGTTTTTTATTGTCAAAATATACAATTGAAAAAATTTCCAGCTTTTTTAAAATCACTATCTCAGATGACAATTTAATCAAAATATGATATAATACAGAAAAAGTAAAAATAACAAAAGTAACTTACAAAAGTAAAAGAAAAAAAGTAAATAGATAGCCACGGCGGATATTCCTTTCATCGTTTAGAAGGAGTTGCTGTGGTTATCGTTGTTGCTGAGCTAATTAATTGCTCTTATTACTTTGATGAAGTTACTTTTATTATTGAATTAATTTAAATAATAATAACGATCAATGAAAGTACTCATCGATATTCCCTTTATGCAGTTTAGAGCACAAAGGAAAATGGTACTGATTTGATCGTTTTTTTGTGTATTGACATCCTAAACCCCAGTCAGAACCTTCAGTCATATTAAACAAGGAGATAACATGAGATTTGTTGTATATAAACATTCACTGGTTTTAGGTGATAACAACATCGTGACAAAGCAATTTATCGTTCTGAAACACGATGACGGCAACTTACAATTTACTGATTTTCATCGTTATGTTAAATCTACTTCAAGAATCAAGTCGATTTCAGATGATGGGAATAAACGCTTTTCTTACGTTGTTAAGTTTCTTAATTTCATATTTGGTACTCTTGGACTTAAAAGTGTAGATCAACTTACACTTGAGATGGTCAGAGAGTTTTTTACGCTTTATGGATTATCTCAGTTACCTGAAGATAGCGGGAAAAGAAAGAAAAGCACTGTTGAAAAATGCGTAAATGCAATTCTCGACTTCTTAACTCTTTATTTAAGTGAGCGAGAGGGAAAGGCTAAGTTAAAAGCAGAAGAATTGTATACTACGACAACTTTTACGAATAGTAGAGGACGGGTTATAAAGCGTAAAGAACCAAATTTTGAAATCTACGTGGATGATAGCAACACTGAGAAAGCTATTTTTCGCGATATGCCAAATAGTGCTTTTGAGATGTTATTTTCTCACATTGCACACTATCATAAGGATTTACTCATGGTTGTGGCCTTGGGGGCCTTTGTTGGCTTAAGACCATCAGAAGCATGTAACGTAAGACGTGAAGATAGTCCTCTAGGACCAGGTATTTTATTTCACCAAAGTGATGGTCAAGTATTTAAGATTGAGATCGATCTACGAAAAGAAATACCTCTTAGAAGCGATTTAAAGCCGACTGGACGGATTAAAAAGGAAAGACTTCAAGCAGTACCTTATATCTTCTTGGAGGTCTTTTTAGACACTTATAACGACTATATGAGTTATCTGGAAGGTAAGAAGTATGAGAAGGACTATGGGCCATTAAATCTTAACAGACGAGGAAAAGCATTATCATACGATGTATACTATCAACGTTTTCGTAAGATTATTCGTGAAGAGATGATCCCAATCTTCTTAAAGTCCGATGATGCAGAGGTTGTTTTCTTCGGTCAACTTTTACAGGAACATAATATTTCCCCACATATTTTCAGACACTGGTACACGACACAGTTAGTCTTATCTGGGGTTTCTGAGATTAGTGAACTCATGTCTGCAAGAGGTGATAAATCTCCTGAGAGTGCTTGGGTTTACCTGCAAAATAAAGGTGAAATCGCAAAACAATATGGTCAAGTTAACAATGGCGTTTTTGACTATATGAATTGGCAAGCAAATGAACTTTTTGGTGATAAGTTAGAAAGGTAATGTATGACTTATTCAATTAAATCTTTGATTGAAAATCTGTTAAGTGAACTCGGAAAAAACGATATACAGTATAAAGGCAAAATTAGTAAGTTTTTAGTTGATAACAATTGGTTTAACATAGAAATTGATTTGGATAACTATTCTATCTCAGATAAAGAGGCTCAATTATTAATAGAAAAAATAACCAATTATCTTCTTGGACCAACTGGTTTAGCAGGAATTCAGCCTATATTTAAACAAAAATTCCCATTAACTTACAAATATTTTCAGCAATACTCAGAAGATAGCAACTTATCTAAAGAAAACATCTTTTATGTTCAAGATTTTCTTGCTTATTATCTAAAAAGAGATTTATTCCTCTGTAATGATAATGAAATTGAATTGTTGGTTGAAGAAGCAGTATATGCACTTGAAAAGCAAAAAGGCGAAGTTTTTATTGATTTTTTAAAGTGGTTAATGAATAAAACGAGATGTAACTATCACAAAAGATATGAATTTACACCTCGATACACATTAGAACAGGAGACTAACGCTTATGAGTTAGACGAATATTTAGAATTACTGTATTTTCTTTTTAATGACGATTACATTAGAAAAGAAGATATGCTTTATAAAGCAGCAATCTCAAAAGACTACGCAGATACATGGCTATTTCTAGCACTTCATTTTATATGTGCGCTACGTGGAACAGATTTAGAACAACTTGGGCATCCACAACTTCCTAGAACACCAAAAGAAGTTCTAAAATCAGTTAGAAGTGGGGATTGGAGTAGCAGTGAGGCAAGAAGAACTCTTTTAAGTATTACAACTCGTTTAACTTATTTAAATATTACTCCAAACAAAACAAAGGGAACTAAAAATATTAGTCAGATTAAATTTCAGGTCCCTGAGAGCTGTCAGGTATTGATTGGAACGTTGTTGGCTATCTGTGAAGCTCATTATCAGTTGAATAAAGATAATAATAATGAACCTTTAATTCGACAAATAAAAGAATATAAACGAATTAGCCGATATATGGGGAAAGAAATTGGAGACTTATTTCTTGAAAGGAATTTTAGTTCTAGATCTGCAAATAAATCCTATCTTCAAACTGTTGCCATGTTAGCAGATGATGTTTTGCAAGAAAAATCTGAGTTAAATATTAAAGGCTATTTTTTAGCTGCATTAGCCCGTAGCCATAAAGGTTCATTCGATGAATTTGCTCAAACCACAACAACGTACCTAAAAGATGCCCAACTAAGTCAGCTTAAACCAGAAATGGTTGCGAGAGAACTATTTGAACGAGGTGTTTTATCTATGATTCCATCAATGCTCCTGACGATTGTTACCAGAGGAAAGTATAAAGAATTAAGTCCTAGTCAACAAACTCAGATGATTAAACAGTTAGATTTGACACCAAATGAGATCGAAAAAACATTGGCTTTAAGTATTCAGGCAGAAGTGAAATCGCAAAAGGCATTAAAGATTTTGGTAGAAGAAGAAGCAGAGCCTAATCAACTTCTTACTATTTGTCATCGTATAGGAAACGGTGAAGCCTTCTCAAAACAAGGTGAAAGCATGTGTCTTTTGTCTGCACTTGGAAAGATTTGTCCATATGACGATAGACAACATTGCATCGGTTGTCATTATGAACTACAAACTAAATCTACTTTATTGTTATTAGTAGGAGAATTCAATCGTTTGAACAAACAATACTCTAGAGTTCGAACTGATTTAGAAAAAGGTAAAATTCGGAGTATTTTAGAAGAACAAATAAAACCTTGTTTAACTGAAATGTTGCAAGCTTTATGCGAGCAATATGGGGATGACGTGTTGCATGATTACGAAGAAATAATAAAGGAGTTAATAAATTGAACAATCAAGCTAAACTTTTTAAAACTGAAAATTATTTTGAACCATTTAACTGTGATTGTGTTCTGCGAGCAAAAGAAGTTTTCGATGATTATTTTGAAAAAGGAATTATTCTAAGTTACGATTTTGATCATAAGAAATGGGAAACTACAAATGAATATGCCAATATTAGCCTGTTTTTTAACATTCCTGAGTTTCAATATAGGAGATTTTATCAATCAATTTTTCAGTTGCCTTATAAGGAATTTATCGATTACTTAAAAAGTTTTATTGTTTTCTCAATGAAACAACATGTTTTAGAAACTTTGCAGCTATTTCTAAGAGATATTAAACGTATCATTAAAAACACAACCAAAGATACGTTTTTAGATTTAGAAAATATCTCTGTAATATTTCCTGGTTTATGTATTGACTTTTTCTCAAATCTTCCCTGTTCAGATGATAGTCAACTAAATCAACTATTGGAGCAATTGGATAATATATTAACTATCAACCTTCAAAAAAGGCAGAAGTCAAAACAGCAAAGACAATTAGCGCAATTTCAATCCTATTTTACCTTTAATGACATTTTAAATGATTATTGGTCTCAAACATTATCTAAGAAAGAACGTCTATTTTATTATCCATTGTATCTCTGGTGGCAGATTACAGCGATTTTACCTTTAAGGCCAAGAGAATTTCTTTTAATACAAAGAAACTGTTTGACCGAGAAAGATGGAAAATATTTTCTTACATTAAGGAGAAATGTAATCAAAGGAAGGGATCGACTTGTTGCACATAAAATTTCTGAAGATTATATTTTGAATACTTATGAGATTACTAATTCATTAGCTTCTGAAATAAAGACTTACCTCAAACTTACTGAAAATGATCGTTCTACTAAATTAGAGACATTATTTGTGACTGATCCTCATTATAACCGTTGGGGTCGTCGAACAGGTGTTAATAACCGATTTTTAACTTACACTAATCTCAATACTATTTTGAGGTATTTTTTTAATGAGATCATTTCTCAAAAATACGGTTATCAAGTTAATTATTTTAGTTTCCCAGGTAGATTAGATGAAAACGAGATTAATTTGATTCATATTGGGGATACTAGACATATTGCAATGATCAATTTAATTGCAGAAGGGGCTAGTCCTGTTACAGCTATGCTTTTAGCTGGTCATGAAGATGTGACAACTTCATCTCACTATTTTTCAAATTTAAGCCAATTTATTGAATGTCGTAGTTATCAAATGTATCGTAAACTAACGAGTAAAAATACGAATTACGCCATTAGTAAGAGACAGCCATTTTATACAGCACAAGGACAATACATCACTTTAGAAAATAAAGGACGGTGTTACTCACCCCGCTTTGCGAAAGGTGATTATTCAGATTGTTTAAAGGTTATTAGTGAGCATGCAGAACTAGGTGCTTGTACGAGCTGCCCTTTTTACCGTAAAGCAGGCAAAGATTATTTTTCAATGGATAAAACATTTAAAAAGTCAGTTGATGAAAAAGCCATGGTTGTAAATGAAGCGATTAGAAAAGTTAGACAAGGGAAAGGTCATATTGAAGATATTGGAGAAGCTTTGTTGAAATTAAAAACAGTTAGCAATACCTATCAAGATTACTTAAATGCTAAACAACTATCTTTAGAGGAGAACAAGTCTAATGGCTAGAAAGAAATCAATTTCTGATGATGAATTGATTCATTTGTTTGAACAGTATTTAATTTCCCAGTGTTCCTGTGATTTAAGCTTGGTAAAAATTCCTCGGTTTGGTGACTATGTTAGGAATCATGGCTATCAAAATGTTGCGGATACAACCATTAGACGTAATAAAAGATTTAGGGATTTTTTAAAAGAAAGTGAAATTAAATACCAAGATGAAAATTATGAGGCTGTGATTACTTACAAGACCATAGATCCTGACAATTTTATGGCAAAAAATCGTGCTCCAGGCGCTATGAAAAGAGCATTGGTGGAAATTAGCCAATACTATAAGAAGATAGCAAACATTGCGGCTAGCTATAAACAAGAAGCAGATAAGTTACGTGGCTTAAATTCTGAACTACAGTCAACTAATGAAGATTTAAAACAGAAGCTACAAAGAGAAAATGAGTTAATTGATGAGAATCAAAAACTATTACAAATAATCAAAACAAGTGTCTATCCAGAAATTGCGAATGAGCTTTTAAAAGAAGAAGGATTGTTAAAATATTCTCAAAAGGTTATCAGTGAGGATTTCCTAGCAGACAATATCATTACCGCTGATTCAGAAATAGATTTTCATTCTGGTGGTCTTATTGAACAAGAAAACTCTCAAAAATCAACTAAAGTGGTTTCTATTAAAAACTTACTGGACAGCAAAACTAATTATAAATGAGGAAAGAAATGAACAAGAAAGTTAAAGATAATCCAGCTATTTACATGTACTGGGATCAAAAACGAAATGTTCTTGACCCAAAAAAATTTTCGTCAAATAGTTTAAAATATGCCTATTGGTCTTGCCCTTATTGTCAACACCATTGGGAAGCGAAAATCATTGATGTGCAGCTTGACAGTTATGAATATCTTAGGTGTTGCCCCCATTGTGGATTAGGTGAACGTTCCATTGATGAAAATGAGAGTGTTCTTCAGGTTTATCCTGATTTCAGAAATTATATAAACTACAGTGTTGAGCAGGATGAAGAATTAGATGAGAAACTTCTTACTTTGCCGTTCAATAGTAAAAGAAAATTCAATTTTAAATGTCCGACGTGTCAATTAAGTTGGAAAGATTCTGCGACAAATAAGAGGTTATTTCAACTAACAAGTGGGGATTTATTTCATTTTGGCTGCAATGAAACTACCTATCATTGCGATTACAAATCAGTTTATCCAAATTTAGCTAAAATCTATAGCGATCATTTAAACAAATTTAAATTTAACGAACTGAAGCTGAGTTACAATATAACAGTACCTATCCATTGGGAATGTGATAAGTGCCATTGCAAATTTGAATTATCTATTGATAGATTATTGAACCGAATTAAAAGAGGTGGTCATTACTGTTTGGAGTGTCATTCTTCATTTGAAGAAGTTGTTAGATAAAGATTACGAGGTTTCTCCTCTATCTTTTTTAAATTCTTCCATGCTCAAGGAGTGGTCTGAAAGGAACAATATTACACCTAATCAAGTTGATGCATTGTCTAATGTTCATGTGTTATGGGAATGTACGAACTGTCACGGAGAGTATTCATGCTCACCATTTGAAAAAACAGATAGATCTTGTCCATTTTGTTCAAATAGAGAAAAACTTCAAGATTTTAATACACTAAATGAAACACATCCCTATTTGAAGGAATTTTGGGACCTCAGTAATGAAAGGGATTTTTCTGAATATTGGTTTAAGTCGAAGAATGTAGTTAGTTGGGTTTGCCCTTGTTGTAAAATCAACTTTCAATGTAGCCTAGCCGAAATGATCAGTCGAACCGATTTAGAAAATCAAAACTTTCAAACATGTCCTAATCAATGTGACTGGAGGACTGAGATATTTAAAAATAATATTTTCCTTAAAGAACCAAAACTCATCAAAGAATGGAGCGCTAAAAATAAAATTCCTATTCATTTAGCTCAGACAACGATTGAGACCAAAAAATATTGGTGGGATTGTTCAAAGTGTCATGGGACATATTTATCTTCTATCCCAATTCGAAGAGAAGTTTCTCAGTGTTGTCCTTACTGTAACAACGATAAGCCTCTGAAGGGGTATAATACATTTGATTATTTGTACCCTGAACTAGCAACATTGTGGGCACCAAATAATAAAGTCTCTATGGATAGTTTTGTTCCATTATTAACTGAAAAAAGGTTTTATTTATGGCGCTGTAAAGAATGTAACTTCGAATTTCATGAGCGCTTCAGCATTATACTAAATAAGTATTTAAGTTCCGAGACAAAAGATCTTAAAGAAATGTGTCCATTTTGTGCAGAATTAAAAGAAAGACAAGATAATATCTCTTTTGAAGATTTAATGAATGAGTGGGACTACCTTAATAATCTTATTCTAGGAGATCCAGAAAGAATCACAAATAGTACGAAATTAAGATTTTGGTGGATTTGTAAGAACAATCCAGAGCATCGTTATAGAATGGCTATCGTAGATAAGATTGCAAATGTAAAACGATCTATCGAGCCATGTATGTTTTGTAAAGGCCGTAGACGAAAAAGAGAACATTTTGTTCCTTATAGGAAAATTTAAAAAACAGGTTCAAATTTGAACTTGTTTTTTTATCATAGATTTTTATAAAGTACATTATTTTAAAAGATTGTATTTTTAGTTTTCAAGTAGATAATGTACAGAATTTAAGTATGCGAAAGATTTAGTTTTCGCGGGAATAAAGTACATTTTTTGCTCAAAAAAAATTTTTGTTAAAGATATTAAACCCTATAACATCTTTCCGAAAAACTATAATTTTCTTGAAAAATATATCTGGCTATGCTATACTACTAGTATAGAAAGATTTGGAGAAAAACATGAAACGCGAGATCTTATTAGAACGGATTGATAAACTCAAACAAGTCATGCCCTGGTATGTATTGGAATATTATCAATCGAAACTGGCCGTTCCCTACAGTTTTACAACCTTGTACGAATACTTAAAGGAATACGATCGATTTTTCACCTGGGTCTTAGAATCTGGTATATCGGATGCTGACACCATGGCCGAGATCCCTTTAGACGTTCTGGAACACATGACCAAGAAAGACATGGAATCCTTTATTCTTTACTTACGCGAACGTCCTTTGCTTAATGCTAACACAACTAAAAATGGAGTTTCTCAAACGACAATAAACCGTACCCTTTCTGCACTATCTAGTCTCTATAAGTATTTGACCGAGGAGGTTGAGAATGAGCAAGGGGAACCTTATTTCTACCGTAACGTCATGAAGAAGGTTGCTACCAAGAAAAAGAAAGAAACCTTGGCTGCGCGAGCCGAAAATATCAAACAAAAACTCTTTTTAGGAGATGAAACAGAAGGTTTTCTTAACTATATCGACCAGGAGTACCCTCAAACACTCTCAAATCGCGCCCTATCCTCCTTTAATAAGAATAAAGAGCGAGATTTAGCCATTATAGCACTCCTTCTTGCTTCTGGTGTCCGTCTCTCTGAAGCCGTTAACCTAGACCTTCGTGACCTCAATCTTAAGATGATGGTGATTGACGTCACTCGAAAAGGTGGAAAACGAGACTCTGTCAATGTTGCTGCCTTTGCTAAGCCTTATCTAGAGCAATATCTTGCTATTCGAGACAAACGTTACAAGACAGAAAAGACTGATACAGCTCTATTCTTAACCTTGTATCGAGGTGTTCCAAACCGGATTGATGCTTCTAGCGTTGAAAAAATGGTGGCCAAGTATTCAGAAGACTTCAAAGTCCGCGTGACGCCCCATAAACTACGCCATACATTAGCAACGCGTCTCTATGATGCAACCAAATCACAGGTTTTGGTCAGCCACCAGCTGGGACATGCCAGCACACAAGTTACCGACTTGTATACGCATATCGTTAATGATGAACAGAAAAATGCCTTGGATAGTTTATAAAATTACATAACGTAAATTATGTAAATGATTTTTATGTTAGAAAAAGAGCGTAGATTTTTATATGGAATCTTACGCTCTTTTATTATTCTATAAAAATTCAATCCAATAATTTCTGTGTGGCTCAATTATAACTGGTTTTCCCCAAAATGATTTTAGATAAGCCAGGTTTGCAGGGGTGACAGGTCTTTTTTCACTATTATACTTTTCTGCACTTTCTTTCGTTAAAAAGCATTTAACTGCTTCATATGGTGTTCCGTCACTCGCTATTCGATCAATTCCTAAATAAGCAATTTCATCACCGGCCTTCGGAAAATCTGTAAATAGTTTACCAATAAAATAAACCGTCTTATCTTTCATTAATTCATAAGCTTTACTATTTTCCAATCTGTTATTCGCTGCAGCGTACATGATACAAAAGCTATCCACGATATCTTTCAAAGGCATTAATTCTTCTTTGCTAACGATTATTTCCTCAGGAGCAAGACCACCAATGATTAAGTTTTTATAATAAGGTTGCTGGATGACGTTATCTAAAGCCATTCCTAATGGTAGTTTGACAGCTTGATAGCCTAATGGTTCTAGCGCTTGCTTTTTCTGGTCAAGGTGTTCTTGTGTAATACTGACATACAAATCATATGGACTTGAAGATTGTTGCTTTCTAAAAAAAGCCACGACTATACGATCTAACTGTTCAAATAGACCAAGATTTTCCACTGGAACTCTCATCATCGAATATAATCCCCTTTTGTGTTCAGATTTCCTCTATATTGTACACTCATAGTTTTCGAATATCAAGAAAAGAGACCATGTCATGAACGAACTTTCGTTTTATTACGATATCATCTACCAAGCATAATTTTTCTCACCGCAGGTAGCCATGGCTGCTAATAATTCCTCTGGTGTCAGTTTCTTCAAGCCTCCATAGGTTGGATCCTGTACATGTGTATCGGGATCTAGATAATAGATTGATGAGATGTCCTTGCCATCTGCTGTCAATTCATAGCCTACTCCAATCACATTATGTTCCCCACTTTTTCCAGGATAGATTTGTGCTACATTGAAGGTGTAATAGAGAGGATATCCATCATCAATATCTTTGCGCACACGTTCTTTAAAGAGACGGATATCTTCCGAATCTGGACGTGCATCTGTTACAGTAACCAATCGATAGCCTGCTTGATTTCCACTTGGTTCCGGATAGCCAAATAGATTCTGATTCAAGACGCGAATGGCATCTCGATTATGAGTCCCATAGGGATTATAAGTCCCCATTTCCTTAGCCAATTGATGTTGAGAGACGCTAACCCCTCGACTAGCCAGCATCATATGGACTGTCGCCGGTGCACAGAAATACCATTCTTCTTGAAGCTTTAGAGGAATAGGCAATAGTTTTCGGATCCCTTGATTCACTTTACTAGATGATTCTTGCTCGGGCGATTGAGAAGGTTGCGTATTCTCTTTCATTGAAGCTTGTTCCTGTTTTGAAGATGGCAAAGTTTGCTGAGTTCCGGCTTCCGTACTGCCTTCCTTAATTTTTAATCGCTCTGCTACCTCTGCTGGCATTTGAGGATTAGGTTCTGTACGCTCCTTTGTTTTTACACTAACTGTTGTTGATGAAGAGGATGTGACCTTACGAGTGCTGGAAGAACTTGTTTGGCTTTCTTTTTGTGTCGCTGTACAGCCAGATAAACCAAGCAAAGTCAGAAGTACAAGGAATAAATGAACTTTTCTCATGATTTTTCTCCTTTCTACCATTCTTGATAGCGCATTACGGAGTTTTCATTTCGATAGATTTCACCTTTTGGAATCTCACTATCCTTCTTTTTGAATTGAACCCATAGAATCCCTTTATCCGATAGTAAAATGGGGCCATGATCATATAAATAATGAATCCGATGCCTTAAATCCCACAAATAATATTGAGATTTAACACGCTCCTCACTTCTTCTTTCTCCCATATATGTGAAATAAATATTGCGATATATGGAGGTTTCTGCCTGTGAAGTAGAAAATATCTTTTTATGGTTTTTATTTTCGAAGGTAAACGAAGCATCTTTATTATTTGCAACCAAGTATAGAAGATTGTGCCCATTCGTCATTAAATCGACATAATAGCGTTGATCATCCTTTGTTTGATCTATAACTTTTTTCTGCCCATCATTTAAGGAGTAGGCTACAATTTTTGTAGTTAAAGCTGTGTTATCAATTTGTACATAATACAAGTGATCTTTAAAGACAGTCGGAAAACCGCTATTTTCTGATTCAATCGTCTGATGAACCCCTGTTTCAAGGTCAACTTCTTCAATCTGATATAGGCTATCGCCTACTTCATAATTTATAAAGAGTTTCTGGTTGGATCGAGCTACTTGAGTAACTGGAACCGTTCCGATAGGTCTCCTATCGATCAGTGTCGTTAAAGATTTGTCCTTTATCTTCCAAAGATAGTAAATCCCTGTTTGATTGAGTTGATCATACTCTTCAAAAACAACAATATCATGATCAACATAGCTGACAGCTACATGAGTCAGATTAGATGTCTTTTCAACATCTTTTATCTTATGAAATTCCTTGGTATGTAAATTCATACTGGCAAGATAATTCTGATCATCATGTCCTTGGTCAACAGCCTCGCCATAGGCAATCCCATCATTTGACAGTGCGGTAGGTGTAAAGATTTTCCCATCTGGATAAGGGATAGAAATAGAATTTTTTAATAAATCTTCTGCCTTTCTTTCCTCGAACCCTATTTTCCTGGATACATTGGCACTACCGGATGGAGATTTTTTTTGTGGACCTACAAGTGTGCAAGCTGATAAGAGAATGATAATACCAAGGATGATAAAACTGAAAAATTTTTGTTCGAATGAATCTTTCTTCATCAGCCTATACCTCCTGAATAGCTATAAAAGATAATCTAGAAGATCCTACCATTCTTCAACCATGGACTAGTTGAGCCTTATCACTTCGTCAGCTTTTTCCCATATTACTGGATTATGGGTTGCAATAATGATTATACGCTCTTGATTCTTTAACATTAAGAGCAAGTCCATCACCTCTTGTGAGGTTTCTGGATCCAGTGCTGCAGTTAGTTCATCTGCCAAAATTAAAGGTGGATCTTTTAAAATAACTTTAGCTAATGCGACACGTTGCGCCTCTCCCCCCGATAATTCATAAATCTTTTGATCCAGAGCAAGGTAAGCCAATCCTACTTTTTTGAGCACTTCTTCCTCTTGCTGCTTCTTCTCTTTTTTCGTTAATTTTTGCCCAATCAATCCCAAATCTAAATTTGTAGCGATAGTCTCGTTTTCAAGTAGGCCAAAGTTTTGGAAGAGATAACCTAATTCACGCTTAAAGAAGTGATGCTGTTTGATTTGTTTCAGTTCTTGCCCTTGATAGTTTATACTCCCTTCTTCATAAGGCTCTATCTTCGCCAAGATATTGAGCAAGGTTGTTTTACCACACCCACTATTTCCGATCAGAGCATAGACCTTACCTTCTGTAAATTGCAAGCTCAAATCTTGAAAGACCGTTCGTTGGCCAAATGATTTGGTTAAATGTTCTACGCTAATCATATTAGGCTCCTTTCAGTACAGTGGCTAACAAGTGCTCTTCTTTATGAGACCGGTACAGGAGAATGAACCAAGCATTAGTAATAAATAGCAAGAGAGTGACAAGAGCAATCCACCAATCCGAAGTGAGAATGAATACAAGGAAGCTTCCTAATAGTAAGAGGACACTTTCTGAGAGCAAAATCGTTTGGTGAATGTTTACAAATCCCAGACCTGCAATCTTCTTCAAGAAGATTGGTCTTCTAAACTCTTCAAAATATAGGAAATTCATAGTGTTAAAAAGAAGAACAGAGGTTGCTATACCAAAGACTCCTCCTGCAATCGCCATGAGATTTTCTATTTGTATGTTTTGGGCCATTTGCTGGTAAACGTCCACTGCATAGTCGTACTGACTAACACTTTTTTCAAGATCATACTCAGCGACTAGCTTCTTACTATTCTGAAGCCCATTAAAATAAAGGTAGGAATCTAGGTGGGTGAAATATGGATTCTCATAGCCTCCAAAACTTTCAGGTTGTATAACCACTAAGACAGGATCTGTAAAGAATTGCTTATAGCTGATTGGTGTGTTGTTGTAGATAAAGCGTTTTTGATGATTCGGAATATACGTTACCTGCGCCTTCATTGATAAGGTGATATTTCCTTGATCATCTCGAGGAGATAGATAATCTTCATATCGTTTGATCATCTCCTCTTCTCGACCTTTTAATTTTTCCGGAAGTAACAGACCAAATTCCCCTGCTTGTAAGTGATTTAAGTGATCTTTTTCTTCAGGAGAAACTGGAACACCTTGGATTTCGAGGTAATTTGGAGTTACATAGAGAGTTCGTGCAAGAGGATCGTAATCTGTGATTGAAAACTCTTTACCTGTACTAGGATCCGTCATAACTCCTTTTGAACTAAAAGATACGAGATTATGATAAGCTAAAAGACCACCATTTTCAATACCAGACTCGATGAGCTTGGACCATTTCTCCCTATTTTCCTTCAGCCTCTCTTTACTGGTAATCTGATTGCCATATTCTCGACTTGTACTAATTTGGACCCAATTCGACTGTTTTGACCAAGCCTCACTTCCCTCTTGGTAGGTTTGCCAGACTGATCCATAAATACTGATTCGATGAACTGCAAGGCCAATTAGTGCCACAGCGAGAAATTGACAAATAAAGAGGAAAACCAATATGCGCTTCAATGGAACCTTCCCTTTTAAAAGGGGGACTAAATGAATCGTTTGAATACTATATGCAAAGAGGAAGGATAAGAAAACAGACAAAATTAGTAAAATCCCATTGTAAATAATACTACTGAAAATGACGATGGAATAGGAAAAAGGTGTCAATTGAAAGCAATAAATCAGAACAGCACCCATTATACTTGCGCCAATACATCCCAAAAGCAACTCTATACTATCATCTTTTAGAGAATGTCCGAAAAGTTGCAAGCGTCTCATTCCTGAAATATATCGAATCCCAGCACTTCTCATTTCTTGTGTTTTTTGAATAATCGTAAAAGAGCTAAAACTAATGATAAAAATGACTAAGGCAAGTGATTGTGAACCTGAGCCAAAAAAGGCAATAAAGGTCAGCAGAAGATTCGGTTTCTCAATAAAAGTTTGTGAGAAACCAAGAGTATGAAGCGTTTGATCCAGCTTTTCAGTTTCCAATTCACCTGTTAATACATAATAATTCGTTAGCAGGCTTTCTTTGGTAGCCAGTTCTTTCTTCTCTCTTTTAATCCCAAGAGGAAGTTTTCCCTCTCCGTAGATTTCATAGGTGAAAACAACCTGCCCCTTAGAGTCTGTTCTTTGTATCTGACGGGCAATTATACTATGATTTTCCCTTGCCAAGCGGTCTAAACTGGAAGATAAGTCTTCATATGTGACGCTCTTATCTTGTCTTACCACACCTACTACCGGAAGACTGCGGTGGATAAGCGTATTTGGAGAAATAAAGGCAATCCAAATCAAAAAGCTAGAGATGAAAAGGTTTGATAAAATAATAAAGACACGTTTCATATCATCACACTTTCTAAAGCATCAAAGGTAAATATTATTCAGCTAGTCAATCAATTTCCTTGTTTAGTGATTGCTGAGTATTTAAAATTTTATTTATACTTTTGTAAACGAATACATTTCTCCACCTTTACTATACTACAAAATCCTTAGTAAAACAATAATTTCTATGTGAAACTAGTTTCAAAAAAGAGATCCGCTACTGCGAATCTCTTTTGACTTTATTCCACCACTGCTTCAGCAATTTCCTCTGCAGTGATACCTGCAAAATAACGGCCTAGATTAATGGTTTGAAGGGCTTTGAGGACGTCTTCACGTTCGTATTTAACGCCACGAAGAACATCTTCTACTGCTGCAACATCTTCGATACCAAAGAAGTCACCGTAAATCTTGATATCTTGAATTTTTGATTCAATGACGTTGGCGAAGATTTCAACCTTACCGCTAGGGAATTTAGTGCCACGACGGACATTGTATTCAGGAGACTTCCCATAGTTCCAATCCCAAGTACCGAACTTGGTTTCCTTGATACGATTGATTTCAGCCAATTCTTCATCTGAGAAGACGTACTCCGTCATTTCAGGGTATTCTTTCTTCATGTAGTCCAAAAGTAGATCACGGAACTCTTCAACCGTGATTTTTTCTGGCAATTCATCGATGATATTGGTCACACGAGCACGGACTGATTTAACCCCTTTGGACTCAAACTTGTCTTTAGATACCTTGAGAGCATTAGCAAGGACAGACAAATCAACGTCAAAGAGAAGGCAACCATGGTGCATGATACGTCCATTGATATAAGCTTGTGCATTCCCACAGAATTTCTTACCATCAATTTCCAAATCGTTACGACCCGTAAATTCAGCCTTAACACCAAGTTGAGCCAAAGTGTTGATCACGGGAGTCGAGAAGCTCTTGAAGTCAAAGGCCTTGTTTTCATCTTCTTTTGAAATGATGGTGTAGTTAAGGTTGTTCAAATCGTGATAAACAGCCCCACCACCACTGATTCGGCGAACCACTTCAATCCCATGCTCCCGAACATAGTCACGGTTGATTTCTTCGATGGTATTTTGGTGACGACCAACGATAATCGAAGGTTTGTTAATCCAAAGAAGGAAGATTTGATCTTCATCCAAGAGGTGCTTAAAAGCATACTCTTCTAAAGCAATATTAAAAGCAGTATCATTTGAATAATTAATAATGTATTTCATAGTAATTCCAAAAATTCGTTTTATAAATCCTACTCATAGTAAGATAAGCATTAGACAGAAATAGTTGAATTTCACTTGAATTTTCTGAAGTAGTAAAAAGAAGGGAGTGGGACAGAACTTCGCTAGTAAAAAAAGTTCGTATTCCCACCCCCGCACAGTTGATTAGGTATCTTTGAAGCTTGTCCAGCGAACAAAGATACCAAACAACCACTGCGTCTGACTAATCCTTCCAAACATTTCTTCGATAAGGAAAATTATTTATTAAGCCATTTCTCGGAAAAATTGAGACAAGTGGCTCAATTTTTAGGCATGGAACTCTAAAAGAGGTCGCTGCCGTCCGTACTACTTTAAGAAAATTTAGTTGAAAGAATAATATTATTTCTTCTTAGGTGAGTGAACAGCCAAGCCAAGTACATCCGCAAAAGCTTCGTACATCACTTCTGAGAAGGTTGGGTGACCATGAATGGTCTTGAGCATTTCTTCTACAGTGATTTCCATCTCAATGATGGTTGAAGCTTCGTTGATCAATTCAGCAGCAGCTGGACCAATGATGTGAACCCCAAGAACTTCACCGTATTTCTTGTCTGCAATGACTTTAACAAATCCTTGAGCCGCATCTGATGCAATGGCACGACCGTTCGCCGCAAAGTTAAACTTACCGATTTGAACATCGTATTTCTCACGAGCTTGTTCTTCTGTCAAACCAACAGCCGCAACTTCAGGAAGGGTGTAGATGGCTGCAGGAGTCAAGTTCAATTTGGCAACAGCATGATTTCCCTTAAGAGCATTTTCAGCCGCAACTTCTCCCATACGGAAGGCAGCGTGAGCCAACATCTTGGTACCGTTGATATCGCCTGGTGCATAGATACCTGGAACAGACGTTTCCATGTATTCATTGACCTTGATCCGTCCACGATCCAATTCAAATTCAACATCTCCGATACCTTCAAGGTCTGGAACACGACCGATTGAAAGAAGGGCTTTATTCGCGATGATATCATCTTTACCTTCAACCTTGATACGGAGTTTTCCATCTTCCTCAATGATTTCTTGCAATTTCGTATCCGTCAAGATGGTCATACCCTTACGTTCAAGGATCAAACGAAGGTTCTTAGATACTTCCGCATCCATAGCTGGAACGATACGGTCCATCATTTCGATAACAGTAACTTTTGACCCAAAGGTCATGAAGGCTTGACCAAGTTCGATACCAACAACACCACCACCAATGATCACGAGGCTTTCTGGCACTTCGTTCATTTCAAGGATATCATCACTGGTCATGACAAGGGATGATTCCATACCAGGAACGTTAATCTTGCTAACTTTTGAACCACCGGCAAGGATGATTTTCTTCGTTTCAAGCAATTCAGAACCATTGACCAAGACATTCTTATCTTTGGTGATGGTACCGATTCCTTTATGAACATCCACTCCGTAGCTACGAAGAAGTCCTGCAACCCCACCAACAAGGGTATTTACGACCTTGTTCTTGGTTTCAAGAACCTTGTCCATATCCACTGTGAAGTTAGGATTTTCAATCACAATACCACGGTTAGCAGCATGACCTATATTTTCAATGATTTCAGCGTTGTGGAGGTAAGTCTTAGTTGGGATACATCCGCGGTTCAAGCACGTTCCACCAAGTTCAGATTTCTCAACGAGAGCAACCTTACCACCTAATTGAGCTGCCTTAATAGCAGATACGTAACCAGCAGGACCCCCACCGATTACTACGATATCATAAGCGTCATCGCTCTTATTGTCATCGTTTGAAGCACTTGCTGCAGCTGGTGCTGGACTCGCTTCTGGTGCTGCTGCTCCGGCTGTTGGGATATTTTCCCCTTCTTCACCAAGGTAACCGATTACTTCTGTTACAGGAACAGTTTCTCCGTCCCCTTTCAGGATAGCGATCAAGTAACCGTCTTCTTCTGCTTCCAATTCCATGCTGACTTTGTCTGTCATGATTTCAAGGAGAACTTCTCCTTCTTTTACAAATTCGCCGACTTTTTTATTCCACTGAACGATTTGTCCTTCGGTCATATCTACGCCGGCTTTTGGCATAATTACTTCTAAGGCCATTTTATTTCCCTCTTTTTCTTGTTTCTATTCTCTCTCGTTGATTAGACCAACATTGAAATCGGGTCTTCAATCAAGGCTTTCAAGTCTTTCATGAATTTGGCACCAGCCATCCCATCGACAACACGGTGGTCAATGGTCAAGCCCAAGCTCATGATTGGACGAATGACAATTTCACCATTCACAACAACTGGTTTTTCAACCGTTGCACTAACCCCTAGGATAGCAGAGTTTGGTTGGTTGATAATCGGTCCAAATGATTGAACGCCAAACATTCCTAAGTTACTGATGGTAAAGGTCGAGTTTTGCAATTCACTTGGAGCAAGCTTACCATCCAAGGTACGTCCGATAACGTCCTTGAAGGCTACGACCAACTCAGACAAGGTCATCTTTTCAGCATTGTAGACAACTGGTGTCATAAGACCATTATCCATACCAACAGCCATCGCAAGATTAACGTAGTTGTGGGTGATAATTGTTTTACCATCTTCTGTCAATGAAGCGTTGATATATGGATGTTTCATAAGAGTTTTGACAACCGCAAGTGAAAGCAAATCTGTAACAGTGATTTTCTTACCTGTTGCTTCCATAATTGGATCAAGAACTTTCTTACGAAGGGCAAGCAATTCAGACATATCTACATCGTAGTTAAGCGTGAAGGTTGGAGCAGTTAAGTATGACTCAACCATACGTTGAGCAATAACCTTACGCATTGGTGTCATCGGAATCCGCTCGATCTCACCATAAGGTGTCACATTATCTGGAGCTTCCTCCACCTTCTCGATTTGAGCAGGTGACTTAATGGTCTCATTCTCGATATTTTCAGGAAGGAAAGCAAGGACGTCCTTCTTCATGATCTTGCCACGATGACCAGTTCCTTGGATTTCTTGCCAAGCAATATTGTGTTCTAAAGCAATTCGTTTTGCAAGTGGTGAAATGCGAACCACATTTGTGTCTTTATATGTTTCCACGTCTTCTTTGTGGACACGACCGTTTGCGCCTGAACCAGAAACATCATAGAGGTTGATCCCTAGATCATCCGCCAATTTTCTAGCCGCAGGAGTCGCTCTTAGCTTATCATCAGCCATGACCTCTCCTATTCTATTATAAGATACAAAGGGCGTTTAAAAGCGACCGAAAAATAGGAAATCAACGCAGACTTAGATGAAGTCAAGGAGATTTATCTTTTTTCCGAGCTTTTAGCCCGTGTTCTAATCTAAGATATCAAGGACGCAGAGAACTTTGCATCAATAGATACAAAGTTTCCTCGTCTAATTTAATAATTGTTACATAATTTATGTTATGTATTATTCTTTGTTATACGTTTTGCGAATGGCATCTTTGATGCTTTCAACTGTTGGGATCATTGCATTTTCAAGGTTTTGTGCGTAAGGCATTGGCACATCTTCCCCCGCACAACGACGGATGGGTGCATCCAAGTAATCAAATGCTTCTGATTCAGAGATAATAGCTGAAATTTCACCGATATAGCCACTTGTTTTATGGGCGTCATTGACAAGGACGACTTTTCCTGTTTTCTTAACAGAATTAATAATAATCTCTTTATCAAGTGGAACCAAGGTACGTGGGTCTACTACTTCTACTGAAATGCCTTCTTCAGCTAATTCTTCAGCTGCTTGCATGACACGACGAAGCATTTTCCCGTAGGTTACGACAGTGACGTCAGTTCCTTCGCGTTTGATTTCTCCAACACCAAGTGGAATCGTGTAGTCTGGATCAACAGGCACTTCACCTTTTTGATTGAATTCTGATTTGTATTCAAGAATGATAACGGGGTTGTTATCACGGATAGATGACTTGAGAAGTCCTTTCATATCCGCTGGCGTACCAGGAGCAACAACTTTCAAACCAGGAATATGAGTAAACCATGATTCCAAAGATTGGGAGTGTTGGGCTGCAGATCCAACTCCGTTACCGGCAGCACAACGAATGGTCATCGGTACTTGCCCTTTTCCACCAAACATGTAGCGCGTCTTCGCAGCTTGGTTGACGATAGCATCCATGGCAATCACTGAGAAATCCATGAAGGTCATATCAACGATTGGACGAAGTCCGGTCATGGCTGCACCAGCTGCTGCACCTGAGATAGCAGCCTCCGAAATTGGACAGTCACGAACACGTTCTGGACCGAATTCCTCTAGCATCCCTACTGAAGTTCCGAAGTCTCCACCGAAAACTCCGACATCTTCCCCCATCAACAATACATTTTCGTCGCGACGCATTTCCTCAGACATAGCAAGGATAATGGTATCGCGGAAAGACATTATTTTTGTTTCCATAATTCTCTACTCCCCCTTAGTCTGCGTAAATATCTTCGAAAGCTGATTCGAGTGGAGGGAATGGGCTTTCTTCCGCAAATTTCACTGAAGCTTCTACTGCTTCTTTTACTTCTTCTTGGATCTGATCCAATTCTTCTGCGCTCGCAATCTCATTTTCAAGGAGATACTTGCGAAGGTTTTCGATTGGATCTTTCTTCTTCCACTCTTCGACTTCTTCACGAGTCCGGTATTTACCAGGGTCAGATGAAGAGTGACCAAGCCAACGATAGGTGACACTTTCAATCAAGACAGGACCTTTACCGGAACGGACGTGTTCAACAGCTTTTTGGAATCCTTCATAGACATCAATGACGTTGTTACCATCAGGAATAAACATTCCTGGAATGCCGTAAGCAGCACTACGCTCATGAATGTGCTGGATATTGGTCATTTTCTTGATGTCAGCCGAGATTCCATAACCATTATTAATACAGTAGAAAATTACTGGTAGGTTCCAGATGGAAGCCATATTGACCGCTTCGTGGAAGACACCTTCGTTGGTTGCACCGTCCCCAAAGAAGCAGACAACAATCTTGCCAGTCTTATGCATTTGTTGAGTAAGGGCTGCCCCTACGGCAATCCCCATACCACCACCGACGATACCGTTGGCACCGAGGTTACCAGCATCAAGGTCAGCGATATGCATAGAGCCTCCCTTCCCTTTACAAGTACCAGTATACTTGCCTAGGATTTCAGCCATCATGCCATTCAGGTCGATACCTTTAGCGATCGCTTGACCGTGACCACGGTGGTTAGATGTCAGCAAATCGTCATCATTTAAAGCCAGCATCGCTCCAACGTTTGCTGCCTCTTCCCCAACAGAAAAGTGCGTCATTCCTGGCACTTTCCCTTTTTTTACTAACTGTGCAATTTTTAAGTCCATGCGACGGATTTCTTCCATTTTACGGAACATTTCCAATAAGAGACTTTTATCTAATGTTGCCATCTTTTCGCCTTTCTTAACATTTATTCATACTCTTTTATTCTAGCCAAAAATGAAAGCACTGTCAAAAATAATGCTCAAATGATTTCACAAACTTTATTCCTTGGAAGAAGGTTTTATAAGCTTTTTTTAATATAAATTCAATATTTCACAAACTTATTTCTCATAGTTTTGCTATACATATAAAAAAACCGATAGGATCCTATCCTACCGGTCGGCATCTTATGATTGGCGTTGACCAAAGTCGTGAATCATTTGTTCTAACTCTTCACGACTAGGTGTTGTAAGCATATAGAGGTAATCTCCCTGAAGTTCTGCAAAGGCAGCAGGCATGTCTTTCTTCACACGGAATTGATCACTGTATTTATCCAGAACTTCTTCCTCTGAAAGGACATAAGTTGCATTGGCACGACGGGAGGTCGCCAAGCAATAAAGGGGCTCAAACACAGAAGCTGGGAAAGGTTCTCCTACTACGATGGCTGCATAACCACGGTACAAGTCGATAGAGTGAGCATAATTGTAAACATCGATGGTAAAGCCACCTGCTGGGCGATTATTGTACTCGATTGCAATATAGTCATCCCCATCACGGAAGAACTCGATATGGAAGAAACGCTCCTTCATGCCAAAGGCTTTGACAATCGCTTCCCCGTATTGACGCAATTTTGGATCCATCTCTTTGAGGACATAATAAGAGTTATCCATCTTGTAGAGCATCAAATCTAATGGCGTATAGGCATAGTCAAAAGTCGTTGAAAAGACAATATTGCCATCGCGATCAACCAGACCATCAAAGGTACAGATCTCGCTAGAAGTGACGAATTTCTCAAAGAAGTACTCCGTATGTCCATCCCATTCTGCCTTGAAATGATCTACATCTTCTGGTGTTTCAAGTTTAAAGGTCGCTGCTGCTCCTACTCCATTGTCAGGTTTGGCAATCAATGGTAACCCAATCTTCTTCACGGCCTTATCAATGTCTTTTTCTGTTTTAACCACGGCACCAGGAACGACAGGAACTCCTGCTTTCTTGAAGAGTTTCTTCATTTCTGATTTAAACTTGGTTTTCTTCAGATCTTTTGGCTTAGCTCCGAAGACATTGAATTGCTCCCGAAGCGCCGCATCTAATTCCAACCAGTACTCGTTATGGGACTCGATGCGATCGATTGGCCCGTGTTTGTAGAAGAGGAAGGCTACTGCACGCTTCACTTCATCTAAGTCTTCCATATTTTCTACACGGAAATACTCTGTCAAACTATTGCGCAAAGGCTCATCTAACTGTTCGTACGGCTCTTGACCAATACCCAAGACAGTGATTCCCTTGTTAGCTAGTTCAATGGTGAATTGTTGGAAATTTTGTGGATAATAAGGTGAAATAACAAGATAATTCATAGAGGTCTCCTCCCTTTTGACTTATAGATACATTTGTCCTAGGAAATAGGGCATTTGCTTGCGCCACCATTCCCAATCATGGGCTACGTCGTGGCCCCATTCAGCAAACCAAGCAGGAATATTTTTCTGGTCAAAGGCTTCTTTTAGTTTGTAGAAAGATGGAAGTCCGTCTTGCTCCCAAGCCCCTAAACCAGTACAAACAACGATTTCAGCCTGACGGTAACGATCGATAAACCAACCATCATTTTGGTTCCAGATATAATCAGATGGAGAGTTTTGGTAAATGGCTTCATCGCCTCCAAACTCACCAACAAAGAAACGAGCGTCATAGACACCACTCAAGGCAATCACTTTGTTGAAGACGTCTGGATGTTGCAAGAAGAAATTGAGCGCGTGGTAAGCTCCCATAGAACAGCCAGTTGTCATCATTGGGTCAAACCAGCCTGTTTTGTGTTTGATAAAAGGAATGGCTTCTTCAATCACATATCGTTCATAAGCGCGATGCATTTCAGCTCGATCGTGTGGGTTTTTCCAATCACAAAGCCAGCTTTCACTATCGACACTTGAAAGGGTGAAGAATTGAACCCGTCCTTCTTCGATGAACTGAGCACAGGCATCAATCATACCAAAGTCATAGTATTCGTTATGGCTTCCACCTGATGAAGCGAAGACCACTACAGGAATCCCTGCATGTCCATAACGGTTTAGATACATTTCGCGGTTAAGTTGGCCACTCCAGTGGCTTAGATGTTCAATATTCATAGGTTCCCTCTTTCTTTATGATAAAAATTTAAAAGCTTCTAGTCCCACTTCTCTGCTAAAAAACGAAGACATTCCGGTAAATGCTCTGCCCAGGCTTCTTCATGGTGGATAGCCCCAGATTGAATCCGAATGGCGATATTTTCTAAAGCTACTCCTTGTTGAATGACATCATGATAGTAACGAAGAGATGAGTCAATATAGGCTTGCTTGATATTCCCTGCCATCAGGGTTTTATCTGTATCATCAGCCTCTTCAGTCCCCACATAGATGTATATGCGTTGATCTGCATATAATTTTTTACGCTCGATATAATGATTGAAGGCATCTTGGTGCAGCCAGTTAGCGGATGAAAAGACCCCTAAACAACCGATTTGATCTTGGTACTCTAATCCCAAGAATTGGGTAATATTTCCACCCAAGGAAGAACCAATCATGGCTGTATGTTCTCTGTCAGCAAGCGTTCGGTATTCTTGGTCAATGAAAGGTTTGACTACTTCCATAACGAACTCTCCGTACTCAACGCCCTTGCCACCAAATTGCATTCCGGGAATATTAGATTCCTTGTATTTCCAGGCAGAGTATTCATTCATGCGTTGGAAACCATCATTATCGATAGCAACGACAATCATGCGGCTAATATCAGGATTCCGCTTAATGGCTGGAATCACCTTCCAGGAATGACCTGCAAAAGCTTCCTTGCTATAGAGAACATTCTGGCCATCATGAAAATAGACAACAGGATAGCGTCGATCAGTATCTGTTTCATAATTCTTAGGTAATAAGACTCTCACACGACGGATTTTTCCGGTATAAGGCACTTTCAATTCGTGTGTCTTCATATCTAAATAAAAATAGGATTTGTTCATTGTCAGAAAACTCTCTATATTCTAAATTTTATTCATTATACCATTTTTAGAAGAAAAAGTCTGGATTTTCTCCAAACTTTTTCCTTTCTTGGGTTATTTTTCCATAAACTGAGCCAAATCTTGCAAGGAACGTTCGGCAATTTTCTCATAACGTTCCTTTTTATCCCGAATGCGTGGACCTTCTAGCTCCTTGATAATCCCAAAGTTAACATTCATCGGTTGGAAATGTTTGCTGTCGGCATGAGTGATATAGTGGGCCAAGCTTCCGATAGCAGTTGTTTCAGGGAAAATAGCTGCTTCTTCTCCTTTAAAGAGGCGAGCTGCATTGATCCCAGCAACTAAGCCAGAAGCTGCAGATTCAACATAGCCCTCCACTCCTGTCATTTGACCTGCAAAGAAGAGGTTTGGTTGTTTCTTAGAACGGTAGGTTTGCTCGAGGAGGTTTGGCGAGTCCATGTAAGAGTTGCGGTGCATGACGCCGTAACGAACAAACTCCGCATTTTCTAAACCGGGGATCATTTGGAAGACCCGCTTTTGCTCACCCCATTTAAGGTGAGTTTGGAAGCCAACGATATTGTAGAGGCTAGCTGCCGCATTGTCTTGGCGAAGCTGAACGACTGCGTATGGCGTCTTAAATTCCCCATCACGAGGTCCTTTGTAATCATCCGGATACTCGAGTCCAACTGGCTTCATAGGACCATAGAGCATGGTTTTAATGCCTCGTTTAGCCATGACTTCAATTGGCATACAACCTTCGAAGTACTTTTCTTTTTCAAAAGAGTTAAGCGGGGCTTCTTCCGCGTTGACCAAAGCCTCATGGAAATCCATAAACTCTTGTTTGGTCATGGGGCAGTTGAGATAGGCTGCCTCGCCTTTGTCATAGCGAGACTTGAGATAAACCTTGTTCATATCGACTGTATTAACATCGATGATTGGTGCCGCTGCATCATAGAAATAGAAGCCATCTCCACCATTGAGCGCGTGGATTTTATCAGCTAAAGCATCGCTAGTTAGGGGTCCTGTTGCGACCACTGTGATAGCATCCGTCGGCAATTCAGTGATTTCATCGCGAATTACTTCAATCAGTGGGTGTTGGGACACCTTCTCGGTCACCCGACTAGCAAAGCCTTCTCGGTCCACTGCCAGCGCTCCACCAGCTGGTACCCGAGTCGCTTCTGCTGCTTCAAGAATGACCGAACCTAAGCGACGCATTTCTTCTTTGAGGAGCCCGACAGCATTGGTCAACGAATCCCCACGAAGAGAGTTGGAACAGACTAACTCAGCAAAATTGTCTGTTTTGTGTTGCGGAGTGGATTTGACTCCCCGCATTTCATAAAGCTTCACCGGGATTCCCTGTTGGGCAATCTGGAAAGCCGCTTCCGAGCCAGCAAGGCCCGCACCGATAACATTGATATAAGATTGAGACATGACACTAATACCTCTTTGGGTGAAAACTAAATCCAGATTAAAACAAGCCTCTGGACTGTTAGACACCCACAAATCTTTCTAAATTGATACTCGGTCTATTATACCAAAAAGCCAGGTAAAAAGACAGGGAGGCTTTTCCTTCCTGTCTAGACTTTAACTATTTATTTTCTTATAAACACAACCAAGCTGCTAAGAGGGCAGAGAGGATACTGAATAAGGATCCAATCAAGTAATACTCCGCAAAGGCTGGATTTTCCGAAATTTTATTGTAGCGGGCGATAGATTTGGCCGTAAAGACTAGCCCGATCGAAGCAAATTGCCCATAGACGAGACAGGCACCAATCACCAAACGCTCTAAAAAACCAATCATGGAACCAGCCCCAGTGATCGTATCCATTTTCTTCTTGCTGGTAGGTTGATACTTGGCAAACAGAATTTTAAAGGCGATATTGCTTGGTTTCCCAACTAGGAGGACATAAAAGATCAGATTTAAAGTGTCAAAGGGTAGAAGATAGGTCGTGCCATTCTTCGCTCCTAAAAGGACTAGACAGCTAATGATGGCGATATGCAAGACTTGATCCAAGGCAAAAGTCCATGCTTTTGGTAATTTCAATTGCTTCTGCACGATCGGTTTTAAGAAATCTATTCCAGCATGAGTTAGTAAAATGACCAAGCAAATCCACCATAGATCCATATGACAGAGGGAAACGACAAACAGAGGAAGAGCTACATACAGAATATGAAGGCCGAGAACCTTCTTCTCCTGATCCTTACGATCCGCCATCTTTTGGCTTTGAAAATAATAATCTGATAGTAAATGACAAATCAACAAGAGAATCAAGTATGGATTCACTACGATACTAGACAATCCGCTCATCTTTCTCTCCTTTCACTGTGCTTTGTATACTAGCCAGGGCAGCTGCTCTCCCCCGTAAATAAACACGGATACTACTACTCTTTAACCGTTTAGAGAGGGCACTTGGGTTGATAGCTAGTGATTGAGCCAAATCCTGCTGACTAAAGGACTCGCTATATACGGATCTCTTTAGAAGATTGAGCAAGATCTCTTCCTGACTATCCCGCCAACCTGAACGAATGGCTTCTCCAGAAGCGATGAGGGCGTTCACAAAAAAGTCTTGGTTTTCCTTCCCGCTTGAAAAATAAATCTGTGTACTGCCATAGTCATTTTTCTGATGAACAAAATTGATGGCTGCGCGTGCATTCCAATAAGCTGGACCATCTGCTCCAACACTTTGCAAGGGATCAATAGCTGTTACAATCTCCCCGAGGCCAATCCCAAAACGAAGTTGAGTAGGGGTCAGTTCTGAACGCAGGGTATCAATGATTTGAAAAATAGGAGCATCCACTTTTAAAAGTGCCTGAAACTCATCCCCCAAGGTCAAAGTAAAACGGGATGCCAGGTAATCTCCAAATAATTCGTTCATCTTTTGAAGCGTTTTTCCTACCTGTTTTTGCAGGTCAAGACGTTCTTGAACCATTTTGGAATCAATGACATCTGCAATCAAAGCAAGATACATAAGCCCACCTCCTTATGTCTATTATAACGAAAAAAAGCAAAAATGTCTATTATAACAGACATTTTAAAAAATTGTCGTTATAATAGACATCTAATCATTTAAAAGATTATTTCACTTTTTCTTCTTCGTAGTCCCCATTGCTACATACGACTTGTTTGCCACCGCCACGGACTTTCTTCTCAACTAAGTAATGACCACATTTTGGACAGTCACGGCCAATTGGCTTGTCCCAAGAAGTAAATTCACAGTCTGGGTAGCGATTACAGCCATAGAAAATACGATTTCGTTTGGTTTTACGCTCAATGATTTGTCCCTGGTGACAGTTTGGACACTCCACCCCGATTTCTTTGACAATGGCTTGAGTATGACGACAATCTGGGAAATTACTACAAGCATAGAACTTACCAAAACGTCCTAATTTAATCACCATCGGGCTGCCACAGACTTCACAATCAAAACCAGCTGGTTCGTCTTTGATTTGGATTTTTTCCATCTCTTCTTCAGCCTTGGCGACTTCTTTAGAGAATGGTTTGTAGAAGGCATCAATGACTTTTTGCCACTCTTCTTTTCCGAGTTCGACATCATCGAGTTTCCCTTCCATCTCCGCTGTGAAGGTCACATTAACGATATCTGGGAAAAATTCAACAATCAGTTTATTAACGATCTCCCCTAATTCCGTTGGTTCAAAGCGTTTGGCTACCAGCTTCACATAATAGCGTTTTTGAATGGTCTCAATCGTCGGAGCATAGGTTGAAGGACGACCTACTCCATTTTCCTCCAGCGTCTTAATCAAGGTCGCTTCAGAATAACGAGCCGGTGGTTGGGTAAAGTGTTGCTCAGGCTTGCTATTGACCTGCTTGACGATATCACCTTCTACCATATCCGGCAACATCTTGTTCTTATCTGAATCATTATAAATCGCCAAATAACCATCAAACTTCACCTGGCTCCCATTTGCCGTATACTGAACCCCATTTTGACCTAAACGGACATTCATAGTATCAAAGACAGCTGCCGTCATCTGGCTAGCGACAAAACGGTTCCAAATCAGGGTGTAGAGTTTCAATTGGTCTTTGTCCAAGTATTTAGCAATGCTCTCAGGAGTATTGAAAACGCTAGACGGACGAATCGCTTCATGGGCATCTTGGGCACCAGAAGCATTCTTCACACGGCTTCCATGCTTAGAATATTTCTCACCGAAGCGATCCACGATAAAGTTAGCTGCCTCATTTTGTGCAACCGGACTGATCCGTGTGGAGTCGGTACGCATATAGGTAATCAAACCTTGAACACCAGAGCCAATATTGATTCCTTCGTACAATTGCTGAGCGACCATCATGGTCTTGCGTGTACGAAAGTTGATCTTATTAGCTGCATCCATCTGCATAGAAGAGGTGGTGTAAGGAAGTGGTGCATTCCGACGACGTTCTTTCTTTTCAACTTTTTCAACGGTAAAATCTTTGCCATCTAAGCGTTCAAGAACTGCTTTCACCTCTTCATTGGTGTTGAGCTTCATCTTCTTGCCATCAATCCCATAGAAGCTAGCTTGGAATTGTTTGGTCCCTTTTTTGAAGACACCATCAATGGTCCAGTATTCTTCCGGCTTGAAATCATTGATTTCATTTTCGCGATCAATGATTAATTTGAGGGCAACAGATTGCACGCGCCCTGCAGAAAGTCCTTTTTTGACCTTTTTCCAAAGAATTGGGGAGATCGAATACCCTACAATCCGGTCCAAGACCCGACGTGCTTGTTGGGCATCGACCAAGTCCGTATCGATTTGACGCGGTTCTTTAAAGGCATTTTTGACCGCATCCTTAGTGATTTCGTTAAAGACCACACGGTTCTTTTCTTTGGCATCCAAGTTCAAAATATGAGCCAAATGCCAAGAAATAGCTTCTCCTTCTCGGTCCGGGTCACTTGCGAGAAAGACTTGTTTGGCTTTTTTAGCTTCTTTTTTCAAATCATTGATCAAGGGACCTTTTCCGCGAATATTGATATACTCCGGTTCATAGTTATTGTCGAAGTCAATCGACATGGTTGATTTTTTCAGGTCCCGAATATGGCCAACACTAGCCATGACTTTGTAGTTACGACCAAGGTATTTTTCGATTGTTTTCGCCTTGGCAGGAGACTCCACAATCACCAAATTTTTCTTGGTTGTACTGCTTTTCTTTTTTGTTACCACGTTTTATCCCTCTGTATTGTATAAATCTCATTGAGTTTAATACATTTTAAGAAAGATGTCAACTAGGAACTTCTCCTATAGGAAAATCACAATTCGTATTTAAATTCATCAAGAATGTCCTGGCCTGATGTGACAAGCTTTGCACCTTCTTGAATCAAGTGATGGCAGCCTGCAGATTTTCCATCTAAAATATCTCCTGGAATAGCAAAAACATCTCGTCCTTCCTCCATGGCACGCTCACAAGTAATTAAACTTCCTGAACGAAGTCGTGCCTCTGCCACAATCACAGCCTGACAGATTCCTGCAATGATGCGATTTCTCTCAGGAAAATGAAACTTCAAAGGAGCCTGTCCTGGTCCATACTCGCTCAAGACAAGATGATACTCGCCCATGTGCATCTGTAGTCTTTGGTTACTCTTGGGATAAAAAACATCCAGCCCCGTTCCTATCACTCCGATGGTCTTACCACCATTTCGGATACTGGCATAATGTGCAGTCGCATCAATCCCTTTTGCAAGTCCACTGACGATGACCAGTTCATTCCCAAGTTCCTTAATAATTTTCTCTACAGATCGTACCCCCTCTCGCGTTGTCTCTCGAGCTCCTACGACTGCAATCTTCGGTTTGGTTAACAGCTCCAAATCTCCTTGGTAAAAAAGGAGTGCAGGAGGATTGTAGATCTGTAGCAATTCCTCAGGGTATTCAGGATCAAAAATGGATAAAGATGGGAATCGTTCAAAGTCTTTGTGTAATTGGTCGTCATCTAGTTGCCGGTATTTGTCTACAAAATGAATTATACTGCGACAGCCAGCTATCCTTGCTATCTCTTCTAAGCTTGGCAAGATTTGATCTTTCTTACAGTAATCTAAGACTCTCAAGACTTGCTCATTTGATAAACCGGCTGCTTTTAATTTAAAGATTTCAAATTTCTCCATGGTCACCTTCTACTTCCTCTCACTTATTTATTCGAAAAAGAAAAGAAAAAAGCTCTATTTCTAGAACTTTTTTTGATTTGGTGATGAATAAAAGTAGGCTGCAGCGCCAATTAGGTTGCTCTCATTATGAAAGCGAGCCGCTTGAATGGGCAAAGCCTCAAATTGTTCGTGCCCTCTTTGAGAGAGCAGGTCATTGTATTGGTGATTGATTTCATAGATCAGTAGCGGTTGGCTACTAACGCCCCCTCCAATGGTCACCTTCTCAAGTCGCAACAAAGATTGAAGATTAAAAATCAGAATAGCAATATCATGACAATACTCCTGAAACAAGGTTGTCAGTTCCTCGTTACCCCCTTGGTCAAGAGCCTTGAATACAGCTATACCATCTGCCTTTTCTAGGTTCAAGATGTGACTAGCCTTCTCAACAAATTGAACAGCTGAACCGGTGTTTTCCAAAAGATTGGAAATGCCTTGCAAAAAGAGTTCTCGATGAAAACGACGATTTTCGGGCGTTCTTTCTGTCTTATTAATAGACCGAATGTATTCTGTCAGTTGCCATCCACTCAATAAATCACCGTTAGAAATAAGAGCAAGGCCAACTCCTGTCCCTAAGACCAAGGTCGCCCCGCACGGACAATCTTTTAGATTGCCAAGCCTTGCTTCTGCTAGACCTGCGGCTACTCCATCATTGAGAACAGTGACTGGTACTTGAAATATTTGTTGCAATCTACTAGCCAGAGGAATGTTGCGCAAATAAGGGATGAGACCGCCTCGAAAGACAAAGCCAAGTGTCTTTTGGATCTCACCAGGACAAGAAATGGCGATTCCGTCTATTTGTTCCCGAACAGGTGTAACGATTTCTTCTAATCCTTGCCAAAACTCCTCAATCGTAGGTGGCGTCGGGATCTTGTCTGTATGAACCAAGTGATAGTTCAGATCCATCAGACCGTACTTAATAAAGGTTCCCCCAATATCGATGGTAAATAGCATAGCCTAATCCTCACACATTGATTTGACAGGTTCAAATGAACGCCGGTGGATAGGAGTCACTCCCAGCTTGTGCAGACCAGCAAGGTGATTAGCCGTCCCATAGCCAGCGTTCTGCGCAAAATCATACCCCGGATATTCTAGATCAAACTCTTCCATCATCTGATCCCGAGTCACCTTGGCTACGATGGATGCTGCAGCAATGGATAAGGAATTAGCATCTCCTTTGATGATACTAGTTTGGGGAATAGGAAAATCTAACTTCATAGCATCAATCAAAAGATGCTGGGGTTGAGGCTCTAGCTGACCAATGGCTTCCATCATGGCTAGCTTCGTAGCTTCATAGATATTAACCTGGTCTATCACTTGATTATCCTTGATGCCGATTCCGATCGCAACGGCGTTTTGGAGCACAGCTTCATAGATTTCCTTATGTTTGGATTTCGGAATCTTTTTACTATCGTTGAGGCCAGAAATCTTGCAACCTTTCGGCAAGATCACGGCAGCTGCAACAACTGGTCCCGCTAATGGGCCACGTCCCACTTCGTCTACTCCTGCAATGAGCTCAATCTCACGCGCATAGCATTCTTTTTCATAGGCCAGCATTCCTTCTAAGCGCTCATCTTCATCTAAACGTTTTTGGATTTCTTTTTTTCGCTTTGCGATCGCTTGGATCACACCAGATCGGCTATCCTGTTCCAATTCAGTCAATAAAGGATCGTCTAACCGCTGAATGCTTGCTAATCGTTCTTTAATTCCCTTAATGGTTGCCATCAATTTCCCCTACTCGATCCAGCGTATACCGTCCCAATTTTCCATCGCGAACATCTTTGACAAAGAGTTGGTAAAAACGGTCGTAATCTTCACGAAATCCTAATTTCTGGGTCATCTCCATAATGATTTCAGGAGCTTCTTGTTCCAGATCCATTTGTTTAAAACGTTCCTGCAAAACTGCTGGGTAGTGCTCTTTAAAATAGTTAAGGCCAAAGATGGTCACTTCATCCATTGGAAGCAACTGGTCCTTGATGGCGCCTGTTAAGGCGAGTTTTAAGGCCACTTCTTCATCTTCAAACTTGGGCCAGAGAATCCCTGGAGTATCCAAGATTTCAAGATCCTTATTCGTTTTCAACCATTGTTGCCCCTTAGTCACGCCTGGTTTATTCCCAACAACAGCAATCTTTTTCCCCGCTAAGCGGTTCATCAGAGTTGATTTCCCAGCATTAGGAATCCCGATGATCATGGTCCGAAGGGTTTCAATCTGAATCCCTCGTTCCTTTTGACGGGCAATTTTATCGGCCATCAAACTCTTAGCAGCATCTGTGACCTTCTTAACCGTAGATTGCTCTTTGGAGTTAATGGCTAGGGTTTTGATCCCTTGTGATTCGAAATAGTCCTGCCATTCTTTTGTCGCCACAGGATCGGCCAAGTCTACCTTGTTTAAAATCATTAATTTAGGCTTATCACCAACAATTTTTGTTAACATAGGATTTTGGCTTGATAGTGGCAAACGAGCATCTACCAAAACCGTCACAAAATCCACAAATTTTAAATTTTCTTGTACTTGTCTTCTAGCTTTGGACATGTGTCCAGGAAACCATTGAATAGTTGCCATAATCTCACTTCCTTTCCAGTTCAATCTCTTCTATTATACCATGTTTTCTTGAATTCTCAGTGATTAATAAAAATACTAAAAAGAAGCCACCGAAGTAACTTCTATTTTATATTCTAGCGAATTTGTTCAAAATGCAAATGGACGGCGATGTGGTCTCCGTAGCCACTACGCTCTAAATCACGTTGCAAGCGATAAGAAATGTAGTGTTCTGCAATGGTAATATAACCTGCTCCCAGCAAGCGTTGTTCCACTAATGATTGGATCATACTGATGGTTGCACGTTCTACTTGGGCTTCATCCAAATCCATGGCAACTTTCTTCGTTACTTGAGCTAGGTTTTGTCGCAAATCATCTGTCAAAACATAGACAACTTGCGCAGCTTTCAAAATAGCTTGGTAAATTTTATCTGGGTTGAATTCAACCACTTCTCCACTACGTTTAATGACTTCCATCGGAGTCTCCTTTATTTTAAATTTTCATGAATACTCCATTTCCTTTATAAAGAAATGAAGACCTACTACTTTATTATATAATTTTTTTACAAAGAATCAAAGGTCTTTCAAAAAATAGATTCATTGATTGGGAAGTTAAGTTATTTTTATTCAAACACATTTTCTACAATAAAATATTAGTAATCTGGTCTTAAAACTCCCGTAATGATTTCTTTGGTCGCGTGGTAATCCCCATCCACTACAACCTTGATAATGCGCTTCGCTTCTTCTGCAGGTGCTGGCACCAATGGCAAACGAGTTGGTCCTGCTTCAAAGCCCATATAGTTTAAGACAGCTTTGACAGGAGCTGGACTCGGATAAGAGAAGAGAGCATTGACTTTAGGGATAAATTGACGTTGGATAGCCGCAGCCTTTTTAATATCGTTGTGTTCAATAGCTTGGAACATCTCATGCATTTCATCTCCATTTGTATGAGAAGCCACTGAGATCACTCCATCTGCACCAAGATTCATCGCATGGAAAGCATCTCCATCTTCCCCTGTATAGACGAGAAATTCTTCTGGCTTGTGTTCAATCAAATAGGCCATATTAGCAAGAGTTGTACACTCTTTGACCCCAATGATATTTGGGTGTTCTGCCAAACGAAGCATGGTTTCAGGTGTCATTTCTACTACCACGCGTCCAGGAATATTGTAGATAATAATCGGAAGATTAGATGCATCCGCAATCGCTTTAAAGTGTTGATACATTCCTTCTTGGGATGGTTTGTTGTAGTAAGGGACGATAGCCAATCCTGCTGCAAAGCCACCAAAAGCATCCACTTCTTTAACGAACTCAATCGAGTCGCGTGTTTCATTGGTTCCGACACCAGCGATCAAAGGAACTCGACCATTGACAATCTTTTGAACGGCCGCAAAGAGTTGCAATTCCTCATCGTGGGTCAGAGTTGGACTTTCTGCAGTCGTTCCAGCTAAGAGAATCCCATCTGTATGATGTGCCAAGAGGTGCTCGATCAAGGCAGGAAGAGCATCAAAATTAATGGTTCCATCTTCATGGAAGGGGGTAATAAATGCAGTGATGATTTTACAATCTTTTAAATCTTGATAAGACATAGAAAAACCTTTCTCTATATAAGAAAGAGGCTGGGGCTTGCTTGCCTTTGCCTCATGATCTGTTCATAAAACAAGTTGATTCGTTAGAAAGCTGAGGAAGAAATCAAACTCTTCGAGTTACTGATTTCTGTTTCGTGACGCAGTGGTTGATTGGAACTACTCATGTTTGCAACATTCGTACTTCCTAATCAACTGTGCGGGGGAAAAACTACGAAATCAAACTCTTCGAGTTACTGATTTCTGTTTTTCTCCCTATTTCAACTCAAATTTCAATTCAGCTGTTGGACGTACGAGTCCACGTTCGTGAAGAGTTTCTGCGATTTGGACTGAGTTCCAAGCAGCTCCTTTAAGGAGGTTATCTGAAACCACCCACATGTGGATTCCTTTTTCAGCATCCAAGTCTTTACGAATCCGTCCAACGAAAGTATCGCGTGAACCGACCGCATTAACGGCTTGTGGGTAGATTTGGTGAGCAACATCGTCTTCAAGGACTGCACCTGGGAATTCTGCAATAGCAGCTTTCACTTCGTCAATTGGTGCCACTTCTTTTGTTTCAATGTAGACTGACTCTGAGTGAGCTGACAAGACTGGAATCCGCACACATGTTGCTGAAACGGCAATGCTATCATCTTCCATGATTTTCTTGGTTTCGTTTGTCATCTTCATTTCTTCGTAAGTATAGTCGTTTTCTGTGAAGACATCGATTTGTGGAAGAGCGTTAAAGGCAATTGGGTAGTGTTTCTTATCACCACCACATGGCAAGATTTCAGCTTTGACATCGCGTGGGTTAACGCCGTCATTCAAGACTTCTTTCAACTCACGTTGGGTTTCAAGAATAGCTCCCATACCAGCACCTGAAACAGCTTGGTAAGTAGACACGATGATACGGTCCAAGCCCCATTTTTGACGAACGGGCTCAAGCGCTACCATCATTTGAATGGTTGAACAGTTTGGACAAGAGATGATTCCGTTGTGAGCATCAAGCGCATGTGCATTCACTTCAGGAACAACCAATGGGACATCCGGATTTTGACGGAAATAAGAAGTGTTATCAACCACTACTGCGCCTGCTTTCACCGCATAAGGTGCATATTTGGCAGATGTTGAACCACCAGCTGAGAAGAGAGCAATATCAACCCCTTCGAAAGCATCTTCAGTCGTTTCCTCAATGGTCACGTCTTGCCCTTTAAATTGCAAGACTTTTCCTGCAGAACGTGCTGACGCAAGGTAGCGAATTTTATCGATTGGAAGAGTAGATTCTTCCAACATTTTGATCATTTGAGCACCAACGGCACCTGTAGCACCGACAACAGCAACTGTGTATCCCATAGTAAATCCTCTTTCAAAATTTTCTAAAAATTGAGTATTTGTACTATTATACAATTTTTTGACATAAATGAAAAGTCCTGAAGGCACAAAAAATCCTGATCCGAAGATCAGGATTCGAGGCACCTTTCGGTGAGAACAGCCGGTTCACACAACTGTTCAAGGTCCGCTCCTGCGTTACAATTGAATGTAGACCTCCTCAGCGCAAAAGGCTCCTAAGAGCCAATCGACTCATCGCATAAATCTAGTTTACCATGAACATCCACAAACTGTCAAGAAGGTAGGTACTTGCTTCCTTCTCGAATGCTTAAAGGAGATAACTGTTCTCGATAGCGGTCGATAAAGGCCTCTACCCAATCTGGATTAACCTTGGAATAATTGCGTAAACTCCAGCCGATTGCCTTATTTATAAAGAACTCGCTTTGACCTAGATTATTGAGGATCACTTTTTCTAACAAATCCGTATCTGTTTTTTCTTTCCTCATAAGCTGGTGATCAATGGCAATCCGCCTCAACCAAAAGTCCCGATCCTTACTCCAATCCAGCATAATCTGCTTGGTTTCTGGATAGGTGAAAGTAATCTCTCCGATAATGCGGTCCAACTGATCAATACTATCCCACCATGATTTGGTTTGAGCCAATTTCTTTAGCTTTGGAAAATCTTCGGGCTTCAAGTTCTTTTTCACTCGATCTAAATAATCCATGGCTACATACTGAAACTCCCGATAGGGTTGTGTCCAACAGGCTTCAACAAAGTGCCAATCGACTGTTTTTCCTATGTGGCCTTTAAAAAATCCTTTCTCAATCCTACGTAAGGTAGGCTTTTGAATACCAAGAAATTTGAAATGCCCCTTCATATAAGCTTCCATATCAGGGACCTTTTCAGGAACTGTTGCTGCTTCTAAAATGGGAATCAAGTCTTCAATCTTCATCTTCTTCCTCACATTTCAAGAGTGTTACTGGCCCTTCGATCGTCTTTTGCATCCAGACGATATCATGCCATTTGTTAAACTTATAGCCAATCTTTGGGAAATGAGCGACTTGAACATAGCCCCGCTTTTCATGCATGGAAATGCTGGCCTCGTTCGGAACTGCGATACAGGCCAGAAAGCGTAAGTAGCCTCGTGCTTGCAACTCCTCTTCTAGGGCAGTATAAAGAGCCGATCCAATCCCTTGTCCACGAGCTTCTTTTGCTACATAAATAGACAATTCAGTGGTCCAATCATAGGCAGCGCGTGCATAATAGGTCGAGGCATAGGCATACCCCACCACTTTCCCATCAACTTCTGCGACCAAATAAGGAAATTGAGTCAGCGTTTTTGTGATGCGTCTTTCAAATTCCTGGACAGTCGGAACATCGACCTCAAAGGTAATGGCTGTCTCTGTCACATAAGGTTGGTAAATCGCTCGGATAGCTGCTGCATCGCTAAGCTGAACGGATCGAATCATCATGGTGGCCTCCTAATTAGATTATACCTAGTATACCGATATGCCTTCTCACTGTCAATGAAGGACTAGCAGCAAGCAAAAAATCCTGGAATTATATCCAGGATTTCCATCCTTCTTAAACCGTTTGACGTAACCCCGTCATCCGGTAAAGGAATAAAGCACTCGGAGCTTTCAAAAAGCTCTTTTGCTTGGAATTTGTTGCTTTCAAGACATAGTTAGGTTTGACTGTTTTGGTGACTGTCTTTGCTTGTTTAAGATTCAGACCGGTTTGTTTTTTAGACAGTTGAACTTTCGAAGGTTGAAGGGAAGCTTTCACTGCACCTACTTGAAGTGGTTTTTCTTTCACTTTCAAGACTTGTCCAACTGGTTTTGAAGCGGAGGCAGACACTCCTCCTTCAGTCGCTTGAGTGAGTTGCGCTATTGTCTGATTGTTTCTAACTTCTACACGGTTTAGGATACCTCCATTTGGATTGAGGTGATCGGTCACACCTGTATCAAATGGCGCTATAAATACATTGTCCTCAATGGTGACATTTTTAATATCTCCATAGCGCGTTTCAACATCAATTGATCCACGATGCTTGTTGTAGATATCACTCTTCGTTCCTGTACGCTCCAAGAGATTGTGGTGAACCCGAATTCCTTCTTCATTCAAATCAAAGTTATGGCCCTTAAAGACAGTTGTCAAGCGAATTCCGGAATCCCCGATATTGTCTTTAATCCGATTGTAGGCAATTTCATGACCTTTTCCACCAAAGATTCCAACACCCCCAGCGCGCCAACCGAGTTCAATTGTATTGTACAAGAATTTATTATTTTCTGCTACTGCCGATTCTGTCCCATCCGCAATACTTGACCAGCTGGCTAGTCCATCATCTCCATTTCCACGAATACTAGAATTGCGGACAATCGAATTCTTAGTCCCTTGGGCAAAGTTGACTCCGTCAGCCAGGTTGTTTCGCAAACGAACATTTTCTACTACTAGACCATCTGTGTACTTCATATCGTTTTTGCCAGCATAATCGCCAATCCACATGCCAACTTCAAAATGCTCGGCCCAAATATCGTGAATGTGAGAGTTCTTCCCTGGCGTTCCAGAAATGGCCTTGTACTGAGCTTTTTCACCATAGCGTGAACGAAGGTTGGAGGACAGATAGACATCGCTAAATTCAACATGGTTGTCTTGGTGAAGGAAGTCAAAACCACCGCCCCCAGCTTGGTCGCTAGTGAAATGCAGTTGGGTATGCCAGATACCAGCTCCTGAAATCTTCATATCAGAAGCATCGATACCGACTTTTCGATTGAGATTAAATCGCCCGGCTGGGATATAGACATTCTTTCCGGTTTGTTTAGCTTCATAAATCGCATCATAGAGGGCCTGGCTGTCATCAGTATCATCGTTTGGCGTTGCCCCTTTAGAAATGATATTGACGGCATTATCTCCCTGAGCAATCGGATCTGGAGCCTGCTCAAATTCCACAAAGTCAAGACCGTAATGGACGTCGTCTGCTTTGTTTTTTACGAGTGAAACCACATCTCCTTTTTGAAGCTGAAGTCCTGGAAGGAGACTGTGTACTTCATCAAATTGGAACCGAGCGCGTGTATCAGCCTGTGCACTATCGTGTACACCTTTGTCATTCAAGTACTGCCAGTTTGACGTAGATGAAAGATCCAATTGTTGAACACTGTGACCATTCACCTGAACATCGAGTTGTCCACTGGCTCCATCTGGTACTGTGTAGCGTACGGTTAAGGCATTGGCTGGTTCATTGACCTTAAAGGAGACACCATCTCCCTTTTCTTTTAAAGCGACATAGGTCTGTTCAGAAGCTTCAATAGCTGTTGAGTGAGTGTCTTGAGACTGCTCTACCTCTGCCTTTCCAAGGAGGTTCCCTTTGTCTGCCTCATAACGGGTGTAAGGCATAGATGCTCCATATTGGCTGGTATCTACTTGGGAGCTTGCGGGATCAGAGGTTGTCGCTTCTTGCCCTTGTGTTTGGACTTGTGCCTGCTCTCCAGCTTGATCAGCTGCCACAGATTTTCCAGTCAAAAAACAAGCCCCCATGATCGCAATCACGACAGAAAAGACTCCAAGCTTAGACTTGCGAATGCCAAAAATGATATCTTTGTTTAAATGACTCATCACACATTTCTCCTTTTATTTTTTACAACGATTCTATCCTAATAAAAATTATCATGACAAACAAGGTGAATTGTGTGAAAATTCTGTATCAATTTGTTGCAGAAATGTTAACCTTTTTATGTAGTAATAAAAGTGAGTAAGAAAAAGAGGCTGAGAATGCTTTCTCAAACCTCTTTTGATAACACGAGCTTATTCCGCTTTTTTATTTGAAAATTGGCTATTGTAGAGCTCATAGTAGAATCCTTTATCTGCTAACAAGGATTGGTGATTTCCTTGCTCGATGATTTGCCCATCTTTGAGGACAAGGATTTTATCTGCTTCTTGAATGGTAGACAGGCGGTGAGCAATGACAAAGCTAGTCCGCCCTTTCATCAAATTCTTCATAGCTTTTTGAATCAAGAGCTCTAAACGCGTATCGACAGAAGACGTCGCTTCATCCAAAATCAAGATTTTAGGATTAGCCAGGAGCGCACGCGCAATGGTTAGGAGTTGCTTTTGCCCTAGAGAAATATTGCTAGACTCCTGGTTCATTTCCATATTGTAACCACCAGGAAGCGTCCTGATAAAGTGATCGACATTGGCTGCCTTTGCAGCTTCAACAATTTCTTCATCCGTTGCTTCGAGATTACCAAAGCGAAGGTTTTCTTTGATGGTTCCTTCATATAACCAAGCATCCTGAAGCACCATTCCGAATTGTTTGCGGTAATCTTGGCGAGATAGATGACGAATATCATGACCATCGACTGTAATCGATCCTGCAGTCACATCGTAAAAGCGCATGAGCAAATTAATCAGGGTTGTTTTTCCTGCTCCAGTCGGTCCGACAATGGCCACCATTTCACCTGGTTTGACTTCTAGGTTGAAATCACGAATCAATGGTTTGTCTGCTACATATTGGAAATCTACGTTTTTAAAGCTAACCTGACCTGTCAAATCTCCAGAGAGGGTTTCTGTCACATCTGCTACTTCATCTGGTTCATCCATGACTTGGAAAATCCGGTCTAGAGACGATTTGGCACTTTGTAGCTGTCCTGCCAATTGGGTCAAGTTTTGAATCGGTTGGTTGATCTGCCAAACATATTGAACGAAGGCCTGCATATTCCCGACAGTCAAACGACCTGCTAACACTTGCAAACCACCCATCAAAGCGATAATAAGGTAAGTCAAATCAGAAATTCCATTTAAAATCGGCATCATTAAGCCAGAAATGAAATTAGCCTTGAACCCTACTTTTTGAAGGTGATGGGTAATATCATGAAACTCTTCCTGGGAAGATTTTTCCCGAACGTAGAGCTTAAGGACATTAAAGCCTGTTAAATTTTCTTGCACAAAGCCGTTCATTGCCCCCAAAACATCTGCCTGCTCTTTAAAGTAAGGCTGAGATTTTTTCATGATAAATCGAGCACTGAAATAAGTGATTGGAATGGACAGGATGACCACTAGACCCAGCTGGATATTTAAGTATAAGACCATGCTGATGACAAAAAGCAAGGTAAAGATGGCATTAACGATTTGTAAGAAGGACTGTTGCAAGGCATTCGAGACTGTTTCGACATCGCTAGTAAAACGTCCTAACAAATCACCAAACTGATGCCGGTCAAAATAGGAAACCGGAATGTGATTGATTTTATGAGACAAATCATTTCTCATGTCCTGAACGGTCTTTTGAACAGCATTGGTCATGAAATAGTTGGAATAATAAGATCCCAACTCATAGAGAACCCCACGGAATAGATAGAGCGTCATAATGATCGCGATATAGGAGGTGTTAAGACCAGCCCCTGCAAGGCCTTTTGCCATATCCATGAGATTTTTTGTCAACTCAGTAATCGCAAGCCCCAAAACAAAGGGTTCGACAACACTCATGATGACACTCAGGATTTTCAAGAAAATGGACAAGCAAACTTCCAAGCGATAGGCTCTCAAGTAAGTCCATAGTCTAGAAAAACTGTTTTGTTCTTGTTTCATCTGCTTCTCCTTTCTATTCCTCTGTTAATGATGGACTATCGAGCTGCGAATTAGCAATTTCACGATAGATCTCATTGCTTTCCATCAATTCATCGTGGGTTCCTCGACCGACGATTTCCCCTTGGTCCAAGACAATAATTTGATCCGCATCCATAATGGTTCCCACGCGTTGCGCTACGATCAAGACGGTCGCATCTCCTGTAACTTCTTTGAGACGCTTCCGCAAAGTGGCATCCGTCTTGTAGTCTAAGGCAGAGAAGGAATCATCAAAAATAAAGACATCTGGATCTTTGACAACGGCACGAGCGATGGACAAGCGTTGTTTTTGACCACCTGAAAGGTTGCTACCACCTTCTGCCAAATGCGTATCAAAGCGTTCCTCACGGCTGTCGATAAATTCCTTGGCTTGGGAAATTTCAGCCGCTTGTTCTAGCTCTTGTACAGAGGCATCTTCTTTTCCATAACGAAGGTTCTCAGCAATGGTTCCTGTAAAAAGCAATGCCTTTTGCGGAATAAAACCAATCTTTTGGCGAAGGGCTTTCAGATTGTAGTCACGGACATCCACACCATCCACCAAAATCTTCCCTAGGGTGACATCATAGAATCGAGGAATCAACTGCACAAGTGAAGATTTCCCAGAACCGGTCGAGCCGATAAAGGCAATCGTTTCTCCAGGTTTGGCCTGAAAGGAAATGTTGTGGAGAACCGGACTCTCTGTCTCACCTGGATAAGCAAAGGTGACATTGTCAAATTCCAAATAGCCACGAGATGCTGTTTCTGTTACACCATTCTCATTTGGATCGATCGAAATGTGCATGTCCATGATTTTCTTGAGCCGACGACTAGAAACCGCAGTCCGAGGATACATGGTAAAGAGATTGGCTAAAAAGAGGAAAGATAAGAGAGCGTGGAAGCTATATTCAATAAAGGCAACCAGATCCCCAATTTTCAAACTACCGTCATGAAGAGGATCCAAAGCAAACCAGACAATCGCCACAATCATAGCAATGATGATCTGCACAAATAGGGGTTCTGTCAAACCAGTTAGTTTGAACAATTTATTCGAGTTTTCTGCGTAGACTTCATTTTCAGCCGCAAATTTATCCTCTTGGAATTCTTCGCGGGCAAAGGCACGAATCACACGAAGTCCAGTCAAATTTTCACGTGCAAATTGATTAAGATGGTCGAGTGTCTTTTGTTGCTTCTCGGAAAGTGGACGTGTCTTAACTGCTACATACCAAACGACGACAGCAAGAAATGGTACTGATACCGCTACAATCCACGCTAAAGAAGGACTGGTCGTCAGAATCAAGAGAACACTGGAAACCATCATCAAGGGTGTGATGACCCCCATCTTCAACATAGAATCCGCAAACTGCATCAAAACAAAGGCATCAGAAGTCAAGCGAGTGACCAATGACGATACCCCGATTTGCTCATACTCGTGATGCGAGTACTCCTGTAACTTAGCATAGAGGTCATTGCGCATATCTCGGACCATGGTGGTCGTTAGCTGACCAACCGCGTAAGACAAGATAATCCGCCCCACAATCCCAAGCAAGATAATCGCAAACATGACCCAGCCCCAGAAATAAAGCCGATCCACATCACGTGGGTTAATCCCCTCATCAATCATGCGAGCTAGAATCGTTGGCAAGCCCAAATTGACAATAACAAACAGGACCGCCGAAAATAGATTCAGGGCTAGCCACTTGGGATACTTTTTCAAGTAGGACCAAATATAAAGCATAGATGATTCTCCTTTTCCATAAATAATAACCTTGATCACACAGAAAAGAGGGAGCGAGACGAAATCATTTTCAAAGAAAATCATTCCTGCCCCAGTCCCATCTGTAGTCTCATTCATTATACCAAACCAGTCATAAAAGTAAAGCAAAGAGAGTGGGACAGAAATCGGTAATTCGTTAGAATTCGATTTCGTCGTCCTACCTCCGCAAAGTTGAGTAGGGCTGTAAAAGATGATGAAATCAGCGTAGTAGAGCCCACTCAACCACTGCGTCTTGCTCGACAATCCAAAAACAATTGAGAGGCTAAGACTTTTGTCCCAGCCTCTCAGTCGCTTTATTTTGTACGTTTGAATTTAGCATTTTTAAGAATCATAAGATCCCCTTGGTTGCTATTACTTAACTTAGAAAGATCAAATGTCAAATAGTCACCATCGACCTTGTATGTAATCTTTTCTCCACCACCATCTTTTGACTCGATTGTTTTCTCTTTTTGATTGATTTTGACATCATAAGATCGCTCATTCTTTTGACCAGCGACTTCACCCGCGATGCTGAGGGTTCCTTTTGATTCTTTGATCTTAATAGAAACTTCAAAATTAATAACGTCTCCAATAGACTCTAATTGACTACCTGATAAGCCTTGCTCCTCAAGAATTTTCTTGAGTTCAGTTTTTGATGGTTTGTAGACATAAGTCCCGTTATCACTTTTGCCACCACATGCCACCAATAGGACTGCTGCAAAAACAGCTACTACAGCCAAAAGAATACGTTTTATATTTTTCATAAACAATCTCCTAATGTATTTTATAATCAGATTTTACCACTATTTTAATACCGATTTAAGATGTTTTAAAGAAGAAAAAGAGCAGGTTTTGTATTGACCCCAAAAAGTTAGACAATTAATTTATCAAAGGATTTAGTTCTGTATTGCAC
>NZ_JVEE01000039.1 GCF_001073155.1 Streptococcus parasanguinis
GGATTCGAACCCCCGAACCCGAAGGAGCGGATTTACAGTCCGCCGCGTTTAGCCTCTTCGCTATCTCTCCATATAAATCAACAGGATCTATTATACCATTGATTTACTATGATTGCAAGCCCTTATTTATTCAAATTATAATTTTCTATTAAAATTTCAACGGCTTTTTCAAGTTTTTTGTAAAGAGAATCCACATTTCCATTTTTGATGATGGCAAATTGACCAGCCATGTCTGCAATTTCACCAATCGTTTTCTTTCCAATGGACAAAGTGAAACCATCAAAAGTGTCTTTTCCGACGGTTACTTTACTATCAACGATTTGAATCTCAATTTTCTTATCTTTTTTACTCATTTCAACCCTCTTTTCACTTTTTCTATTTTACAAAAATTCTCTTGATGACGCAAGAGAAAAGGGAGTGGGCAGAAAGAATTTAGTTAGAAATTCCTTCTTTTTCCCACCCCCGAAAAGGTCATTCGGCACTCTTTTGAGCCTAAAAGCGAATGAAGAGAAACTTTAGCTACTACGTCCTTCGTTAAGACTTGTTCTCATTGAAGCCTGGACACTTTTGTCTCAGATGTTTTCGGTTTAATCGACTTTGACAATCCATCCTTCTGGCGCTTCGACATCACCAAATTGGATACCAGTCAACTCGTCATAGAGTTTCCGTGTGACAGGACCTACTTCTGTTTCGGAATAGAAGACATGGAAGTCATCACCGTGTTGAACGCCTCCGATTGGAGAGATGACAGCTGCGGTACCACAAGCTCCTGCTTCTACAAAGCGATCCAAGTCATTGATAAAGACATCCCCTTCAATTGGTGTCATACCAAGACGGTGTTCTGCCAAGTAAAGTAAAGAATACTTGGTGATAGATGGCAAGATAGAAGGACTCAATGGCGTCACAAATTCGTTATTAGCAGTGATTCCAAAGAAGTTTGCAGAACCAACTTCTTCAATTTTGGTGTGCGTCGCTGGATCGAGGTAAATCACGTCAGAGAAGTTACGATCATGCGCAATCTTACCTGGCAACATACTAGCTGCGTAGTTCCCTCCAACTTTTGCAGCCCCTGTACCATGTGGTGCAGCACGGTCATACTCGTCTTGAATCAAGAAGTTCGTTGGAACCAAACCACCTTTAAAGTAGTTACCGACAGGCATGGCAAAGATGGTAAAGATATACTCATCTGCTGGATGCACACCAATAATATCACCGACCCCAATCAAAAGTGGACGAAGGTAAAGGGTAGCTCCAGTACCATATGGTGGAACATACTCTTCATTAGCTTTCACCACTGCCTTACAAGCATCCACAAACATGTCAACAGGTACTTGAGGCATCAGCAAACGATCTGCTGTGCGTTGCAAACGTTTGGCGTTTTGATCTGGACGGAACAATTGGATACTTCCGTCTTTTGTACGGTAGGCTTTTAACCCTTCAAAGGCTTGCTGACCGTAATGCAAACTTGGAGAGGATTCGGACAAATGCAAGGTCGCATCTTCTGTCAATTCCCCTTTTTCCCAAGCTCCATTGCGATAATGTGCCAAATAGCGATAAGGTAATTTCATATATGAAAAGCCAAGGTTTTCCCAATCAAGTGATACTGTCATGATAGTGCTCCTTTTAATTTTTTCTATTCCTTGTCGATCTGATGCAGGTCGATTCAGTTTCTCAATCTATGTACACTATTGTACACCATTTCATGAGAATTTCAAGCGAAATTTTCAATTTTCAGAAAATTTATTTTCAAAGAAAGTCAGTCCTAGAATGGACCGACGCTTTCTTTTATTTGATAGTAGCTGAAAAAACTTCTTGATCTGAAATGGTATCGTTGACAAAGGATCCATTGCTTGTTTTTTCAGAAATGCTTAATTGTGTCAAATCAACTTCTGTCACCTGACCTGTTGTGGAAGTGATCTGAAGAATTTGATCTTGTACTGCCACTTCTTCTTGGCTCGTAAAGAGATCAAAATCTCCCTGGTCAGTGAAGACTGGACCTGCCTTGAAGACGCGGTGTGGTTTATTTTTCAACTCACGCAAGACCTGTAGTCCCCGTTTAGCCCGACTGGTCACAGGAATATCGTCTTGTAACATCCGTTTGAGACTGCCTCGCTGGGTCAGAATGTACATGCTTGGAGTCGTCGACTTAAAGGCTGCAGCAACTTGATCTCCGTCTTTGAGGTTAATGGCTTTGACCCCTGCTGCTTTGGCTCCTACGACAGGGACCTCCTCAATATTGAAGCGCAACCCATACCCATTTTTAGTAATAATCATGATGTCTTCAAGGACAACTGGCGCAACTGCTACAATACGGTCGTCTTGGTCTTTTAGCTTAGCATACTTAGTCGATTTAGAACGATAGGTCCGCCATGGGCTCAATTCCTTGCGTTCAAACCGCTTGATTTGTCCTTGTTGAGTTGCCGCAAAGTAGGTTACTCCCTCAAACTGATCTACAATCTCCGCAAAGAGAATTTCTTCATCTTGCTCGAAATTGGTCAAGGTCTGACTGAGGTGCTCTCCGATATCCTTCCACTTGGTATCTGTCAATTCATGAATTGGTCGATAAATAGCATTCCCCAAGTTGGTAAAGAGTAAGAGGTGCTGAGTGGTCTTAGCAGGCTCTACAAAAATCAACTCATCATCGTCTCGCTTACCGACTTCTTCCAGTGTTGAGGCATTGAAAGAACGAGGCGAGGTTCGTTTGATATATCCAGCACGGGTTACGCTGACGAAGGTTTCCTCTTCAACAATGAGACTGGCTGTATCAATCTCAATCGTTTTAGCAGTGTCTTGCAATTCACTACGACGCGGATTACCAAAGAGCTTCTTGACTTCACGCAATTCCTTCTTCATGAGATTGAACATGGTCCGTTCGTCCCCAATGATGGCTGCCAAGGTCGCGATTTGCTCCTTGAGACTGGCATGCTCTTCTTCCAAGGTCACGATATCGGTATTGGTCAAGCGGTACAATTGCAAGGTAACAATAGCTTCTGCTTGTTCTTCCGTGAAATCGTAGCTGACCTTGAGGTTTTCTTTAGCATCTGCCTTGTTATCAGAAGCACGAATCAAGGCAATCACTTCATCGAGGATGGAAATCACGCGGATCAAGCCCTCTACGATGTGGAGACGCCGTTCTGCCTTTTCCTTATCAAAGCGCGAGCGAGCGACAATAATATCCCGACGGTGAGCAATGTAGCTAGAGAGAATCGGTACGATCCCCACTTGACGAGGGGTATAATTGTCAATCGCCACCATATTGAAGTTGTAATTGACCTGCAAATCCGTATACTTGAACAAGTAGTTCAAAATCAAATCTGCATTGGCATCTTTTTTGAGCTCAATCGCAATGCGAAGACCATCTCGGTCAGACTCATCGCGAACTTCCGCGATGCCAGCAACCTTGTTGTTAACCCGGACATCGTCGATCTTCTTGACCAAGACTGCCTTGTTAATCTCATAAGGGATTTCGGTAACCACGATTTGCTGCTTGCCTCCTTTGAGCTGCTCAATCTCGGTTTTAGAGCGAACAACAACCCGGCCCTTACCGGTTTCATAGGCTTTCTTGATCTCATCCCGCCCTTGGATAATGGCACCCGTTGGGAAATCAGGTCCAGGTAAAAACTCCATGAGCTTGTCTACCTTGGCAGATGGATGGTCGATCATGTAGACCACGGCATCAATGACTTCAGCAAGGTTGTGTGGCGGAATATCTGTCGCGTAACCAGCTGAAATCCCTGTTGCCCCATTGACCAAGAGATTTGGAAAAGCGGCAGGCAAAACCGTTGGCTCTTTTTCTGTATCATCAAAGTTCCAGGCAAATGGTACTGTGTTCTTTTCGATATCTTGCAAAAGATAACCAGCAATTTCAGATAAACGCGCCTCGGTATAACGCATGGCCGCAGGTGGATCACCGTCCATGGAACCATTGTTTCCGTGCATTTCAACAAGGATCTCGCGGTTCTTCCAGTCTTGAGACATGCGGACCATGGCATCATAGATAGAACTGTCCCCGTGAGGGTGGAAATTCCCCATGATATTACCGACAGACTTGGCAGACTTGCGATAGCCTTTGTCATGGGTATTGCCATCCTTATTCATAGAATAAAGAATCCGCCGTTGAACAGGTTTCAAGCCATCCCGAATATCAGGAAGAGCCCGTTCTTGAATAATGTATTTGGAGTAGCGACCAAAGCGCTCCCCCATGATGTCCTCCAAGGACATATTTTGAATATTAGACATAAGATACAAAGCCCGTAAAATACATAGTGAAAATAAGAAATTTATCTTTTTCACACAGCACTCAGGGCGTGTTCAACTCCTTTCAAAGAATGTTGAGTAGTCTTTTGTAGAAAAAGGCAATCGGTTACCACAAGCAACCAAAGGATCCTTTTTTTAGTTTAAAATAGATTCATTAACGATTAGAAAGTTTCTCTTTAGCATAAGCTATCATCTTCTCAGCCACTTCCTGATTATAGGCAAATCCCATCTTTTGAGCCAGAATTTGAGCTTCTCGATTGAATAGCCCCATGGTAGCAAATAAAGACTGAATGATTTTATCGAAACTAGATATATCAAGCAAAGCTGAGAACTCTTTCTCTTGCCCGGCTGGTAGATAGTGAAAGAGGTACTTGTAGTTCTTTCCGATGTCAACTACTCCCCTATCGCTTGTCACCTGCCAAGCTAAAACCTTGAGCAATTCTTGCTGACAAATGCCATAGAGGTGGTCGGTCGCATAGATCAGCTGATTTCTTCGAATGGCTTTGACAACATATGCCGAAACCCACCAAAATTCATTGTAGGTGGCTGCAAATTCCTCTTCAGTAGGCGGAGCGGTCCAATAGCGCTTGGAATTAGGCTGATAGGCTTCAAACAAGCCTTTGTCGTCTTTTATAACTTCAAAATTTGCTTCGCTATCCACCCACTCTTGGATATACTCCTTGGGACAGAGGGTCAAATCGATACGGTTGCCGTCTTCAAATAGCATGAGATACAGACGACGATGTCCCAGTCGGTTGTGCTGTTCGATGAGTCGATTTCCGTACTGATCCAACCAGGATAAATCTGAAATCAGGTCTTCTAGATCATCAACAATATAGACCACATCATAATCTTGAAACTCGTCTTTGGGTGCCTGAGGATTCGTTCGTGATCCGGATAAAGCAATTGCTTCTACTTCTATAGTATCAGCTATTTGCAAAATCAGATTCATCATTTCTGTTTCAGTTCTCATGTCGATTCCTTACCATTTCTACATCCCAGCTTATTTACGTTATAGTAGAACGTGATTAAAAAACTGTATTTTCTTCTAAGGTAAACTTAACGTTATCCTCAATCCATTGACGACGTGATGCAGCCTTATCTCCCATAAGGACAGAGACACGGCGTTCTGCACGCGCTAAATCATCAATGGTAACACGGATCAAGGTACGAGTTTCTGGATTCATGGTCGTTTCCCAAAGCTGATCTGCATTCATTTCCCCCAACCCTTTGTAACGTTGAAGGGTTGCTCCACGGCCAAAGGTCCGACGCAACTCTTCTAATTCGCTATCTGTCCAAGCATAGGCTACTTCTTCTTTCTTGCCTTTGCCTTTCGACATCTTATAAAGAGGAGGAAGTGCAATGTAGACATGCCCTGCTTCTACCAAAGGGCGCATATAGCGATAGAAGAAGGTTAAGAGGAGGGTTTGAATGTGGGCACCATCCGTATCCGCATCGGTCATGATGATGATCTTATCGTAGTTAGCATCTTCCACAGAGAAATCTGCCCCAACTCCAGCACCGATGGTGTAGATCATGGTGTTGATTTCCTCGTTTTTGAGGATATCACTCATATTGGCCTTCTCAGTATTGAGCACCTTCCCACGAAGGGGAAGAATCGCTTGGAACTTCCGATCCCGTCCTTGTTTGGCAGAACCGCCGGCTGAGTCTCCTTCGACTAGATAAAGTTCGTTTTTCTTAGGATTTTTAGACTGGGCTGGTGTCAATTTACCAGACAAAAGTCCCTTGTCCTTTTTGCTCTTCTTGCCATTTCGGCTTTCATCCCGCGCTTTACGAGCGGCTTCACGCGCATCCCGGGCTTTAATAGCCTTACGAATGAGATTGGAAGCCAATTCTCCATTTTCCATGAGGAAGAAGGTCAATTTATCAGAAACAATGCTATCGACGACTGGACGAGCCAAGGGACTTCCTAATTTGTCTTTGGTTTGTCCTTCAAACTGCAAATGGGCCTCTGGAACCAGGAGCGAGAGAACAGCAGACAAACCTTCACGGTAGTCTGATCCTTCCAGATTCTTGTCTTTTTCTTTGAGGAGTCCTATCTTTCTTGCATAGTCGTTCATAGCCTTGGTAATGGCTGTCTTCAGACCTGTCTCGTGGGTTCCCCCATCTTTGGTGCGGACATTATTAACGAAGGACAAGATATTATCTGAGTAGCCATCATTGTATTGCATGGCCACTTCTACCTGAAAACCATCTGATTCGCCACTAAAGTAGAGAACAGGTGTCAAAGTTTCCTTGTCTTCGTTCAAGTACTCTACGAAATCTTGGACACCATTTTCATAATGAAAGGCCACATGGTTGTCTTCTTCCTTACGGAGATCGGTCAGCGTCAGCGTCACGTCCTTCAGCAAGAAGGCTGATTCTTTGATCCGCTCAGCAATGGTATTAAATTTGAAATCTGTCGTTGAAAAGATGGTTGGATCTGGCATGAAGGTGACCTTGGTCCCTGTCTTAGACTTGGGAGCAGAGCCGATCTTTTCAAGGGTTGTAACTGGTTTTCCCCCATCTTCAAAACGTTGCTTATAGACAGCTCCATCACGAGTAATTTCTACCTCTAGCCAGCTAGAAAGGGCATTGACGACAGAAGATCCCACTCCGTGAAGACCTCCGGATGTCTTATAGCCTCCTTGACCAAACTTCCCTCCAGCATGGAGGACGGTAAAGATGACCTCAACGGTTGGTTTGCCCATAGCATGCATCCCGGTCGGCATCCCACGTCCCTGGTCTTCTACCGATAGCGAACCATCTTTATTAATCGTTACATCGATTTGTGATCCAAAGCCAGACAAGGCTTCATCGACCGCATTATCCACGATCTCCCAGACCATGTGATGCAAGCCATTTCCATCGGTCGATCCGATATACATCCCTGGACGTTTACGGACTGCATCCAACCCTTCTAGTACCTGAATGGCATCGTCATTATAATTATTAATATTGATTTCCTTTTTTGCCACAAGGAACCTCCTATTTGTTCATCTTTTCTATATTACAGTTTTTTAGGAAATTTTGCAAAATTTTTTCTCTTTATATGGAGATTTCCATATCCTAGTAAAAAATGTTAGCTGGGCACTTTCTTCAGATGTCACACTTTAACTCCAAAAATTTCTTTTTCTATTGATGCCTTTTTGATATAATGAAAGTATGATAAAAGAAATAAGTGTTTTAATTTTAGCCTATCTGTTAGGCTCCATTCCTTCGGGATTATGGATTGGGAAAATCTTTTTCCATATTAATTTACGGGAACATGGCTCGGGCAATACTGGAACGACCAATACCTTTCGGATTTTAGGGAAGAAAGCTGGAATCATTGTCTTTGCGATTGATTTCTTGAAAGGAACTTTGGCCGTTCTCCTTCCGACTTTCTTTGGAATTCAGGGGATCTCGCCGATGGTCTTTGGTCTCTTAGCCGTTTTGGGACACACTTTCCCAATTTTTGCTGGATTCAAGGGTGGAAAAGCAGTGGCGACGAGTGCTGGTGTCTTACTTGGTTTCTCGCCTATCCTGCTTCTCATTTTAGCTGTTTATTTTGTAGCTAGCCTTTATTTAACCAGTATGATTTCGTTTTCGAGTGTTACCGTTGCGCTACTCGCCATTCTTTCGGTCCTCCTTCTTCCTTTGACTGGATGGATCTTGCACAGCTATGATCCGCTTTTTACAGTCATTGTCTTGGCCTTAGCTACCTTGATCATTCTTCGACACAAGGACAATATCCAACGGATCAAAGAGAAAAAAGAAAATCTCATCCCTTGGGGAAAAAACATCACCCATCAACAACCAAAAAACTAGAGCGCATGCTCTAGTCTTTTTGGTTGGATCCCCCTTATACTTTTGAACAGATCCTCATTATAAAGCATCGACTAAGTCCATCAGTATTTCCATAGGAGTTTTTTTCTTACGACCATTAACAGTTTCGATCATGTGATAAACTTTTAAACGATTGTCATTGCTAAAGACAAACTCAAAGCGGAATTCGCGTCCGTTGGGTGCCACTGTATCAAATTTCGTTTTATATTTATCATGAACTGGGCTAACTGGAAACTTATTGAAGAGCAAGCGTCGTTTCTCCCCTGCTTCTTTCAAACAGTTTTCTAGTTCTTGACAATAGTTATAAAACAGCTGATAGAGGTCTTCTTCTGAAATTCTTCTTCTCCGAACTAATGATGTAAAATCCGAAAAATTTCTGCGCGGGATTTCAATGCTAAATGAGAATCCCTCTTGGTTGATTCTTTCTAAAAATGCATCTCTTGAAATCATAGAACTACTCTTTCTTTTATCAATCTGTAGTGAACCCTTATTGTTTCTATACACAGTCAATCCATTATGTAATCAAGCAGGTCCATCAGGGTGAGTTTCTTGCGACCATTGACGGTCTCAAATAGATTATAAACTCTTAGTTCTTGGTTCTTTTTAAAAGCAAACTCAAAGCGAAATTCGCGACCATTGCATACAGCTACATAAAATCCGGTCTGATACTTTCTCTTATCCGCTACCGCTTGCATTTGCCGGTCTTCTACCTCTCTACAAAGTAAAAGAAAGATCTGATAGAGTTGCTCCTCAGAGAGCCTTTTTCTCCAAACTAATGACTTGAAGTTATTGTACGTCCACCATGGGATTTGGATGTTGAAGGAAAAACCTTCCTGATTGGCTTTATCGATAAACGCTTTTCTGGAGATCATACTAACTCCTCTTCTAATGGAACATTGTTTGCCTCCATTATATCATCTTTTATCCTTCCACAAAAAAAGCATCCCAAATGGAATGCTTTAAAATTTTGACAATCTGATTTTTACATAAGACAGGTTAAGGAATGCTGAAAAAAATTAAAATGATAAATATCATCAAGTTCATACAATATACACTGAAACTTTCCGCCGTGAGAAAAGTGCTAGAAACAAAATTGTTTCTAGCACACGGGAGTTTTGGAACCTTAGGTCCAAAACTAAGTCATGGAACTTCGTAGAAGTTCGCTGACGTCCGTACTCACCTAAGGAAAGTTTCTAAGATAACTTTGTCTTCAATCCGAGCATCCCAAATAGAATGCTTTTTTCTGTTTCTTAATAGTATTCCCCTTGGCGGTAGTTCCAAGAGTTGAAATGATCAGATAAGTGCATCATGATCTTATCGATATCCAATCCTTTACGGATCACAACTGGACAAGTATTGACAGAACGGCTACCAGCTCCTTGTTCTGGGATGAGTTTTCCTTCGGCATCAACCATAGAGACCATTACGCCTTGTTCATAGCGAGTTTCAATGGTCTTGTCTGGTTGGATAGAAGCTACATAATCATCGGCTTCAATGACCAAGTCCACAGCACCTTCGATGCGTTCACCGATTCCTTCGACCTTCCCGCGGTTTCCTTTACCGGAAGGGTTGGCTGAAGAAGCGTAAACCATCTTACCTTCTTTTTCCCACATTTCTTTGGCGATTTGCTCACCAGCTTTACCAAATTTGATGACAAAGCATGAAGTTCCCCGAACGTCTGTCATGAGTTCTTCACGTCCATCTCCGAAAGCTTGCAATTTTGCATAAGCATCTTCGCGCCAAGGAAGGATACAACCAAGCAAGATATCTTCATCCCAATGTTTTTGGTAGAAGGCTTCGATTTCAGGATTCAATTGAGCAAGAGCGCGGAGTTCATCCATGCTTCCACAAAGAACAACACCTGGTTTGTTGCGGTTGCGTTCTTTGGCTTCGAACTTCCGTACCAATCCAGCCTTGTCGCTGGTCATGATGATGTAGCCAACTTTTGTAGGGCAGACGATACAGCCACCCTCTCCTTTCAAAATATCAAATCCTTCTTGTGAAAGTTGTCCGTCCCATTGAATGTGTTTTGTCATAAGTCTCTTTCCTTTTCTATTCTTTTTAGTATTGTATCAAAAACTAGTCTCAATTTCAATATATTTTCAGAAAATTCGTAATTAAGTATACAATTTTATGATTGCCAGTAAGCTGGTCGATTCTTCTCATATGCTGCGATCAAGTCTTCGTACTGAAGCGTAATTCCGATATCATCCAGCCCATTGAGCAATTTGTGCTTCCAATCTTGATCGATCTCAAAGCAAAACTCTCCAACAGGTGAGATGATCTTCTGCTCTTCCAAATCCACTGTTACCTCATCTGTCGGCTTCAAACTTGCCAATTTCTGACGAACCTCTAGTGGTTGGACAATAGGCAGCATGCCATTATTGAGCTCATTATTGTAATGAATATCTCCGAAGGATCCAGCGATAACGACCTTAAAGCCATAATCTGCCAAAGCCCAAGCTGCGTGCTCCCGAGAGGAGCCAGCCCCAAAATTGTCACCAGTAATCAAAATAGTTGCCTGGCGGTATTCTGTCTTATTAAAGATAAAATCTGGATCCTCGGTATACTGATCATCCAAGTAGCGCCAAGCATACATGAGGTATTTACCAAAACCTTTTTTATCAATCAACTTCAAGAATTGCTTGGGGAGGATTTGGTCGGTATCGATATTATCGTTCATCAAGGGAACCGTTGTCCCTGTATAAATGGTAAACTTCTCCATGATTCCTCCTTTTACTCGACTTCTGGCAATTGGCGCACATCGACAAAGCGACCAGCAATTGCTGCTGCAGCGGCCATAGCAGGGCTACAGAGATGGGTCTTGGCCCCAAACCCTTGGCGATCTTCAAAGTTTCGATTGCTAGTAGAGGCACAGTGGACGCCATCTGGCACCTTGTCTGGGTTCATCCCGAGACACATCGAGCAACCTGGATCACGCCATTCAAAGCCTGCATCCATAAAGATTTGATCCAATCCCAACTTTTCAGCGGCTTGCTTGACTGGACGAGAGCCAGGTACGACAATGGCTGTTAAGTTGGGCGCGATTTTTTTACCTTTCACAAACTTGGCTGCCAGCTCTAAATCACTGAGACGCGCATTGGTACAGGAACCGATAAAGATATAGCCCAATTCAATGTCTGCTGGTTTTTGACCAGGTTCTAAATCCATATAATGATAAGCCCGTTCATCATTCATGTCCCGAATCTCTGGGAAGGGTGTTTCAAAGTCCACTCCCATAGAAGGATTGGTCCCCCAAGTCACCATCGGAGCTAGTTCAGATACATCCATACGGATGACCTTGTCATAAACGGCATCGTCATCACTAACCAGAGTCTTCCAATCAGCTACTGCAGCCTCAAAATCATCTGGCACACATTCGCGTCCTCGGAGGTAGTCAAAGGTCGTCTCATCTGGATTCATGATCCCCATTTTGGACCCGAACTCGATCGACATGTTACAGATGGTCATGCGTTCTTCCATGGTCAAGCGATCAATTGCTTCTCCCCGATACTCTACGACATAGCCAACTCCACAAGCAACACCGTAGCGCGCTATCAAAGCTAGGATGTAATCCTTTGAATAGATCCCTTTTTGTGGGGTTCCGGTGAATTCAACCAACATTTTCTTTGGTTTGACTTGCCAGATGGTTTGGGTGGCAAAGACATGCTCCACTTCACTGGTTCCAATCCCAAAGGCAATGGCACCAAAGGCTCCGTGGGTTGCGGTATGGCTGTCTCCACAGACAATAAATTTTCCAGGCTGGGTCCGACCGGTTTCAGGGCCCACCATATGAACGATTCCTTGCTTAGCAGAACCATGGGCAGCATGATCAATCCCAAAGTCCACCACATTCTCAGCTAATTTATCAATCTGGGCTTTTGAAATCACATCTCGAATATCAAAAATATTGACCGTTGGAACATTGTGATCAAAGGTTCCAAAGGTTAAATCGGGTCGTCGAACCTTGCGTCCTGCATCCCGTAATCCTTGAAAGGCTTGGGGACTCGTCACTTCGTGGATGTAGTGTTGGTCCACATACATGAGTTGGGGTTGCCCTTCCACTCCTGTAATCACGTGGCGGTCCCAAAGTTTATCAAAGATAGATTTTCCACTCATCGTCTTTCTCCATTTATCTTCTTGTTAGGAAATCCATTGAAGGATTAGAAAGAGGGCACCTGCTAAAAGAAGACTACTGCCCCACCAGGTGGCTTGAAAATACCATTTCCGCACCTTGTGGTGAAAGAGATATCCACCTAGTAGAGCTCCAAATCCACCAAGCAGCCAGCTCTCGAGTAACAGGACCTTTTCAGGAATCCGCCACCTGTTTTGGATAGCTTTTCGTTTATCTAAACCATAGGTCAGAAAGACCATACCATTCCAAAGAGCAATGACCATTAAACAGCGATCTCTCCAAGTCATCTTAGAGATTCCTTATGATAGCTGCTGTCATCTCTGCAGTCGAAGCCTGACCACCTAGATCTCGGGTTAAAATCCCCTGATTCAAGGTTTGATTGACCGCTTCTTCAATCATTTCTGCACCTGCTGTTTCTCCAAAACTGTCTCGGAGCATCATGGAAACAGAGAGGATCATAGAAATCGGATTGGCAATACCCTGACCAGCAATATCTGGTGCTGAACCATGAATCGGTTCATACATACTTGGTCCTTTGTCAGAATGACTGGCAGACGGCATCACGCCTAGTGTTCCAGGAAGGACACTCGATTCGTCCGATAAGATATCTCCAAATAAATTCTCTGTTACGACGACATCAAAGCGTGCTGGATTGGTAATCATGATCATAGCCGCACTATCGACAAGCTGGTGCTCTAAGGTCACATCTGGAAATTCTTTGGCAACTTCTTCTGCTACTTGGCGCCATAATTTAGACGTTGCAAGGACATTTTGCTTATCGATACTGGTCACTTTCTTGCCACGTCCTTGCGCAATCTTGAAGGCTTGGCGCATAATCCGACGGATTTCTTCTGCGCTGTAATCATTGATATCGCGCGCTGTATCTTCTTTCAAAATATGCTCTCCAAAGTAAATCCCACCTGTCAATTCACGTACAACCACGAAGTCGACACCCTCGATACGCTCTGGTTTCAAAGGAGACAGGTGTTTCAAGGCATCAAAAATCCGTACAGGGCGAATATTTGCAAAAAGATTTAATTCCTTGCGAATAGCGAGCAACCCTTGTTCTGGACGAACAGGAGCATGGTCATACTCAGGACTCCCGATGGCTGCGAGAAGAATAGCATCCGCTCCTTTAGCTGCTTTTAGGGTATCTTGGGGAAGTGGGTGACCAGCAGCATCAATCCCAGCACCCCCAAAAGGTTTGTCTTCTAGGCTATAATCAAAGCCAATTTTTGGAGCAACGGCTGCGAGAACCTCTAGTCCAGCTGCCATGATCTCAGGGCCAATCCCATCTCCTGCAAGTGTTACAATTTTCTTTGTCATGTTCATTTCCTCTTAGGCTTGTGGAAGATCACGGTAGGAGACAGCTCGTCCCATCTCACCCGCATTCTCTTTTTGAACCAGCGTATTGGCATTGATATAAGCAATAGCAGATGCCTTCAATACGTCAAAATCCAAACCAGAGGCATTGAAGATCGTATCTGTATCGACATTTTCCACCGATACCAAGACACGGGCTTGGGCGTCGATCCCATCTGTCACTGCATCGATATTGTAAGAGGTCAAGCGAACGGTTTGGTTGAAGAATTTATCAATCGCATTAAAGATGGCTTCAACCGACCCTTGACCATTGGCAAGGAATTCAAGCACTTCCCCTTCTTCATTGCTGAGGCTAACTGCTGCTGTAATCGTTTCGTCTGCGTTGGTTGTCAAGCGGAGGTCATTAAATTGGAATCCTTCTGGATTTTCCACTGCAGTACCGGCAACAAGGGCGCGGATATCGGCATCTGTGATTTCGTGTTTCTTGTCTGCCAAAGATTTGAATTTAGCAAATAATTGCTTGATGTCTTCTTCTGTGAAATCCAGTCCCAACTCATGCAGTTTTTCGACAAAGGCATGGCGACCGGACAATTTTCCAAGAGGGAGGCTATTGCTCTTGACACCCACCAACTCAGGCGTGATGATTTCATAGGTAAGCGGGTTTTTAAGGACCCCATCTTGGTGAATCCCAGACTCGTGTGAGAAGGCATTGCCACCAACAACCGCCTTGTTTTTAGGAATTGGAATCCCAGAGTAACGAGAAACCAACTCAGAAGTATTGATGGTTTCATTGAGCACAATCGGACTCTCCACCTGGTAATAGTCTTCGCGAATATTAAGAGCGACCGCTACTTCTTCAAGCGCTGCATTTCCAGCCCGTTCACCAATCCCATTGATGGTCCCTTCCACACGGCGGGCCCCATTTTTGACAGCAGCGAGGCTATTCGCTACTGCCATTCCTAGATCATCATGGCAATGAGGTGAATAGATAATCTTGCGGTCCGTCTTGACATGGTCGATCAAGTATTTGAAAATCGCGCCATACTCTGCTGGTGTTGTGAAACCGACTGTATCAGGAATATTGATGTAGCTAGCCCCCGCATCGACCGCAGTCTGAACGACTTGCAAGAGGAAATCCAATTCGGTTCGTGTCGCATCTTCTGGAGAGAATTCCACAATCTCAAATTTTGAGCGAGCGTAAGAAACGTGCTCTTTGATCGCTTCAAGAATTTCTTCCTTGGTCTTGTTGAGTTTAAACTCACGGTGAATCGGACTGGTTGCGATAAAGACGTGAACTTGCGGATACTTGGCATCCTTTAAGGCTTCATAACAAGCATCAATATCTGATTTGACAGAACGAGCTAGGCCAGTTACAGCTGTCTTGGTTAAGACCTTTGCAATTTCCTGTACAGCTGTGAAGGAATCCGGACTTGCTGCAGGAAAACCTGCTTCAATAGCAGAAATACCCCATTTTTCCAATTGTTTTGCAATGGCAATCTTTTCTTTGATAGAGAAATTAACTCCCGGAGTCTGTTCGCCATCCCGAAGGCTGGTATCTAAAAATTCAACTTTACGCATAGGGTCTCCTCATTTCTATGTAGTGGATATAAAGAAAAACATCTCACTCGGTTAACCAAGCGAGATGTTTTTGCCCGCTTGGTAAGCCAAACAGGACTAATGCTTCTGCACTAGCCCTTATACCTCAACAACAAAGCAAATTGAATAAACTTAGCTGTTTTCATGTTTGACTTTCTCCTTTGTTCAATGTCTTGTTTAGTATTTTAGCATAGGGAAAAAGCAATGTCAAGAATTTTCTACAATATTCTGAATTTTTTGAATAGAAACAAAATAGAGCTTTCAGTTCTAGTTAGATTGAAGATAAAGTCATCTTAGAAACTTTCCTTAGGTGAAGACGGACGTCAGCGAACTTCAAAGAAGTTCCATGACTTAGTTTTGGACCTAAGGTTCCAAAACTCCCGAGTGCTAGAAACAAAAGTGTTTCTAGCACTTTTCTCACGGCGGAAAGTTTCAATATTTATTGAATAAGCCTAATAGTAACTATCGTTTTTATTTTCAGCATCATTCTAGTTGTTTTATGTAAAATACAATTTTCCATCAATCTGAATAGACCCTGTTACTCTACTTCTTCTGATACAAATCAAAAACGATCTTGTCATTATAGAGGTCAATGGTATTGGCCTTGACATAGATTCCAAAGTCATTATCAATTTCAGGTAATACAATGGTGATGGTAGACTCTTTTGGCGAAATCTGGATAAAATCTGGGATATTTTTATTTTTGCTTAAAAGCCGCAAAACCATTTTTTGTGGAATTTGAAAAGTTCCGACTGAAAAATCCTTTACTGTTAAGAGAATATTCCCGTTTTCCAACTTGGATGGTTGAAAGTAAATATATAAGGGATAGTCCTTTCCTAAGAGACTCAACTGTCCCTCTAAGAGGATTTGCTGATTATCTGCATAGACCTTGTAGTCGGACAGCTTATATTTTTTCAGAAGCGATTTGATGGTATCATTGAGTTGATCACGAGTCGTTGTCATAGTTCCAACTTTGACATCTTTGGTGCCAACTGCTTGATGGAGCTGGCTAACATCTTCTCTTGGCGTTGCTAAGCGTCCTTGCACGACTAAAGCGAAGGCTAAGAGAAGGCTGACTAAGCCTAAAAACAACCATTTCCAAATATTAATTTTTTGAAGGAAGGGAATCTTCTCTTTGATGGGATTATTTTTGAGTCCAAGTTTTCTTCGTGGCATTGATTTTCTCCAATATTGCTTGTTTTATCTTTTCATAGCCCGTATTGTTGGGGTGAAAACTATCCTCCTCATACAGGGCATCATTGATAACGGTTGTCTTTCCGTCACTAATTTCTGACACGCCCATTTTGCCATCAATTCCTTTATATAGCAGATCATTGATAGGAACGAAATAGACCTGATCAAATTGCGCGATGGTTTCTTCTGTCGTCTCATTCCAACGATCTACAGCCGTCTGAATACTGGTTAATTCAGGAAAATTCAGGTAAAGAGGATTGTAGATCCCCACTACATAAATAGGAAGATGGGGATTGTCCTTTCTTGCTTTTGTGATAATTTCTTTGAGGTTTACTGTATAATTCTTGAGCGGTTTTTGGATATCTGATAGAGAAAAATCACTCAGATGATCGACAACGACTTTGCGTAGATCATTTCCGCCAACCGTTAAGGTCATGACATGCGCCTTCTTGAGATCCTTCTGAAGGTCTGTTTGCTCCTTGAGTCGATCTAAAATCTGAGCACTTGTATTTCCAGCTACACCATAGTTGACAGGCTGGTACTGGCCGTCATTTTCATTGGACAGACTTTGGGCAAGAATAGGCACGAAGCCCCCTTGTTTGGTGCTATCTCCAACACCTTTGGTCAGTGAATCTCCTAGAGCTACATAAGTATAGGTGATTTCTTTCGCAGCCGTTTTGGGCTTGGTCATACGAGGAGACGCAGTTGGTAGCAAAGCACGAAATAGAAAGACAAAGACAAGAAGGCTGGTTAAAAAGAAAACCAAGCCTTGCATCATTTTTTTAAGATTCATATGAATACGATCGCTTATCCTTGAAAAATCACTTGTCCATCACAGATAGTATAAGCAACTTTCCCTTTTAATGTTTCACCCACAAATGGTGAATTTCCAGCTTTTGAAGCGAAATGATCCGATACCAGACGATCTGCTTCCGGATCAAAGAGGGTCAAATCTGCTGGTCCATCCACAGCAATATATCCGGCATCAAAATCATAGAGACGTGCTGGATTATAGGACATCTTTTCAAGCAATTGCATGAGGCTCAAATGTCCTGCATGGACCAAGTAGGTCAAACCAAGAGAAAGCGAGGTTTCAAGACCGGTCATTCCAGATGGTGCCTTGGTAATATCAGGAACATTCTTCTCATCCGCATGGTGAGGCGCGTGGTCCGTCGCAATCACGGAGATGACGCCTGACTTCAAGCCTTCAATCACTGCTAGACGATCTGATTCCAAGCGAAGAGGTGGGTTCATCTTGGCATTGCTTCCTTTAGTCAAGAGCAGACTTTCTGTTTTCGAAAAGTGTTGAGGTGCCACTTCTGCCGTCACATGAGCTCCTAATCCTTGGGCAAATTCCACAACCTTGACACTTTCTTCCTTAGAAAGGTGTTGGATATGGAGGTGAGCACCTGTCGCATGGGCAATCATGGCATCCCGCGCTGCCATTGAGTATTCAGCTACACCCGTCGCCCCACAAACATGAAAATGTTCCTTGGCAATGTTTTCATTCAACCCAAGGATGCCATTCAACTCAGGGTCTTCTTCATGCAGACTAATAAAGGTTCCTAGACGCTTAGCTTCTTCCAAGGCTTGGCGGACAACCTTGGTGCTTTGAAGGGGAATCCCATCATCTGAAAAACCAGCCGCACCAGCCTTAAGCAGGCCTTCAAAATCTGTCAGGTGTTGACCGTCAAAATTCTTGGTCACCGTCGCAACTGTATGAATGTGGAGATTTTCCTTGGCTGCAGAAGCTAAGACCTCCTCTAAGGTAGCAATATCTGAAATGGTCGGATTGGTATTGGCCATCATAACCACTCGGGTAAACCCACCCGCAGCTGCTGCTAAAGCACCCGTATGGATATCTTCTTTATGGGTTTGGCCAGGTTCACGAAAATGCACGTGCACATCGATCAAACCAGGAGCTACCACTAGACCTGAGGCATCAAGGACCTCTTGTCCATCCGTTCGGAGGTTCTCAGCGATCTCTACAATTTTCTTTCCTTCAATGCGAAGATCACAGACTTGATCCAAGCCAGTCTTGGGATCCATTACGCGACCATTTTTAATGACAACCATTGCATTCTCCTTTATTCATAAAAATCAACATGCGACTCTAACAAGCGGTCGCCGTCATAGCGAAACATTGCTGAAAAGAAGGGTTTATCCTCCAACAACCACTCAACAAAGGTGTGGTCCCCTTCCCAGGTTGGTTTTGAGAGGACTTGATCATAAGGTACCCACTCCAAGGTCCCTTCGTTACACTCGATCAGTTCTCCCTCAAAATCTGTTACCTTGAAGACATAGGTGTACCAGTCCAAATCTGGAGTAAACTCCGGAAAGGTAATAATCCCTTTCAAAACTGGCTTGGCTCTAAGGCCGGTCTCCTCAAAAATTTCACGCGCCGCACACTCCTGTGGGGTTTCCCCGCGTTCTAATTTTCCACCAACTCCGATCCATTTACCTTCATGGACATCATTGGGCTTTTTATTGCGATGCAACATGAGAAATTCTTTCCCATTGTCAATGTAACAAATCGTTGCTAATTGTGGCATTTCTTTCTCCTATCTTAACCAATCAATCGGCTCGCGTCCCGCCTCTTTCAAAAATTGATTGGTTTTTGAAAAGGGTTGGGAACCAAAGAATCCTCGGTAGGCCGATAAGGGACTTGGGTGAGCTGATTCAAGGACCAAATGTCGATCTTGTGTAATCAGCGGCTTTTTCTTACGGGCATAAGATCCCCAGAGGATAAAGACAACAGGCTCCTCCAACTCATTAACCACCTTGATCACAGCATCTGTGAAAGGCTCCCAAATTTGTCCTGCATGGCCATTGGCCTGACCAGCTGGCACTGTCAAGCAGGCATTGAGCAAGAGCACTCCTTGCTCTGCCCAAGAGGTCAGATCATGGGAACGCTTCTCTCCAATATCTGAGCGCAATTCTTTGAGAATATTTTGCAAAGAAGGTGGCGCTGGTACATGATCCGGAACAGAAAAACTTAAGCCCTGCGCTTGATCCGGTCCATGGTAGGGATCTTGGCCTAAGATCAAAACCTTGACTTGATCCATCTCTGTCGTCTGCAAGGCCTTAAAGACCTTGTCACGCGGTGGATAAACCACTCCTTTGCTATAGACTTCATTCATAAAGTCATTGATCTGGTGAAAATACCCTTCTGGAAGATGGGACTTGATGGCTTCATGCCAGGGTGAATGCTGCATGGAAACTCTCCGCTATCCAATAAATTCTTACCTTCCATTATACCACATTTGGCGCAGATCCACTGGATAAAAAAGAGGCTGGACAATTTTGTCCAACCTCTTTTTCTGCCTGTCAAACAAGCTAGAGCTTTTATGTATTTTCTTTCTTGGTAAATCCTGCTAGACCGATCGAAGCGACTAGTAAAATTTGCGGTAAGAATTGGATGAGGTAGCGGGTTTTCCCACCTTCAAAGATGGTTAAGAAGAGCAAACCACCAAAGACCGCTAAGGAAAGGAAGTTAAAATCATCTGTATCTCGACGTTTGAGATAAGCTCCAACCAAACCAGCCGATAGGACGATCCAGATCAGCTGCTTGACAAATTCATAATACTTGTACTGCGGTCGATCAATGCTGAGGAAATAGGTCCGCACCCATTTTGCCAAACCATTATTTTTAGTCAGAGGTGCATAGAGAGGATTGATAAAAGGCGTCTTCTCATACTCTACATCTCGGTAAAGCCAACCGAGGGTCCCTTCTGCTACCGTCAAGGATTGCTTGTAGTAGATATGCCCGATCAAACCGAACGGTCCGTATTCCTTGAGACGGCGTTTGATTTCTTTGATCACATTTTCTTTTTTAAAGAGGCCATTGTTGTAATCCGAGCGCTTATCCTCATCAATATAGGCTAGCAAGCCTTCTTTCATATCTTCTTGGTTATGCCCCATATCCGTCAAGCCCAGATTGATAAACAAGAGTGGTCCTTTGGCAAGTCCTTCTTCTTTCAGAATCGGCACAACTGTTTGATGATTGACCGCTGTATTCAATCCAGCAAAGACAAAGCCCGTCATCATCACTGTCACCGTAGCAATCTTGCCAAAGGCCTTCCAGTTTCCTCTAAAGAAGAGGATAGCCCAAAAGGCAATCATGACAATAATGGTCGTTGGACGGATCAACATGGTCACGCCAGATAAGATCCCCAAGCCAACAATCTTCTTCCAGGAGATGCTTTCTTGGTTTTCCTTTAAGAGATCCAAGGCCCACCATAACTGAAGAGCGATCAAAGGAAGCGGCGGAATATCTGTATACATGGAATAGAAATACGGCGAGTAACAGATCAAGCTCACATAGAGGAGATAGACCAGATCAGCCGTTTTTTGATTGAAATGCTTCTGGGACAGCTTGTACAAGAGGACTGCACCCAGATTGACATAGAGGATATTGAGAGCCTGCATAACCCACAGACCGCTAGAGCCAAATAAGACATAGAAAAACTTCTCGTAAAGAAAGAGCGGAATGTTATTGGGATTGCGACTGAGGTAGTTGGTGATAGAGGATTGCTTAAGAAGATCAAAAGCCCCTTTGAAAACAACCGCGGCATCCCGACGGATAAAGAGCTCCGCACAGACCATGACAATCAACTGAAAGACAACCGCTCCAAGCAAGAAGCCTTTTTTATGCCGGGTCAACCAAGCAAAGGCACTCTTTAGCCCATCGCGTTTCAGCCAGGCTAGCAGAAATAGCAATCCAGCACCTAAAATGGCTAGCCATGAAATCTCTCTCAGATAGGTCACACTGATCAAGAACCAGTGGACCATCACTAGCAACATGACAACATGAAGCATCCCAAATAGAATACGTTTACTTTTCGATAACATAGGTTCATTATATCAAAAAAACAGCATTTCTGCTGTTTTGGACTGACTATCAACAGTAAAGTGCAAAGAAAAGTTGTTCTGAAATGTAATTTATAAACATACTCATTTTATCGAAGCAATTTTTTACTCTTAACCTTAACTAACAGACCTAAAATACTAGAATTAAAATACATAATAATACAAGATAAATCCCAACCGTTAGAATCATTCCGATTTTATAGAAACCGACTAAGCCGGCATATCGTTCGACAAAACCGATCTGTGGGTCGACTGGATTATAAAAGACTGTCATGGGAGACCCGATTGGGAATATCATCTGCAAATCCAGATTTTTGCCGGCTCCAAGAACATAGGTTCTATCGAAAACATTGGCCTGCCTAGATTTGGAAGAAGTCTCCCTAAAATAAGTATAGGTGAATGTCTTTTGGTATCTTTCACCCTCGACTTGATACTCCACCACAGGCAGAGAAATAAGCAGTTGATTTTTGGAATCAAAAGCAACTACTTCTCCCAGAACTTTTGCGGTTGATTCTGTTTTCACTTTTATTTCACGGCGATACAAGGTGTAAAAGATAAGCAGCATGATCAAGAAAACAAGGGTCAAGATTCCCAAACTAAGCCAGAATGTTGTTACTGTCATTTGTTTTTTACCCTTTCACATAAACTAGTTGATTTCAAACCACTTGAAAAGTCATCTTATTCTCCTCTTTTCAACCATTTTTGTTGCTGTGCCTTTTCAGCAAGGTCTTTTGCTTTGTTGATATCCAGTGAGTTTGAATCTGATGGGACATTAGATTCGATTTCTTCTTTCAATTCTTGTAAGGTTTGAACATCTTTCGGAGTTAAATTAGAGACTGTGCTAGATCCTTTTTCTGTTGAATTTTCTGGCACAGACTGGATCTCGCGATAGGTTTTGATCACTTCAGTTCCTGCGTCTGTTGTCGGAAGAGGACGATAGAACATGAAGAAGCCAATAATGACAATCAGAAGAGCCGTAGCTGATACCAAAAAACCTTTCTGCAGATTCTCCGTAGTTATTTTAGTATCTTTAGTAGACAAGACTTTCCAGTCTGGATGTTCTTCCTCAGCTTCTTTTTTGGCGTTGAAAGCAGGGGTAACCAAGACTTGGTTCATCAAAGTCAGTGCCCCCAAGGCCATCAATAAAAATGGGATATGACGTGATTTACTAATGACCACTAAAATTCCTCCCGCAATAGCCATCAAACTGATGACGATATTAACGGTAAACCAGACCCGAGCCTGTTTCTTCATTTGCAAATAATCTTCTTTTGACATCTTATTCTCCCTTAAAAATAGTTTTTCCTTCATCCATAAAAATAATTACTACTATCATACCGGATTTTACTTTGAGATTCAAGTTAACCACCAACTAGTGAAAAGAGTATAAAAAAGAAGCGTTAGAAACGCTTCAGTTATATTATTTATTTTGCCAAGTTTCTTGGTTTTCCTTGAAACGGTGTAACAACTCTAAACCTTCAGAAGTGATGTAACCTTGTTCTTCTGCCAAATGAATCAATTCTGTATAGTTAGACAAGGTTTCAAGTTGAACGCCAGCTTCCGCAAATTTCTTATCTGCTTTCTCCAATTGGTAGGTGAAGATAGCTACGACACCAAGAACGTCCGCCCCTTCACGCTTGGCAGCTGCGACAGCATCCAAGACAGATCCACCAGTAGAAATCAAATCTTCCACTACGACCATCTTTTGACCTTGTGGTACACGGCCTTCAATTTGATTACCAGCACCGTGGTCTTTTGGTTTGCTACGGATGTAGGCAAATGGCAAATTCATCTTATCCGCAATAATGGCTCCGTGAGGAATCCCTGCAGTTGCAGTTCCTGCAATCACTTCTACTTCAGGGAAAGCTTCCTTGATTTTATCTACAAATCCATTTTCGATCAAGGTACGAGTTTCAGGATAAGCGAGGGTTACACGGTTATCTGTATAAATAGGGGACTTGATCCCAGATGCCCAAGTGAAAGGTTCTTCTGGTTTCAAATAAACCGCTTCGATTTTCAAAAGATGGCTAGCAATATCTTTAGCTAATGACATGACGACTCCTTTTTACGATTTTAATCATATACGAATTAAATCATTTTTTTGATTTAAACAACAACATTACAGGTTAGTGAATAGTTCGGGAAGATCCCATCGGACTCCGATTATTCCGACGATCACAGAAGAGAAACGATCATTTTCTATTCTGTAATCTAGTGAATGCGTTAGGGAAGGTCCCATAGGACTTTTTAAATTCCGACACTTAGTTGAAAGAAACGATCATTTTTTTTCAACTAAGTTAGTGAATAGTTTAGGAAAGATCCCATCGGACTTTCCGTAGAACGTCTTGAAGCATAGCTTCTTAGACGTTCTTAACTATTCCACTGTCTCTTAATTTCATGGTAAGCGTCCCATGGGTTTTCTGCTTGGATGATTGGACGTCCAACGACAATATAGTCCGATCCGATTTTATGGGCTTCTTGTGGGGTCATAACCCGTTTTTGGTCGCCGATTTCAGCTCCAGCAGGACGAATCCCTGGTGTGACACAGACAAAGTCTGATGAAGTGGCATCTTTGATCAAGGCTACTTCATGGGCTGAACAGACAACGCCATCCAAGCCTGCTTCTTGTGCCTTGCGAGCATAATTAACTACAGATTCTTGGACCGTTGTTTGGATGTTTTGGCAATCACGCATGTCTTCTTCACTGGTAGAAGTCAACTGGGTCACAGCTACCAATTTAGCTCCTTCACCAAGAGCTGCCTTGGCTTCGCGCATCATCTCTACACCACCGGCTGCGTGGACCGTCACCATATCTACTCCGAAAGTCCCCAGTACGGACATGGCTGATTTGACTGTATTTGGGATATCATGTAATTTTAAATCAAGGAAAATACTGTGTCCAAGCCCTTTGAGGTAATGTACAATTTCAGGACCAACTGCATAGAAAAATTCCATTCCAATTTTTACAAATAACTTTTCGTCTTCTGGAAAATGCTCTAAAAAGTTTTTGACATCCTCGAAAGCTGGGAAGTCAAGGGCGATAATAGGACGTTCTTCACGCATGGATTACTCCTTTTTTGATTGATCATTTTGTCTACAAAAAAACCTTGCCCGAGGCAAGGTTACACGAAAATTAGGTAGGAACAACTACCATGATTCACCGTCTAGACCTTAGGAGCCTCTCTGGACTGCTTTAAAGGTTTTTATTTATTGTAGTACGATATTTGGGAAAAGTCAAGGATTTACAGTAGATTTTCCCGTACATGTTTTCGGAAGTTCTCAAGGGTGTCAATACCATAGCGATCCATGACCTGTGGTAGATCTTCGATGATGCTTGGACAAGCATAAGGATCGGTGAAATTAGCGGTTCCAACTCCAATCGCAGAGGCTCCTGCAATCATCATTTCAATGGCTGCTTCTGCTGAATCCACACCTCCCATTCCGATAATCGGAAGTTTAGTGGACTGGGCCACCTGACGGATGAGTTTCAAAGCAACTGGGAAAACGGCTGGACCAGACATGCCTCCTGTTCCATTGGCAATGATGGGCTTACCAGTCTTGAGGTCAAAGCGCATGCCGACCAAGGTATTGATCATGGTCAAACCAGTCGCCCCTGCATCCTCTGCTGCTTTTGCGACCTGCGTGATGTCTGCCACACTAGGCGTTAACTTGACATAGACAGGGACGGAGGACGCTTCTACAGCTGCTTTCACAGCCGCATAGGCCAATTCAGGAACTTGGCCAATTAAAAGGCCGTTGTTCCCATGGTCTACGTTTGGACAAGAGATATTGAGCTCAATCGCTTTGACATTTGGCGCTTTCGAGATCTCGCCTGATACCGTTGCATACTCTTCATTGGAGAAGCCAGCTACATTGGCAATAATCGGTAGATCTGGATAATGCTGAGCCAACCAAGGGAGTTTCTCTGCTAGGACCACGTCTATCCCTGGATTTTGGAGACCAATGGCATTGAGCATACCTGCAGGTGTCTCAGCGACACGGGGCGTTGGATTACCAAAACGAGCCTCAGCAGTTGTCGCCTTGATCATGATGGATCCAAGCAGGTCTAAGTCATAGTATTTAGCATATTCCTGACCAAAACCAAAACAGCCAGATGCCGGAATAATCGGGTTTTTCAAGTCTAAACCAGGTAAGGATACGGCTAGTCGATTTGCTGTCATAAGGTCCTCCTACATCACAATCGTACCGGTTTCAAAGACCGGTCCGTCTTCACACACGCGCTTATTAGCTGCTTGGCTTTCATTTTCTAAATGCACCACACAGGCATAGCAAGCACCCATCCCACAGGCCATACGCGATTCCATGGAAATATAGGCGCGAGGATGGTCATGGAATTTGGTATTGACATATTTGAGCATACCAGGGGCTCCACAAGAATAGATAGCGTCAAACTCCTGGTCCATCTGATCAATGACCGTAGAGACATAGCCCTTAGTGCCATAAGTCCCATCATCTGTCGTTACAGTGACATGAGCAACCTTAGAAAGCTCTTCTTCCAAAATAACGGCTTCTTTGGTCGCAAAGCCGACAACCACTTCAACTTCCACCCCTTGCTCATGGAGTTGTTTGGCCACTTGGACCAAAGGAGGAACACCGATACCGCCACCGATGATCAAGGCTTTCTGACCTTGACCGAGATTAGTGAGATCAAAACCATTTCCCTGAGGACCCATGACACTGAGTTTGCTACCGATTGGCAATTGGGAAAAGAGAGCTGTCCCCCCACCTTCGATGCGGTAGATCAAGCGGCAAGTCTGTGTCTTACGGTCAATCTCAGAAATTGAAATCGGACGGCGAAGGAGCTTAGACCCATCAGGGACGCGGATATGAAGGAATTGACCTGGCAGCATCTGCGCCACCATTTCCCCCTTCAAGACCATAGAATAGATGCGGGGAGCGATTTCTTCTTGGGCGACGAGCTCCATCTCCTCCATCATGATTTTGCCAAAGCGTTTTTTACAACTGTCACTGACCATTGATATCCTCTTCTTTCTTTCAGCAAAAAAGACCTCGCAAAAGCAAGGCCTACAAATGATCAGCTAGACTCCGTCTGCTGATCTTTTTTCTGTCTTTCCT
>NZ_JVEE01000040.1:0-6040 GCF_001073155.1 Streptococcus parasanguinis
GGACAAAAGTCCTAGCCTCTCAATTATTTTTGGATTGTCGAGCAAGACGCAGTGGTTGAGTGGCCTCTACTACCCTTATTTCATCAGCTTTTACAGCCCTACTCAACTGTGCGGAGGTGGGACGACGAAATCGAATTCTAACGAATTACTGATTTCTGTCCCACTCTCTTTTTTACTTGTAAAATTTTTGAAAATTTGATATACTATAACAGTTGCCACCCTTAGTGTAATGGATATCACGTAAGATTCCGGTTCTTGAGATGGGGGTTCGATTCCCTCAGGGTGGAGAGAAGAAAAGGTTGAGAAGTCTCTCAGCCTTTTTATCTTATGTTCATAGCTCAAAAAAGACTCTCAAATTTGAGAGTCTTTTCTAATTGAATTAGTTGATAGATGCTTCTTGGAATTCAGGGTTTTTCCATGCTTCATCGATGATTGCTTGCAATTCATCAGCAGAAGCTTTCATTTTTTGTTGTTCCGCATCGTTCAATGGGATGTTCACTGGACGAACAATACCGTGTGCACCTACGATGGCAGGTTGACCTATAAAAACGTTGCTAACACCATATTGACCTTCTTGGAATACAGAAAGTGGAAGTACTGCATTTTCATCATCAAGGATTGCTTTAGTGATACGAGCAAGGGCAACAGCGATACCGTAGTATGTAGCACCTTTTTTGTTGATGATAGTGTATGCAGCGTCACGAACACCTTCGAACAATTCGATCAATTCAGTTTCTTGAACGTTTTGAGTGTCTTTAAGGAATTCTTCAAGGTTTACACCAGCGATATTAGCGTGTGACCATACAGCGAATTCTGAGTCACCGTGTTCACCCATGATGTAGGCGTGTACTGAACGAGCATCCACATCCAATTTTTCAGCCAAAGCTTGACGGAAACGAGCTGAGTCAAGAGAAGTACCTGATCCGATAACACGTTCTTTAGGGAATCCTGAGAATTTCCATGTAGAGTATGTCAATACGTCAACTGGGTTAGCAGCTACAAGGAAGATACCGTTAAATCCAGATTTCACTACTTCTGTAACGATTGATTTGTTGATCGCAAGGTTTTTACCAACAAGGTCAAGGCGTGTTTCACCTGGTTTTTGAGGAGCACCTGCAGTAATTACAACAAGGTCAGCGTCTGCACAGTCAGCGTACTCAGCCGCATAGATCTTCTTAGGTGAAGTGAAGGCAAGGGCGTGGCTAAGGTCAAGCGCATCTCCAACAGCTTTTTCGTGCAATTGAGGAATTTCGATAATTCCAAGCTCTTGTGCAATTCCTTGGTTGACAAGTGCAAATGCATAAGATGAACCTACGGCACCGTCACCGACAAGGATAACTTTTTTGTGTTGTTTAGTCAAATTCATGAGTCTAAACGTCTCCTTCATATTTTTTTGAGATAGATTCTCATACGTCTTCATTCTACCACTTTTGAAAGTCTTTGTCATCTGATACAGTATGAATCCTTGATGTAAACGTTTTTACGTTTGTGTTCCTAAGAAGAAAAATAGGCTAAAATGTGTTATAATAGTATGGTGAATTAAGTAAAGAGAGGCATTTTTTGAATGCAGGATAAGAATCTAATTGATGTGAATTTAACATCAGAAATGAAGACGAGTTTTATCGATTATGCCATGAGTGTTATCGTTGCTCGTGCCCTCCCTGATGTTCGGGATGGTTTGAAACCTGTTCACCGTCGTATTTTGTACGGAATGAATGAATTAGGTGTTACACCAGATAAACCACATAAGAAATCAGCCCGTATCACAGGGGATGTTATGGGTAAATACCACCCACACGGGGATTTCTCTATTTATGAAGCCATGGTTCGGATGGCGCAATGGTGGAGTTATCGCTACATGTTAGTAGACGGTCATGGAAACTTTGGTTCTATGGACGGTGATGGTGCCGCTGCACAACGGTATACAGAAGCTCGTATGAGTAAGATCGCTCTTGAAATGTTGCGGGATATCAACAAAAATACAGTTGATTTCGCTGATAACTACGATGCCAGCGAGCGCGAACCTTTGGTCCTCCCTGCACGTTTCCCTAACCTTCTCGTCAATGGTGCTACAGGGATTGCCGTTGGGATGGCAACCAATATTCCTCCACACAATTTGGGAGAAACCATTGACGCAGTGAAGTTGATGATGGATAATCCTGAGGTAACGACCCGTGAACTTATGGAAGTTCTTCCAGGTCCAGATTTCCCGACAGGTGCTTTGGTCATGGGGAAATCAGGTATCCACAAAGCCTATGAAACAGGAAAAGGATCAATCGTTCTTCGTTCTCGTACAGAGATTGAAGTAACCAAGAGTGGCCGTGAACGGATTGTTGTCACTGAGTTCCCTTATATGGTCAATAAAACCAAGGTGCACGAGCACATCGTTCGCTTGGTGCAAGAAAAACGGATCGAAGGGATTACAGCTGTACGTGATGAATCAAACCGTGAAGGGGTTCGTTTTGTCATTGAGGTCCGCCGAGATGCTTCGGCTAACGTTATTTTGAACAACCTCTTTAAGATGACGCAAATGCAAACCAATTTTGGATTCAATATGTTGGCGATCCAAAATGGTATTCCAAAGATTCTTTCTCTTCGCCAAATTTTAGGGGCTTATATTGAGCACCAGAAAGAAGTGGTGACTCGCCGGACCATCTTTGATAAAGAAAAAGCGGAAGCACGTGCCCATATCTTAGAAGGTTTGCTCATTGCTTTGGATCACATCGATGAAGTGATCCGGATCATCCGCAATAGCCAGACAGACGCTGAAGCACAAGCTGAATTGATGGCTAAATTCAAGCTCTCTGAACGTCAAAGTCAAGCTATTTTGGACATGCGTCTTCGTCGTTTGACCGGTTTGGAACGAGACAAGATCCAAAGTGAATACGATGATTTGGTTGCCTTGATTGCTGATTTGGCTGACATTTTGGCGAAACCAGAACGTGTGGCCACCATCATCAAGGAAGAACTGGAAGAAGTCAAACGCAAGTTTGGCGATGCTCGTCGAACTGAGTTAATGGTTGGAGAAGTCCTTTCTCTTGAAGATGAGGACTTGATTGAAGAAACAGATGTCTTGATCACCCTTTCTAACAAAGGCTACATCAAACGTCTGGACCAAGCGGAATTTACGGCTCAAAAACGTGGTGGACGTGGGGTTCAAGGAACTGGTGTCAAAGATGATGACTTTGTCCGTGAACTGGTCTCTACGAGCACCCATGATCATTTACTCTTCTTTACCAATAAAGGGCGTGTCTATCGTCTGAAAGGTTATGAGATTCCAGAATATGGCCGGACAGCTAAAGGATTACCAATCGTCAACCTCTTAAAATTGGACGAAGGTGAATCGATTCAAACCATTATCAATGTGGAGCAAGACCGCAGTGACGAAGCTTATCTCTTCTTTACGACGCGACAAGGTTTAGTCAAACGGACCAATGTAGCTGAATTTTCAAATATCCGTCAGAATGGTCTCAAAGCTCTGAATCTGCGTGATGAGGATGAATTGATCAATGTCTTCCTTACAGATGGCAATGCTGACGTCATTATCGGTACCAAGTATGGTTATTCTGTCCGCTTTAACGAGGCTGTGGTCCGCAATATGGGACGTTCTGCCACAGGTGTACGTGGTGTGAATCTCCGTGAAGGAGACAAGGTTGTTGGGGCTAGCGTCGTTACGGATCAAGATGAAGTATTGATCATCACTGAAAAAGGGTATGGTAAGCGGACAATGGCTAGCGAATACCCAACCAAAGGCCGTGGCGGTAAAGGAATCAAGACAGCCAATATTACAGAGAAAAATGGTCCCTTAGCTGGTCTTTTAACCGTTAAAGGGGATGAAGATCTGATGATCATTACCGATACCGGAGTCATGATCCGCACAAGTGTTGGGAATATCTCTCAAACGGGTCGTTCAACTCAGGGTGTGAAAGTCATGAGACTGGATCAGGATGCGAAAATTGTGACCTTTACAACAGTCCAACCCGATGAAAAAGATGAAGAAGTAGTGGAAGAAAACGAATAGATAAGGGGACAGCATGTCACGCAAAAGAAAAAAGAAAAAGAGTTTACGCAATACTCTTATCAACATCGTTGCAACACTTTTGATTATTCTCTCGCTTCTCTTGATTTTCAATGCTCCGATCCGTAATATGATTATGGTTTGGCATACCAACCAATACCAGGTTAGCAAGGTCAATAAAAAAACCATTGACAAGAATAAAGAAGTGAAGACGAGCTTTGATTTCCAACATGTCCAGTCACTTTCGACGGAAGCAGTCATCAATGCCCAATGGCAAGCTCAAAAACTACCAGTAATTGGGGGGATTTCGATTCCTGAATTAAATATGAACCTTCCGATCTTTAAGGGACTTGAAAATGTAGCCCTTTACTACGGAGCAGGGACCATGAAGGAAAACCAAGTCATGGGACAAGGCAATTATTCTCTTGCTAGTCACCATGTATTTGGCTTAACTGGAGCAAATGCCATGTTATTCTCACCATTAGAGAAAGCCAAGGCAGGAATGAAGATCTACATCACGGACAAAGAAAAAATCTATACTTATGTTATCTCGTCTGTTGAGACAGTGACTCCAGACCGTGTAGATGTTATTCAAGATCGTGAAGGTGTTAATGAGATCACCTTGGTGACTTGTGAGGATGCTGCAGCGACTTACCGTACGATTGTAAAAGGGAATTTGGAAACCTCTGTTGACTATGACAAGGCTCCAAAAGACATCCTGGATTCATTCAGCAAGTCTTATAATCAAATGCAACTTTAAGAAAATAAAGCCCGAGGCAGAGATGCCGGGCTTTTTTCTATTTAGGAAGCTAGGAGAAATTCTTGTAAAATTGTAAGAGATTGGTAATATAATGTAAGGAATTTGTCATAATATTAAGGGAAAATCAGTATATAATAAGAGGAGAAAGAGTATGATAAGGAGGTAGAATAGTGACAAAAGAGCGAATTTATCATCTCTTGCATCATTTCTATAATCTCTTAGTAAACGATTTTCCACGAAATGGTTTAATTACAAAAGGAATCTACGAAGTAGAGCAAGTCTACCAAGCTTTAGAGGCCATTCCTCAGAGCCAGGAGTACTTGATTCGCTGTGAAATTCAACAGTTTTTAAAAGAGCTTGAACAAGTTCAAACAGGTTACCAGATCCGCTTTAATAAAGATGAAGTCTTAGTGTTAGATGATTTGAAGGAAGAAATTGCCTGTAAATAATGCAAGGTCGTCGTTTTCTCTATTTATTACGAATTAATAAGTGAGGAGGAAATTATGTACGACATATCATTTATTGAACCATCTTTGCTTCCTAGAGAACGTTTGGTTTCTGAAGGGGTAGATAAGCTGAGTCATCAAGAATTGCTATCCATTCTCTTACGGACAGGCAATAAGAAAAAAAGCGTTTATGAGATTGCACAAGGTCTTTTGAGTTCGGTTAATAGTTTAAAGGAGTTAAGTCAATTAACTCTAGAGGAGCTACAGGAAATCTCAGGTATTGGCCGGGTGAAGGCCATCGAACTTCAGGCTGTGATTGAGTTTGGACGAAGGATTCATAAAGACGAATTGATGAGTTCTGAACAGATCATGAGCAGCCAGAAATTGGCCCATAAAATTCAACAGGAAATCGGCCATAAGAAACAGGAGCACCTGGTTGCCCTCTATTTAAATACGCAGAATGAAATTATTCATCAGCAGACCATTTTTATTGGAACCGTGAATCGAAGTATTGCGGAGCCACGTGAAATCCTGCATTATGCACTGAAGCACATGGCAACCTCTATCATCTTGGCTCACAATCATCCATCTGGTGCCGTATTTCCCAGTAAAAATGATGATGAAGTAACGCAACGAGTTTTAGAGGCCTGTGAAGTGATGGGTTTAACCCTATTGGATCACTTGATTGTATCTGAAGAAAACTATTATAGTTACCGTGAAGAGACAGATTATTTGGTATAAAAAAGAGAGTGGGACAGAAATCAGTAATTCGTTAGAATTCGATTTCGTCGTCCCACCTCCGCACAGTTGAGTAGG
>NZ_JVEE01000040.1:6140-59350 GCF_001073155.1 Streptococcus parasanguinis
GTAGTAGAGCCCACTCAACCACTGCGTCTTGCTCGACAATCCAAAAATAATTGAGAGGCTAGGATTTTTGTCCCAGCCTCTTTTCTTGTTAATGTATAAATCTTTATTCTTCGTTTTTTCGCATGAAATAAAGGAGTGTTTGCAATTCACTAGTGAGATCGACATATTGGACAACAACGTCTTTAGGAACTGTCAGATGGACCGGAGAAAAGCTTAGAATTCCTTTGACACCGGCATCTACTAAAAGACTAGCAACTTCCTGCGCTTTAATACTTGGGACAGTTAAAATTGCTGTTTGAATGTCTTCTTGTTTGAGCTTTTCTTTGATCGTAGAAATCCCATAAATGGGGATCCCATCCTTACTTTTGGTATTAATCAGTTCATGATCATCTACATCAAAAGCCATGACAATTTTCATCTTATTGCGTTCATGGAAGCGATAATTGAGGAGCGCACTTCCCATATTTCCGATCCCCACAATAGCGACATTGGTAATGGCATTATCATTTAAAAGATCGGCAAAGAAGTTCATCAGTTTTTTTACGTCATAACCAAATCCCCGTCTTCCTAATTCACCAAAATAAGAAAAATCTCGGCGAACGGTAGCAGAGTCAATCCCAATTGCATCCGCAATTTGCTTGGAATTGGCGCGCTCTATTTTTTCAGAGTTAAAGCGTTTAAAAATGCGGTAGTAGAGCGATAAGCGTTTTGCTGTTGCGCGTGGAATTGGAGTATTTTTATCATGTTTCACAATATCACAACCTTTCCCTCTTATTGTATAGGAAGATTGTGAAAAAATCAACTATCTAGAGCGGTTTTTAAAAATATTTTTGTCTAAAGAAAAAGCTGATGGCGATGGAGAGTTCCATCAGCATCAGCTTAGTTTTCAGCTTGTTCTACCTTTTTCAAAAAAGCATAAAGTCCATCGACTCGTCCTGTATAGGGGAGCTTTTCCCCCTTGTATTCAATGGATACGATTGAGTAAGAGTCAGGCAAGGTTACACAGCCTGAAAAAGCTAGGATACAGGCTGCAAGGTCAGGATAAGTAGTCGTTCGTTCTACTTGGTAAGCATCGATATAAGTTAGGGTTACCATATTAGGCCTCTGTTTTGTTGAAAATTTCTCTTTCGACAAGACTATCCATTAAGAAATAGAATTTTTGTTGGATAATGTCATTTTCTGGATTTTTAAAGATATTAACCAGGCGAAGCCCAGACTTGTCTGTAATATTGATCTTAAAACCTGTCAAATCTTTATTGAAAATGATTTTAAGTAGGAAGCCTTCGCCGCTATTTGGAACGGCTTCGAGCAAACGATTTAACTCGTAATTTCCAACTTTTGTAACAGCAAATGTATTGTCACGTAAGGTATATTTTTTAACATTTGGGTGTAGACTATAGGTATATTTGCAGTCTTTCAATGAAACGCTTGTTTCAAAAGCCATATTGTTCTCCTATGATAAAATTTCTTTAAGTTTTGAGAGGAAGTCTTGAACCTCCTCTACGCTATTGAGTTCTGAAAAACTAATTCGAAGGGATTCTTTTAGGCGTGAGCTATCTTTTCCATAGAGCGCCTCAAGGACATGGCTGGGTTGAACTGTACCAGCGGTACAAGCAGAACCTGTAGAGACAGAAATGCCAGCAAGATCGAGTCGCATCAGTAAAACGTCATTTTGGACACCCGGAAAGCCAAGGTTCCAAACAAATGGAAGATGATCCTCATTCGCATTTACGTAGTAGTCGAAGGCTGCTAAACCATTGACTAGTTCTTGGCCGAGTTTTTGAACCTGGTTGAAATTTTCTTCTTGATATAGTGTAGCTTGCTGAAGCGCGGTTGCCATCCCGACAATAGAAATAAGATTTTCCGTGCTGGCTCTCATCTTATTTTCCTGATCCCCACCATGTAAGAGATTATCAAAATCTGGGGTGGCCGCATAAAGGAAGCCGACGCCCTTTGGTCCGTGGAATTTGTGGGCAGAAGCACTGAGAAAATCAATTCCCAACTCTTCGGGATAGACAGGGACCTTTCCAATTGCTTGTACAGCATCAACATGAAAGGCAGCTGGAAGATCTTTTAAGAGTTCTCCGATTTCTTTAATCGGTAGAAGATCGCCTGTCTCGTTATTGGCAAACATGGTAGAGACAAGAATGGTATCCGGTCTAAGTGCCGCCTTGATATCACGAGCCTGAATGCGTCCATCTCTTGGTTGGACGATCGTCACTTCAAATCCGAAACGTTCTACAAGATATTCGATGGGTTCTAGAACCGCATGGTGTTCCAAAGCGGTCGTAATGATGTGTTTGCCATCTGCTTGGTGTTTCAAGCAGTAGCCTTTTATAACGGTATTATTACTTTCTGATCCACCTGAAGTGAAGAAAATACGATTTGGAAGAGTATGGAGAGACTGAGCAATCTGCTCGCGAGATTCTCGGAGGAGTTTACTAGCCATCCGTCCATGAGCATGAAGGCTCGATGGATTTCCAAAAGTGGTCTTCATAGTTGCAGACATTTTATCAATGACTTCAGGTAGAAGGGGAGTTGTTGCGGCATTATCAAAATATATCACATTAAGACCTTATTTCTTGTGGTAGGCAAATAGAGGACTAACAGGTTTTCTTTCTTGAATGCGAACAATAGCTTCAGCGATCAGTTCGCTAGCTGTCAGATAGTTAATATTTTTTGGTGTTGGTCCATTTGGAGCAACAGAATCGGTTACCAAGATTTCTTTGATCGGAGCTTGGTCTAATAATTCAACAGCGCCTTTTACAAATAAACCATGGCTTGAAACAGCATAAATTTCAGTAGCACCTTCGCGTTCGACGATTTTCGCAGCTTCTGAGAATGTCTTACCGGTATTGAGGATATCGTCAATCAAGATTGCTTTCTTATCTTTGACATCCCCGATAATATAGCCATAATCACGGTTTGCATCATCTTGTTCGTAATCAATGATGGCAATCGGTGCATCAAGATATTCCGCTAAACTACGAGCCCGTTTGACACCTGAGTTTTTAGGACTGACGACTACAACATCAGGACCAGTTAGACCTTTATTAATGTAGTGTTCTGCAAAGAGTGGAATGGTAAAGAGGTTATCCACGGCAATATCGAAGAAACCTTGGACCTGAACAGCGTGGAGATCCAGTGTGACGACGCGATCCACCCCAGCTTTGACCAACATGTTTGCGACAAGCTTAGCAGTAATTGGTTCGCGAGGAGCAGCAGTCCGGTCTTGGCGAGCATAACCGAAGTAAGGCATGACCACATTGACAGTATTTGCGCTGGCCCGTTGGCAAGCATCCACCATAATTAAGAGTTCCATCAAGTGATTGTTGACAGGGAAACTGGTTGATTGAATGATATAAATATCATATCCACGAACACTTTCCTCAATATTGACTTGGATTTCACCATCTGAGAATTGACGGGATGAAATTTTCCCAAGTGGAACCCCAGCATGATCCGCGATTTTTTGCGCAATCTCTGGATTTGAATTGAGAGAGAAGAGCTTCATATTTTTTTTATCTGACATGTGATTCCAACCTCATTTAGATTTTTGATCTTAGCACTATTTTAGCAAAAATTTGCGATAATTTCAGCTATTTTACAATCTTTCAGCCAATCTGGCGATTTTATTTTTTGCTGCTTTGTAGACGATTCCATGGTCTGTTATGAACTGATGGAAATTTTCTTCCTGTTCAGCAGTTTCGACCTCGATTTCTAATTCATAATCTTCAGTGTCTAGATAGAGACTGTGGTCTAGTGCCACCAATCCTGCATCAGTTTCTTTTTCGAATCGTTCTGTTGTAAGGCTTCCCCAGACCGCGAGGTGTTCAACGGGGATTTCTTTAGAGATCAAGAGGTTTTTGATTTCTCCGTCAGGAAACTGTTGGTGTTGAAGAATCTCCTTGGTTTCTTCTGGGTTGAGGTCTTGATTGTACTCGAAATGGCCAACATCTTCAGGGACTTTGAGAGTCAATTCAGCCTGATCTGTGAAAGTACGCACCCGCAAGGCCATTTTTTCCTTACGGATGAGCTGGTCGGGTGTATCGATATAGTGATTGGTTTGGACAACCAATTCTGTATCAGCAAAAAGTGGAAGGATGGATTGGTATTCCTCCTTGTCTAGCATGGTTTTGTATTCAATTTCTAAATGGTTCATTTTGTGGTCCTTTGCTTTTTTTCAAAAGCGATTCATGATATAATAAGAGATGTGTTTATTGTATAAAAAAATGGTTCAGATTACAAGGTGGTAGGATGGCAATTGATTGGGAAAACTTCTTAGATCCGTATATCCAAGCAGTTGGGGAATTAAAAATCAAACTGCGTGGGATTCGTAAGCAATATCGTAAGCAACAAAAGCATTCTCCAATTGAGTTTGTTACAGGACGGGTCAAGCCGATTGAGAGCATTCGCGAAAAGATGATCCGAAGAAATATTTCTGAAGAAAATCTGGCTCAGGATATGCAAGATATTGCTGGTCTTCGCATCATGGTCCAGTTTGTGGATGACGTCGAAGAGATCCTAGAGGTTCTGAGACAACGGCAGGATATGCGCGTGGTCCAAGAGCGAGATTACATCCGCCACAAGAAATCAAGTGGCTACCGGAGTTACCACGTCGTGGTCGAGTATCCGGTCGATACCATTGATGGAAATGAAACGATCTTAGCAGAGATTCAAATTCGGACCTTGTCCATGAATTTTTGGGCAACCATTGAACACTCGCTTAATTATAAATATAAAGGAGACTTTCCAGACGAGATCAAAAAACGCTTAGAGACGACAGCAAACCTGGCCTATCTCTTGGATGAAGAGATGGGGGCAATTCGGGATGCGATTCAGGAGGCTCAAGCCCTGTTTGATCCACTTCATCGTAAGTTAAATGATGGCGTTGGAAATAGTGATGACACAGATGAAGACTACAGGTAAAAAAGTATCCATTATTCGCAATCGCAAGCGTCAAAGTGAAGAGGTTTTTCAGCAGTTGTGCTACAAGCTTCGGAAAAATAATTTTATTTTGACGGAGAAGCACCCGGATATTGTGATTTCAATTGGTGGCGATGGGATGTTGCTATCGGCCTTTCACAAGTATGAACACCAGTTGGATCGGGTGCGATTTGTTGGCGTCCATACCGGACACTTAGGATTTTATACAGATTACTTAGACAGTGAAATCGATAAGCTGGTTGAGAACTTAAAATATGATACTGGAGCTAAGGTTTCTTACCCTATTTTGAATGTCAAGATTACTTTCGAAAATGGGGAAACCCGTACCATGAGAGCTTTGAACGAAGCGACGATTAAGAGAAGCGACCGGACCATGGTTGCCGATCTTACGATTAATGGAGTGGATTTTGAGCGCTTCAGAGGAGACGGGATTACCGTTTCGACTCCAACAGGAAGTACGGCTTACAACAAATCCTTAGGAGGAGCAGTCCTTCACCCGACTATTGAGGCGCTACAGATCGCTGAGATCGCCAGTCTCAACAATCGTGTCTATCGTACCTTGGGTTCTTCTGTTATTGTCCCTAAAAAGGATAAGATCGAGATTACACCGACAAGACCTGGCTTCCACATTATCTCTGTCGACAATTCAACCTATTCTTACCGTAATATTGCAAAGGTAGAATATCAGATTGACAACCATAAGATTAATTTTGTGGCAAGTTCCAGTCACACCAGCTTCTGGAATCGGGTCAAGGATGCCTTTATCGGAGATGATAGAGAATGAGATTTGAATTCATTGTCGATGAGCATGTCAAGGTCAAGACCTTCCTGAAAAAGCATGAGGTTTCTAAGGGGCTCTTAGCAAAGATTAAGTTTCGTGGTGGCCAGATCCTTGTCAATGGACGTCCGGAGAATGCAATTTATTTGTTGGATATTGGGGATCGCTTGGTCATTGATATTCCAGCAGAAGAAGGATTCGAAACCCTAAAACCCATGGATCGGCCTTTGGATATTTTGTTTGAAGATGATCATTTTTTGGTCTTAAACAAACCCTTTGGCATTGCATCGATTCCAAGTGCGATTCATTCCAATACCTTAGCAAATTTTGTAAAGGGCTACTATGTGAAGCAGGGCTACGAGAACCAGCAGGTTCACATTGTTACTCGTTTGGACAAGGATACAAGTGGCGTTATGCTCTTTGCCAAACATGGCTATGCCCATGCTCGCTTGGATAAGCAATTGCAGTCTAAAACGATTCAGAAACGCTATTATGCCTTGGTCAAGGGATCTGGGAAGCTTGATCCTGTCGGAGAGATTATTGCTCCGATTGCGCGTGATGAAGATTCAATTATCACCCGAAAGGTAGCTAAAGGTGGCAAGTATGCTCATACAAGCTACCAGGTTGTTCAATCTTTTGGTGATATTCACCTAGTGGATATTCAGTTACACACAGGTCGAACCCACCAGATCCGCGTTCATTTTTCCCATATTGGTTTTCCGCTCTTGGGAGATGATCTCTATGGCGGAAGTTTAGAAGACGGCATTGAGCGCCAAGCCCTTCATTGTCATCGTCTATCCTATTATCATCCATTTCTAGAGGAAGAATTGGTCATAGAAAGTCCACTGCCTCCAGATTTCCAAGCTGTATTAACACAGCTTCAAACTAGTTATTAATTATTAAAAGGAGTAAAACTCATGGAAGTTTTCGAAAATCTCAAAGCCAACCTCGTTGGTAAGAATGCACGTATTGTATTACCAGAAGGTGAAGAACCTCGTATCCTCCAAGCGACAAAACGCATTGTGAACGAGACAGAAGTAACCCCTGTCTTGCTTGGTAATCCAGATAAAATTCGGATTTATCTTGAAATCGAAGGGGTTTTGGATGGATATGAAGTCATCGATCCTCATTCTTATCCAGGTTTTGAAGAAATGGTAGCTTCCTTAGTAGAACGTCGTAAGGGCAAAATGACAGAAGAAGAAGCGCGTCAAGTTTTGAAAGACGACGTTAACTATTTTGGTGTCATGTTGGTGCACATGGGAATTGTTGATGGGATGGTATCTGGTGCGATTCACTCAACAGCCGCAACTGTTCGTCCGGCTCTTCAAATTATCAAAACTCGTCCAAATGTAAAACGGACTTCAGGGGCTTTCCTTATGGTTCGTGGATCTGAACGCTACTTGTTTGGGGACTGTGCCATCAACATCAATCCAGATGCTGAAGGATTAGCAGAAATTGCCATCAATTCAGCTATCACTGCCAAGATGTTTGGTATTGATCCAAAAATTGCTATGTTGAGCTATTCAACAAAAGGATCTGGTTTCGGTGAAAGTGTTGATAAGGTTGTTGAAGCGACTAAGCTTGCTCATGAACTTCGTCCAGACCTTGAAATTGACGGGGAATTGCAATTTGACGCAGCTTTTGTCCCTGCAACTGCAGCCTTGAAGGCTCCAGGAAGCAAGGTGGCAGGTCAAGCTAATGTCTTTATCTTCCCTGGTATTGAAGCAGGTAACATTGGATACAAGATGGCTGAACGTCTTGGTGGCTTTGCAGCAGTAGGTCCTGTCTTGCAAGGATTGAATAAACCAGTCAACGACCTCTCTCGTGGATGTAATGCAGATGACGTTTACAAATTAACCTTGATTACAGCAGCTCAAGCTGTGGAACAATAAGAAATGCATTTAGAGAGTGGGACAGAAATTGGTAATTCGTTAAAATTCGATTTCGTCGTCCCACCTCCGCACAGTTGAGTAGGGCTGTAAAAGCTGATGAAATCAGCGTACTAGAGCCCACTCAACCACTGCGTCTTGCTCGACAATCCAAAAATAATTGAGATGCTAGGACTTTTGTCCCAGCCTCTTTTTCTTTATAAAATCAGAATTTCTAAACTCTAACTCATTCTATGGTATACTAGGAATATGTTAGATTTAAAAGATTACGGGATTACCATGTGGGAGGAGGAAAAAATCGCCTCCTTCCGAGAAAAGTTATTAGCCTGGTATGATGCCCATAAACGGGATCTCCCCTGGAGAAGGACCCAGGATCCTTATAAAATTTGGATCTCAGAGATTATGCTCCAGCAGACACGTGTCGATACGGTGATTCCTTATTATGAGCGTTTTTTAGACTGGTTTCCGACGGTCGCTGAATTGGCTCAAGCCCCTGAAGAAAAACTCTTAAAAGCTTGGGAAGGCTTGGGCTATTACTCACGTGTCCGTAACATGCAGAAAGCTGCCCAGCAGATAATGGAAAATCACGGAGGAGTGTTTCCATCAAGTTATGAGGAAATATCTAAATTGAAGGGGATTGGACCTTATACAGCTGGTGCCATTGCCAGTATTGCTTTTAGCTTGCCAGAGCCAGCAGTGGATGGCAATGTCATGCGTGTTTTAGCTCGTTTATTTGAGGTCGACTACGATATCGGAATCCCAACCAATCGTAAGATTTTTCAAGCTATGATGGAAGTCTTGATTGATCCAGACCGTCCTGGTGATTTTAATCAGGCTTTGATGGATTTGGGCTCAGATATTGAGTCCCCAGTCAATCCACGGCCAGAAGAAAGTCCTGTCAAGGAGTTTAGCGCGGCCTACCAACATGGAACCATGGATCGTTATCCCATCAAGGCTCCTAAGAAGAAACCGGTACCTGTCTATCTAACAGCCTTTATTATCAAGGATAGTCAAGGGCGCTACTTGCTGGAGAAAAATGAGCGAGAAGGGCTTTTGTCTGGTTTTTGGCATTTCCCTTTGATCGAAGTGGATAGCCTTTCTGATACCTTTGGGCAATTGTCTTTATTAGATGGTAATGGAGAAGCAGGGGATAACTCAGAAATTCTTTCCTTTGAACAGGACTATGACTTGGCCATTGATTGGCAGGACAAGTCTTACCCTATTGTTCAGCATGTCTTTTCGCATCGTAAGTGGCAGGTTCAGATTCGATTTGGTCTGGTGAAAGAAGGAGTGCAGCAATCAAGTGAATCAACTGTTTGGTTAAAACCTGACGAATTTTCTGATTATCCTTTTGCAAAACCCCAGCAAAAGATCTGGGAAGCATTTAATAAATGAACGTTCATTTCAGTACAGAGCTTAACTTTATGAAGAAAAAGAATAGGATTATGTAACTTATATGGAGTATAGACCAGATTATTCAGATAAAAATTTTATAGGAACTCGTAGTATATTTGCTAGTATTCTCTATTTTATATTAGCTTGTTTCAATTATTTTTTGGCTCTTGCATATTTTGCTTATATTCGCGTATTATATTCAAATCATACAAAAATCAGTTCTATCTTAATTTGTTGCTTTATTTGTTATAATTTATTTTTCTTGATTCGTGAGTTAAATTTTAAAATCCTTCACTGGTGTGGTTACCACGCCTTACCAAAATACTATAGATTTCGCAGAGGGAGACTTCCTTTATTCAATAAAATAACAAAATCATATAAAATGCATTACAGGAGAAGATCGAAGAAGTACCAATTTCTGTTCCTACTCAGTTATTTGTTTTATTTAAATTTATTACCCATCTGTACCTTTATATATTTTTATTTTATAATACATTTTGATATAACAGACTTCAATAATGAAAATAAAATCTATTCTTTTATTATTTTCATCTTGTTATTTGTGCTAATCTATATATTAGAATTACTTTTTAAAAGATATAGAAAATGGTTTACAAAACACTTTAATCTTGATGATAGGCTAGAGGAACATGAATTTCCAATATTTTTCTTAAAAGAAAAATGATCACTAGAATAGTTTGCGAAAAAATAACAATAGAAGTGGACAACTTTTACGGAAAATGAAAATTAGCTAGAGTATGGTCTCTAGCTAATTTTTTTTATAGATGAGCAAATGCTTTGATTTCTTCTTCTGACATGGATGAGTCGCAGCGAACAGTAACGTCACCGGCTTCGACATGTAAAAATCCTGGGACCGTTGGGATACCGTAAGTTGAGCGGAAGACTTGTAACGCGTCTAGCTGACTTGGTTCTTCACTATTAATAAAATAGATATGAGCTTTTGTTTCAACTACGACAGTTGCTAATTTAGCAGCGAATTTCCGACAGTAAGGACAAGTTTTGCGTCCAATAAAGAAGGTTGCTGATTCTTTTTGGTCGATGGCTTCTTGCGCACGCGCAACAGTGGTTACTTCAAGATCTTTAATATCTTCAAAAAATTGTTCCATGAGATTACCTCGCTTTCTTATAAATCTAGTATGCCATAAAGGGCGAAAAAATGCTGTATTTTGATACGAAAAAAAGATGAGATTGGTTGATCTCATCTTTTGTGGGTGCTTATTTTACAAAAGCATTGATTTCTGCTTCGATATTTGCAATTTTTTCTTTGGCATCTGCTTCAGATTCACCAACTGTAGCAATGTAGAATTTGATTTTTGGTTCGGTACCTGAAGGACGAACAGCAAACCATGAATCGTCAGCCAAGATGTATTTCAATACGTTACTTGGAGGAGTTGTTAATTTTTCAACGCCGTCAGCAGTAGTAGCAGTTTGTTCCAAGAAGTCTTCTGTCTTAGCAATGTCTGTGTTATTGAATTGTTTAGGAGCATTGCCACGGAATTTATCCATGATTTTCTTAATTTCAGCAGCTCCATCCACACCTGAAAGGGTAACAGAGATAGTCTTTTCTGCGAAGTAACCATATTGTTTATAGATTTCTTCGATACCATCTGCCAAAGTCATATCACGTGAGCGGTAGTATGCTGCGATTTCAGCAACGATAAGAACGGCTTGGATAGCGTCTTTGTCACGTACGAATGGTTTGATGAGGTAACCGAAGCTTTCTTCAAAACCAAGCATGTAAGTGTGGTTGTGTTGTGTTTCAAATTCATGGATTTTTTCACCGATAAATTTGAAACCAGTCAAGACGTTAAACATGGTTGCGCCGTAGCTTTTTGCAATCTTGGTCACCAACTCAGTTGATACGATTGATTTACAAAGAGCAGCATTGGCAGGAAGAGTACCAGCTGTTTTGTGAGCTTCAAGAATATATTTAGCAATGATCGCTCCGATTTGGTTACCAGAAAGGTTGAGGTAAGAACCGTCTGGTTGGCGGATTTCAACACCAAGGCGGTCTGCATCTGGATCAGTTGCAACCAATACATCAGCGTCTACTTTGCGGCCAAGTTCTTCAGCAAGAGCAAAAGCAGCTTGATTTTCAGGGTTTGGAGATTTAACAGTTGAGAAGTCAGCGTCTGGAACAGCTTGAGCTTCAACAACCTGAACTGCTTCAAATCCAGCTTGTGCAAGAGCACGACGAGCCAACATTTCACCTGTACCATGAAGAGGAGTGTAGACAATCTTCATGTCGCGACCGTATTCATTGATCAAGTTTTGGTTGATGTTAACGCCTTTCACTTCTTTCAAATATTCAGCGTCGACGTTTTCACCGATAACTTCAATCAAGCCGTTAGCTTTGCTTTCTTCAAGATCAGCCAATTGAACAGTGAATGGATTTTCGATCGCACGGATGTAATCTGTCAATGCATCCGCATCTGCAGGTGGCATTTGTCCACCGTCTTCACCGTATACCTTGTATCCATTAAATGGAGCAGGGTTGTGGCTAGCTGTTACCATGATCCCAGCAAATGTGTGGAGGTGACGAACAGCAAATGACAATTCAGGTGTTGGACGAAGGCTTTCAAATACATAAGATTTGATACCATGGGCAGCCAAAACTTGAGCAGATTCAAAAGCGAACTCAGGAGAGAAGTGACGGCTGTCATAAGCAATGGCAACTCCGCGTTTTTTAGCTTCTTCCCCTTTTGATTCGATCAATTGGGCCAATCCTTCAGTTGCTTGGCGAACAACATAGATATTAATACGGTTGGTACCAGCACCGATTAATCCACGCATACCAGCTGTTCCGAATTCAAGGTTAGTGTAGAAGGCATCTTCTTTTGTTTTTTCATCCATTGCGACCAACTCATCACGAAGGTAAGCTGGTAATTCAGCAAAGTCGAGCCATTTTTGGTAGTTTTCTTGATAGGTCATGCAAGCGTCTCCTTTTTGCGTTATATTTAATCGCTTTCATTATAGCAGATTTTTTCAGAAAATTCTAGCGATAATTGTAAATCTTTTCAAAAATAATAAGCATTTAACTATTAAAAAAGCCAAGACGAATCTGTCTTGACTTGGAAGATTATTTTAATTTTTCAAGAGATGGAACAACTGCGCTGGTAATGAGGACTGTCGCAACGACTTCGATAAGAGAGTTAGTAGATACGATCAAGCCAAGGAAATTTTGAATTCCGCCTCCAAAACTGTTCCCAAAGAAGAAGTAAATCCCGCTTAAAACGAATACAGTATTGGTCATAGAACCGATCATCCCAGCTACCATAAGTCCTGTACGATTGTGGATCCAGCGATAGACGAAGTAAGGGGTTACCCCGATGAGAATACGTGGTACTAATGCGATGAGAAGGGAGTAGAGATTTCCGTGAGGGACAAAGGGACTAAAGAGATAGCTTGCTGGGGTTAAAACCAGTGTATTCATGGTGAGGCTAAAGAGTCCCATCAGCAGTCCTAGAATAGCACCTGTACGAGGTCCATAAATGATAGATGCGATCACGACAGGAATATGAACCAAGGTTGGTTGAATGCCTGATGGAACAAATTGCAGAATGAAGGACGTCACAAAGTGAATAGTGATCATAACCGCAAAAAAGATGGCAATTCGTGAAATAGAAGATGATTTTCTCATAAACAATTCTCCTTAACAGTTTCTAAAATAGTTTCTACAGACGCTAGAGCTCCAGAACCTTTGTCCCCACAAGCCAGTAGAGCTTCACGAGGTTGGATAATCTGGTAACCATAGTCTTGTAAGAGTTTTAGATTTCGTTGGGTAGCTGGGTGTTCCAGCATTTTTGTATTCATAGCAGGGGCTAGTAATTTTTTAGTGGTTTGAGGCAAAGCTAGAGCTGTGCTTGTGACCATATTATCTGCAAGACCCATAGCAAGTTTAGCAATTGTATTGGCACTAGCCGGTGCTACAAGAAAGAGGTCTGTTTCTTTTCCAATGTCGATGTGCTCGATCCGCTGTGGATCGTCTTCGATCATTACATCAAGGCCTACTTGATTCTTTGAAAGAACTTGCAAGGTTAAAGGGGTGATAAATTTTCTGGCTGCAGGAGTCATGAGGACCTTCACTTCAAACCCCAATTTGGTTAGTTGGCTGGTAATATCAGCCGCTTTATAGGCGGAAATACTACCGGTAACAGCTAAAGTAATTTGTGTCATATGTTCCTTTTTATTGTAAATGATTTAGGATAGCCTCTGCAATTTCTGTTTTCGTAGAAGCTTCTAGGACCTGATTGTCTGTCACTAGATAGGCTTGATGCTGACCATTCTGAATTTTGGTCAGATCGTTAGCAACGATCATGCTGGCGTGATTTTTAACGAGGCTTTCATGCGCTACCTGGATCAACTCTTCAGAAGAAACGTCGACTAACAGTTTAAAGCCGATCAGTTGAATGGCAGGATTCCATTCTTTGACGAAGGAGATAATCTTCGGATTTTTCTTTAGAAAGAGCACTTGGTATTCTTCTCTCGAAGAGATTTTCGCTTCCTGATTTTCGCAATGGATAAAGCTATGGAGGTCCTGAGCTTTCTCAACCTCCTCAAGGCCTGTCATGTAAACAGGTGTATAGTCTGAAACAGCCATAGCGTGAATCAAGGCCTGATGATGAGGGACTTCCTTCTGCATTTCTGTAAGTAGTTCCTCTACATTCTCGATCAATAGAAGTAGAAGGTGTGGATGAGGATCGGGTTTAAGCGCGGTAGGCGTTGTGATCAAGGTCACCTGATGTCCCTTTGCAAGAGCTGCTTCTGTAAGGATTTTCCCTAGGCTCCCAGTGGAATGGTTGGTGATTGAACGAACGCTATCAATGGCTTCACTCGTCCCGCCTGATGTAATTAAAATATGCATATGCTTATTTTACACAAAAAAGATACGTAAGTAAAGTTCTGAAGCTATTCAAATAGGCTATGACAAGCCATAAAATATACATAAAAAGCGAACGTTGAATTCAAAACATGTTCAAACAATGTTATTTTCGCGAATTTTAGGTATAATAGTTCTATCAAATATAAAGGAGTCCCTTATGAAAACAGATATCGAAATTGCTCAAAGCATTGAACTCCAACCGATTGTGGACGTTGTTAAGAAAATTGGTTTGGATGACGATGATCTTGAATTGTATGGAAAATACAAGGCGAAATTGAGCTTTGATAAGATTCGTGATGTTGAGAAAAATCCAGTAGGAAAACTCATTTTAGTCACTGCGATCAACCCAACTCCTGCTGGAGAAGGGAAATCAACCATTACAATTGGACTGGCAGATGCTTTGAATAAAATCGGTAAAAAAACCATGATTGCCATTCGCGAACCTTCTTTAGGACCGGTTATGGGGATTAAAGGTGGTGCTGCTGGAGGTGGTTATGCCCAAGTGTTACCGATGGAAGACATCAACCTTCATTTCACAGGGGATATGCATGCCATCACAACGGCAAATAATGCTCTTTCCGCTTTGATTGACAATCATTTGCATCAAGGAAATGAGCTCGGTATTGACCAACGTCGCATTATCTGGAAACGTGTAGTGGATTTGAACGACCGTGCTTTGCGCCATGTCAGTGTAGGTCTTGGCGGTCCTTTGAATGGGATTCCGCGTGAAGACGGTTTTGATATTACGGTTGCTTCTGAGATTATGGCTATCCTTTGCTTGGCGACAGATATTGAAGATTTGAAAGGCCGTTTGGCTAATATTGTGATTGGTTACCGCTATGATCGCAGTCCAGTTTATGTCCGTGATTTAGAAGTGGAAGGGGCTCTTGCCTTGATCCTTATAGATGCGATTAAGCCAAACTTGGTTCAAACCATCTATGGAACTCCTGCCTTTGTTCACGGTGGTCCATTTGCCAATATTGCCCATGGATGTAACTCTGTATTAGCAACGACGACAGCTCTTCATTTAGCGGACTATACGATTACAGAAGCAGGATTTGGTGCTGACCTTGGTGCTGAAAAATTCCTCGATATTAAAACTCCAAACTTGCCTACTTCTCCAGATGCAGTAGTGATCGTAGCGACACTTCGTGCCCTTAAGATGAATGGTGGAGTTACCAAGGATGCTCTGACTGAAGAAAATGTAGAGGCTGTTCGTGCTGGTTTTGCCAACTTAAAACGTCACGTTGAAAATATTCGTAAGTTTGGCATTCCTGCGGTAGTTGCCATCAATGAATTTATCACCGATACAGCAGCAGAAATTGCTGCTTTGAAAGAATTGTGTGCTGAAATTGAGGTACCAGTAGAGCTTGCGAGCGTATGGGCGAATGGTGCTGACGGTGGAGTTGACCTTGCTGAAACGCTGGTTAAGACCATTGAAACAAGTCCAGCTAACTACACACGTTTGTATGATAACAACCTTTCTGTAGAAGAAAAAATTGAAAAAATTGTGACGGAGATTTACCGTGGTAGCAAGGTAAACTTTGAGAAGAAAGCTAAGACACAAATTGCCCAAATCGTGAAAAATGGTTGGGATAAGTTGCCAATCTGTATGGCCAAAACACAATATAGCTTCTCCGATAATCCAAATGCCTTGGGAGCTCCGGAAAACTTTGAAATTACTATTCGTGAAGTGGTTCCAAAATTGGGAGCAGGCTTTATTGTCGCTTTGACTGGGGATGTGATGACCATGCCTGGTCTACCAAAACGTCCAGCTGCTTTAAATATGGATGTGGCTGCTGATGGAACAGCGATCGGCTTGTTCTAATAGACGCCTGATGACAAAAAATAACTTCTGTTCAAATGAGCAGAAGTTATTTTGTTATGGACTTGTCGAATGTTATGATGCAAGAAGCTGATGACTGGCTTTGTGGTAGGTAAACCAAAGTTGAAGGGTCATTGGAACCCAAATGAGAGGCTCACAAAGAATGACTCCTATATAGCCTGTATGAGGGATAATGAAAAGTACAGAGAGAATTTTTCCTGTTAACTCGATAAAGCTAGAAATCAAAGGGGTCAATTTTCGGCCGATACCTTGGAGGGAATTCCCTAAAATCAAGAGACATCCTAAGACCGGATAGAAGCAGGAGCTGATTTTCAGATAGAGGCTGGCATTTGCGATCAATTTAGGATCGCTAGATCCAGATATGAGGCTTGTCAAGAAGGGGCTTGTAAAGAATAGGAGGATGGCAACAATGATCGACCAAACGAAGGAGAGAAGACAAGCTTGTTTGACCCCTTTTTGAATCCGTCGAAAGCGTTTAGCACCAAAGTTTTGCGAGGTAAAGGTCGTCATACTAGTGGAAATAGCAGCCATTGGTAGGAGGGCAAAGGACATGATCCGACGCGCTGAGATATGAGCACTAATGATGGTCATTCCAAGCTTATTGATAGCTGATTGTAAGATGACTGTTCCGATAGAGACAATAGAAGACATGAGCCCCATGGTAAATCCCTGACTGATTAAGTCCTGATAGAGCCTTTGATCCCAAACAAAATCGTTGCGATTTGGCAGGAGGAAAGGCACTTTTTTGCGAATATAAAAGAAACATAGAAGTGCAGAGAAACTTTGCGCAATAATGGTCGCAATCCCAGCGGATTGGACTCCGAGATGGAGTTGGGTAATAAAATAAAGATCAAGAAGAATATTGAGAACGGCAGCGATAATCAAGAAGTAGAGTGCCGCTAAGCTATCGCCAACCGCTCGAAGAAGTCCGGCACAAAGATTATAGGCAAAGGTCACAGCTACACCATTGACAATAGTGGAGATATAGAGATAGGACTGAGCTATAATAGCTGACGGGGTCCCTAAAAACTGGAGAAGGGGATAAAGACCCACAACACCAATAGATATCACGAAGAGACTGAGGATGCCGCCAATAACAGCAGTTGCTGCGACAGATTTTCGTAATTGGTCATCGTTTTTAGCTCCATAATTTCTCGCGATAATGATGCCCATCCCATTTCCAACACCGACAGCAAATCCAACAATCAAATCAAAAATAGCAGAGGTCGCCCCAACGGCTGCCAATGATTTTTGACCTAAAAATCGTCCTACAATCATGACATCCGAAGTATTGTAGAGTTGTTGGAAGATATTGGATAAAAGAATAGGAAAGGCAAAACTTAAAAGAGTAGGTAAAATAGGACCATCTATGAGGTCCACACGTTGAATTCTTTTCATAGTGCCATTATACCAACTTCAGTAACTAGCGACAAGCATCAGTAGTTGAATCCCCTTACATTTTTTGATATAATCGTGTCAGAAAAGGAGGCCATATGAGCTTAACGAGCCAATTAATCACTGAAACGTTCCCAGATCTGGATAAGGTCGAAAGGCTGAATATCGAAGCATTTCCAGAAGAAGAGCGTGTTCCTTTATCAGAATTTTTACGCTATACGGACAATGACGATGCCAATTTCTTTGCTTTTTATAACGAGGAAGAATTTGTCGGATTTGCTTTTTCAATCTATAATCAGAAAGCTTTTTATGTCAGTTTCTTTGCCATTATGCCACATTTAAGAAGCCACGGATATGGTCAAGAAATCATTGAAAAATTGGTGGAATTTTACCAAAGGACCATGATTCTTGAAGTGGAACGTTTAGATGAAGAATGCGACAATATAGAGCAGCGTCAGTCTCGGATGGATTTCTATAAGCGAAATGGATTTAAAACTGCTAATGCCTTTTTAGAATACGACGGACTTAGCTTTGAAATTCTCTATCGAGGCGATCAATTTGATGAAGAGGCTTATCGGGATATCTTCCATAAACTGCAGGCAGAGAATTACTTTGATTTCCGTATTGAATACCGACGCTTTAGTGATCATTAGACATGATATAAAAAAGTTCTCAGCTAATTTGCGGAGAACTTTTTTTGGTTAGTAAATAAATAAATAGTTCACGATACTCATGATTTGTGAAAAGAACCAAGGCAGAAATAGAAAAGCTAAGAAAGCAGCATGCCATTTCCAATAGAGAGAAACTAGCCCAACCGTCTCTCGGATCCAAGCCGATGGGAGATAATAAAAAGCTGTTTTTGAACCGACACTGCGTCCAGGGATTTTTAATCGTCTCATAAAGACACCAGCCCGAAGAGCGTGAAAGGAATTGGTCACCACAAGGACACTCTTTCCTAGTTCCTGATCTTTAAGAATAGCCTTGCTAAAGGTCAGATTCTCAAAAGTCGTTCGAGAACGATCCTCAATCAAAATGTCTTCCTGTGGTACACCCTGTTCCATCAGGTAGTTTGCCATAGCTTCCGCCTCTGAGATTAATTCATCAGCACCTTGTCCACCAGAAACAATCAGTTTTGGTCTTCCCTCGAACTGCTCATAGATAGCCTTTCCTTTAGTGAGACGCTGGACCAAAAGTGGTGGTACTTTATCCCCAATTAGACCGGAGCCAAGGACAATGATAGCATCCGGCTCTTTACGAACGGGGAAGTAATTGCAAAAAGTCCCATATAAAACATAAGAAAGATAAAGAAAAGTCGAGTAAAAGAGAGCAAAGTCTGTTGGATAAATCAAGAGATCTTTTCCTGGGAAATCAGGAAGAAAATGAAGCGCCAAGGTGCCGATAATAAAGATCCCATATAGGAGTGAGAGGAGGTTAGCAAACCTTTTACCTTCAAAAGACATCATTTGACGGCCGTTAAAAAGAAGAAAAATAGTTGAGAAAATAATGCTGAGTAAAACAAGGATAGCAAGTACTGAAAAGATAATGATGGCAACCTTTTGGTTAAACCAGAGCTCCGTACGAACAACTAGTAGGAGGGCAGAAATCAGGAGAAAAATGCCGAAACTTATTGAAAAGAGATAAGCATTGATCAGTCGTCTGCGGTCGTTCATAAAGAAAATTAAAAAAATGGTAGCTGGAACCAACCAGAATAGATAGAGAAACATGATGACTCCTAAACATAGTAGTAGTTCAATTGTAACACAATTGGCTAAAATGTGCTTATGAACTCCACAATCGTTCAATGTTGTTAAAAGCCTTAACTGCTAATTGAGAAAATCAATAGATTCAGAAAAAAGGAATTGCCGTGGTGGATAAAAGCTGTTATACTGGATAAGATTGAAAAATGTAAAGGAGAACACATGTTACGTAAAGGTTCCTTAACAGGTTTGCTGTTATTTGGTATTTTCTTCGGTGCAGGGAATTTGATCTTTCCACCTGCGCTAGGTGCCCAGTCGGGTAGCCATTTTTGGCCAGCTATTGCTGGATTTGTCTTATCAGGAGTAGGAATTGCGATTATCACCTTGATTATTGGGACACTCAATCCTAAAGGGTATATCTACGAGATTTCACGAAAAATTGCTCCTTGGTTTGCCATCGTTTATCTGGTAGCCTTGTATCTGTCTATTGGTCCATTCTTTGCTATTCCAAGAACGGCTACTGTTTCTTACGAAGTTGGAATCGCCCCCTTGTTAGGAAATGCCAATGGAGGACTTGGTCTCTTCATTTTTACCTTGATTTATTTCTGTTTGGCCTATTTGATTGCCTTGTATCCTTCTAAAATCTTAGATAGTATTGGTCGGATTTTAACACCTGTCTTTGCTATCTTGATCGTTGTACTCGTTGTCCTTGGTGCGCTCAAGTACAGCGGACACGCACCTCAAGTGGCAACAGATGCCTACAAAGCATCTGCCTTTGGGCAAGGTTTCCTTGAAGGGTATAACACTTTGGATGCTCTTGCTTCAGTAGCCTTTAGCGTCATCGCAGTGACTACTCTTAATCAACTTGGTTTCACCAGCAAAAAAGAATACATTAAAACGATCTGGATCGTTGGGATCGTTGTAGCCATTGGCTTTAGTATTTTGTATATTGGATTGGGTTATCTTGGAAATCACTTCCCAATTCCAGCAGAAGTGATGGCTTCCGATGCCAATAAGGGTGTTTATGTCCTCTCAGAAGCAACCAAGGCTATCTTTGGCCCAGTTGCTCAGATTTTCCTAGCAGGAATGGTAACGGTGACTTGCTTTACCACAACAGCAGGTTTGATCGTATCGACAGGGGAATTCTTCCATAACACTTTCCCTAAAATTTCTTACAAAATCTATGCAACTCTCTTTACCTTGATTGGATTTTCCATTGCCAATCTTGGTTTGAGTGCCATTATTGCCTATTCATTGCCTGTTTTGATGATCCTCTACCCAATCACCATTACCATTGTGTTGATTGTCATTGTGAATAAATTTGTGGCCCTTTCAAAAACAGGGATGCAACTGACTATTTTCTTAGTTAGCTTGGTGGCGATTGGAGATGTTCTGGCAAGTACCTTTAAACTTGCAGGACTAGCAAATATCATTAAGCACTTGCCGTTTGCTGCCCAATCCCTCCCATGGTTACTACCAGCAGTCGTTGGTATGGTCCTTGCTCTGTTCTTGCCCAATAAACAAAGTGCAGAAGAAGAATAAGATTTACTAGAAACTCTAAAGTTCCCCGCTTTAGAGTTTTTTTATTTTGAAACTAGTACCTAAAGAGTTTCTTTAAATACAAACCGTAGCAAAAATTTTTAATTTAAGGAATGGCATGTTATACTATTTCTAACATATCAATATACGGAGCGTTTTATGAATCAAATCGTTTTCTCTTTCACTGTCTTTCTGGCAGGGATTCTCTCCTTTTTCTCTCCCTGTGTCTTTCCTTTGCTCCCGGTCTACATCGGCGTTTTGCTAGGAAGTGATCAGGAAAAATCCGTTCAGATTTTTGGGAAAAAGATACGCTGGCATGGCATCGTTAAGACCTTGTGTTTTATCGCAGGTATTTCTGTTATTTTCCTTATCATAGGTTTCGGAGCTGGCTTATTGGGGCAGGTTATGTATACCAACTGGTTCCGCTACGTGATGGGAGCGCTGATCATTATCCTTGGTCTTCATCAGATGGAAGTCTTTCATTTTCACTTCCTTGAGAAGCAAAAATCAGTAGATTTTGGAGCCAACAAACAGAAGAATGAGTTGTTTTCAGCCTTTCTTCTTGGTCTTGGCTTTAGTTTTGGTTGGACGCCTTGCATTGGCCCTGTATTAGGATCGGTTCTAGCATTAGCAGCATCCAATGGACAAGATGCCCTCGTGGGTGCTCTCTATCTCTTTATCTATACATTAGGGATGGCCATCCCATTCTTGCTCTTAGCACTGGCATCAGGCCTTGTATTGCCTTATTTCAATCGTCTCAAACCCCATCTCTTGTTGCTGAAGAAAATCGGTGGAGCCATCATCATTATTATGGGGATTCTATTACTCTTGGGACAATTAAATAGCTTGTCTTCAATCTTTTCATAAATCAAATGGAGGTATTATACCTATGAAATTTATCAAATATACGTGTTTTTCAATCCTCTCAATCGCTTTACTGTCTGCTTGTTCGATGGAGCAATCAAGTGAGAGTGGTATGAACAATATGAGCAATCAAACCATGACCAACACAACCTCAAGTAAACATCCCTTAGTAGGAAAAGAAGCGAGTGACTTTGAGCTAAAGGATATGAAGGGGAACACGGTTAAACTTTCAGACTACAGAGGTAAAAAGGTTTACTTGAAATTCTGGGCGACTTGGTGTGGTCCTTGTCGCCAAAGCATGCCTGAACTCAATAAATTAGTTGAAGAAAAGGACCGGGACTTTGAAATTCTGACCATTATGGCACCAGGACTCCAAGGTGAAAAAACAGAGGAAGAATTCGTCAAATGGTTTGATCAACAAGATTACAAGTCAGTACCGGTCTTGTACAATCCAGACGGTTCTTCATTTGCAGATTATCAAGTTCGCTCTATTCCTACAGAAGTCTTTATAGATAGCCACGGAAAAATTGGACATGTACAATTAGGGGCTATTTCAAACGAAGATGCTAAGAAGATTATCAAAGACTTACAATAAAAAAATGAAGCACGAAGCTTCATTTTTTTATTAGTTGCTTGCACCAGAAGTGGCATCGGCATCTCCGTGCCCTCCGTCACCATGTCCTCCAGCATCTGAAGCACCAGAAGTTGCATCTGCACTACCGTGTCCACCAGCAGGAGCAAATGGACCGCTTCCGCCAACTAGACGTTGGCCAGTTGTTTGAAGATACCAGTCCAACCATGGTTTGAAGTTGAAGACAATCTCGTTGATACCCGCGTATGAACCATCTTCATAATACATAGCTTGGTAGTTGTGGGTGTTGATCACCCCTTCAGGTGACCCCGGAACAATAGTACGGACATAGTCTTGGTTTCCGTTGCGAAGAGTGCCGATTACCCATTCAACGTTTTTCATACGTGCGGGTGGAAGAGATCCATGAACCGTCGACATCCGGCTTCCTGATTGAGGTGGCACGCGTTTGGCAAACATGGTATCAGGATCTTGATGGGCATTGTTGTAGTAGAGGAATTGGTTGTTATCATCTGCGTAGGTTAACTCAAAAGGCATAGCTTTCAAGAACATATCAATTTGATTAACAGTTAGGATACCATGGTCTAGTTTCACATAGGTATCACCAGAAACAGCACCTGTAAGTTCAGCTACTTTTTCAACCCAATCTGGATCATCCGGATCTACCTCAGTAACAGTTGTAGCAATTGGATGATTACAATCTAAATCTTCTGGTTCAATTGGTTTTGGTTTTTTCAATTTGGACACAACCTCAACGTATTTCATAAAATTATCCAAGCAAGTTTCAAGGAATTTGACGGTTCCTTCGTTGATGATATTGCCATCTTCGTCAAAAGCTTCTTTTGCTTTTCCAAGAAGGAATTCATTACCTGGAAGAGTATAAGCATTGACACCTGGAGCATCAAGGATCTTGCGGAGGTGAACCTGAGCACGTGATGTCCCTTGATCATAGTAGGAAGCACCAACGATCATGACTGGTTTGTTTTCAAATGGATGCACCTCAAAAGATAGCCATTCAAGAACAGATTTAAGAGCTGCAGAGATCGTATGGTTATGCTCAGGAGTTGCAATAATAACCCCGTCTGCACGATTAATTTTATTGTATAAGAGACGCAATTGGAAACTTTCGTCCCATTTTTCATCTTGGTTAAACATTGGAACTTCGTCGATTTCTAGAACTTCCAATTCAAATTTGAGCTTAAATTTGCGTTGAATGAATTCCAAGAGTTTACGGTTATAAGATTGATCATAGTTTGATCCTACAAGTCCAACAAATTTCATTCTTTTCAGTCTCCTATCTTACAAGTTTTCCCAGTCAAATTCTTCAGCATCTTTGCGAAGTAATTCTTGGGCGTTGCGCAATTTGTCTGTGATTTTTACAAACACACGGAAATCATTGAAGACGGCATCTAATTTTTGAATGACATCTAAATCCACCAAGTCTCCATTTTGATCAAAGGCTTGCAATGAATGGGAGAGCAAGAATTCATCTGGCAAGACATTTGCTTTGATTTCTGGAGCATTTAAGATTTGGCGAAGTTGGAGTTGGGCGCGTGAAGATCCCAAGGTACCGTATGATGCCCCAGTAATCATGACTGGTTTGTTCAACAATGGGAAGACTCCGTATGAGAGCCAAGCTAGAGCACTCATCAAGACTGCTGGAATAGAGTGGTCGTATTCTGGAGTCCCAATAATCACCCCATCAGCTTCTTCAATTTTGGCAACAATCTCTAAGACAGCTTCAGGCACTTGTTTGTCGGCTGGTTTGTTAAAGACAGGGATATCTTTAATTTCGACCAATTCGATCTCAGCCTTATCAGCAAAATGTTTTTGCATGTATTGAAGCAGTTGACGGTTTGTAGAACGTTTGGAGTTAGTCCCCACAATCGCAATAAGTTTTATCATGGAAAATTCCTTTCTGATAGGAGAATTATAAATAAGATTGAAGCCCACTTGTATAGGCGATCTTGCCTGATTGAGAAACCAATAAGGTATCTATACCAGGAAGTGATTCAACAGTGTTGAGGATAGAAGCAGGAGATTCCCCGAACAAGCGGGTAGTCCATATCTCCCCGTCTACGGATCGATCAGATATGATGGTGATACTGGCTAAGTCTGTCTCGACCGGATAGCCCGTCGCGCTATCAAAGATGTGGTGAAACGACTGGCCGTCCACTTCTAAATGACGCTCGTAGATGCCAGAGGTGACAATAGATTTATCCTTGACAGAGAGGACCAGTAGGTGCTGACCTCTTTTTTCGACTGGATTTTGAATGCCAATCCGCCAAGGTTGCTGTTTGACGGGATGTTGACCGACAGTGAGGATATTTCCTCCAAGATCGATCAAGGCATCTGTTACTCCCTGGCTCTTTAAAAAGGTCGCAATGCAGTCTGCACTATAGCCCTTAGCCAAGGCACCTAAATCGATCTTCATTCCAGGACGCATAAGAAAGACCGTATGGTTTTCTGGGTCGAGCTGAATTCGGTGAGGATCGATCATGGTCAGAGCTTGATTAATTTCCCCTTGCTGGGGACGTCTAGCATCTGAAAATCCAATTCGCCAGGTCTGTACAAGAGGACCAATGGCGATGTTTAAATGGCTGTTTTGAGCTTGACTATGCAAGGTTCCTAATGCAATCAGTTCAAAAAGATCTGGATGAACTTGGACAGGAGCAATACCAGCTTGGTAATTGACCTCCATGAGTTCAGAACTTGCATCATTGGCACTGAAGCGATGTTCGTAGGAGCGAAGAAGTTCAAAGCAGCGGGCTAAGAGTTCATTCGCTTGTGGGTGACAGATCGAAACAGTGATGGTCGTTCCCATCAAACGTTCGGATCGACTACTTAGGTCCACTAAAAATCTATCCTTTCCTATTTTCACTTACTTACAGTATATCAAAAAGATATCGTTTTCACAATCATTTCAAGCATATTGTTTGACATTTTTTGAAACATGTGAAGTGGGATTTTCTGGAAAATTGAAAAAAAGATCACAAATTCTGAGCAAAATAATTGTAACCGATATCATTTTTATGATATACTCAAGAAGTAAATTAAATTAAAGGTAGGATTTATTCTATGAGTAAAATCGTTGTTGTAGGGGCTAACCATGCCGGAACAGCTTGTATCAACACTATGTTAGATAATTTCGGAAATGAAAATGAAATTGTAGTTTTTGACCAAAACTCAAACATTTCATTCCTTGGATGTGGGATGGCGCTTTGGATCGGTGAACAAATCGATGGTCCTGAAGGTCTTTTCTACTCTGACAAAGAAAAATTGGAAGCAAAAGGTGCAAAAGTCTACATGAATTCACCTGTTCTTTCAATTGACTATGACAACAAAGTGGTTACAGCGGAAGTTGATGGAAAAGAACATAAAGAATCTTACGAAAAATTGATCTTTGCGACTGGATCAACACCAATCATTCCTCCAATTAAAGGAGTTGAAATCGTACCTGGTAACCGCGAATTCAAAGCAACTCTTGAAAATCTTCAATTCGTTAAATTGTACCAAAACGCTGAAGAAGTGATCGAAAAATTGAAAGACAACAGCAAACACTTGAATCGTATCGCCGTAGTTGGTGGTGGTTACATCGGTGTTGAACTTGCTGAAGCTTTCGAACGTCTTGGTAAAAATGTTGTCTTGGTGGATATCGTGGACACTGTTTTGAATGGTTACTACGACAAAGACTTCACTGACATCATGGCGAAAAACTTGGAAGACCACAACATCCGTTTGGCACTTGGACAAACTGTTCAAGCGGTTGAAGGAGATGGTAAGGTAGAACGCCTTGTAACCGATAAAGAAACCTTCGATGTAGATATGGTTATCTTGGCTGTTGGTTTCCGTCCTAATACAGCTCTTGCTGATGGTAAGATCGAACTCTTCCGCAACGGTGCCTTCCTTGTTGATAAGAAACAAGAAACGTCACTTCCAGGTGTATACGCAGTTGGTGACTGTGCGACGATTTTCGATAACGCTCGTAACGAAATGAGCTACATCGCTCTTGCATCTAATGCGGTTCGTTCAGGTATTGTTGGTGCCTACAATGCGACTGGTCATGAATTAGAGGGAATCGGTGTTCAAGGTTCTAACGGTATTTCTATCTACGGCCTTCACATGGTTTCAACTGGTTTGACTCTTGAAAAAGCGAAAGCTGCAGGCTTCAATGCCACTGAAACTGGCTTCAACGACCTTCAAAAACCTGAATTTATCAAACACGATAACTATGAAGTTGGTATCAAGATCGTCTATGATAAAGACACTCGTCAAATCCTTGGAGCTCAAATGGTATCACGTGATAGTGCCATCTCAATGGCTATCCACATGTTCTCACTTGCGATTCAAGAACACGTTACGATTGATAAATTGGCCTTGACTGACTTATTCTTCTTGCCACACTTCAACAAACCATACAACTACATTACAATGGCAGCTTTAACTGCTGAATAATGAATAATTGAAAAACAAAGCTAGCGGTGCTAGTTTTGTTTTTTTCTGATTTTCCATGTATTCAGAGGCAGTGAAATAAGGTATAATGAATAGGATAAGAGTTTGAAGGAGTTAGGGAATGTCTGCTAAAGAAGAAGCCTTAAAAAAGGAATTTCATTTTGCCTCTAGTTCAATTGTGGCCCATATTGTCAGAGGTGTTCTGGTTGGGATCGTTGTGGGCTGCATCGTCTCAAGTTTTCGTTTTTTGATCGAACATATTTTTCATTTTGTTCAAGGCGTTTACAAGGAGATGTCTGGTCAACCACTTTATTTACTGGCGATGCTGTTGGGGTATGGGGTGATCGTACTGATTGCTGGCCGACTTATTCGCACCAATCGGGATATCAAAGGATCAGGAATTCCGCAAGTCGAAGCAGAGCTTAAGGGCCTATTGGCGGTAAGCTGGTGGGATACCTTGTGGAAGAAGTATATTCTAGGTGTCTTGGCCATCGGAAGTGGCTTGATGCTTGGTCGTGAAGGTCCTAGTATTCAATTAGGGGCAATGGGTGGAAAAGGAGTGGCCCATCATTTGAAGGTCAGTCCGGTTGAGGAGCGGTCTTTGATTGCAAGTGGGGCTGCTGCTGGCCTTGCCGCTGCCTTTAATGCACCTATAGCGGGGCTCTTATTTGTGGTTGAAGAGGTCTACCATCATTTTTCACGCTTCTTTTGGATTTCAACCTTGGCTGCTAGTTTGACGGCTAATTTTATTTCACTCAATGTCTTTGGTCAAACACCAGTGCTTCATATGCCACAAAATATTCCGCCACTCCATCTGTCTCAGTACTGGATTTATCTTTTTCTTGGAGTCTTTTTAGGGGCAGCGGGTTATGTCTACGAAATAGTGGTTCTCAATATCGGTCGCCTGTATCGTTTGCTAGAGAAGATTTTCCGTGTTACTTCACATTATTCCTCTTTATTTGCCTTTGTCTTGATTCTTCCAATCGGCTATTTTCTTCCCCAAATTCTTGGTGGTGGGAACCAATTGGTCTTGGATTTAGCTCGAGTACCGTATCCAGTGCTGACCATCCTTCTTTATTTTGCGATCCGTTTCATCTGGAGTATGTTGAGCTATGGTAGTGGCTTACCAGGTGGCATCTTCCTGCCTATACTAGCATTAGGATCACTTTTAGGGGCCATCGTTGGAACCTTCCTCCAAAACATTGGCTTTATCTCTCAAAATCAGTTACCTCTTTTCATTATTTTAGGTATGAGTGGGTATTTTGGGGCTATTTCAAAAGCGCCTCTGACAGCTATGATCTTAGTAACAGAGATGGTCGGTGATATTCGCAGTTTAATGCCCCTAGGCATGGTGACCTTGCTGGCTTATATGATCATGGATCTCTTCCATGGAGCGCCAGTCTATGAAGCCATGCTCGAGCAATTGTTGCCGGATAAGGCGCAAGAAGAAGGAGAGTTGACTTTAATTGAGATCCCTGTATCAGAAAAGATTGCAGGTAAGCAAGTTCATGAACTGCACCTCCCTCAAGATATCTTGATCACCACGCAAATGCGAAGCGGTAAGAGCTATACGGTCAATGGCGCGACTCGCTTGTATCTAGGGGATAGCATCTTTGTGGTGGTTAAAGAATCCGAAATCGGACGGGTCAAAGATATTCTTTTGTAAAAGACAGATTTTTAGAAAAGTTTTTCTATTATTAAATTTTCAGACAATTATTGAAAAATGAGAAAATATCTGGTAAAATAAGTCCAAGAACAAAAGAGGAGAAGTCTTTCATGAAAAAATATAGTCTACTCTTATTGAGTGTTGCTCTTTTAGCAGGGTGTGCAAATTCTACTAGCAAACAGTCGAGTCAAAAGACGCAAACCAGCTCAACGGTGCACTTGTCAAAGGCTGACCAGAAGACCTTGGACAATGCGACAGCTGAATACAAAGACTTTGTTGAAATGCAAATTGACCAATTGCTCAAGGATACAGAAGGATTCCGAGCTACCCTAAAAGACGGGAATTTGGAAGAAGCCAAAAAGCAATACCCCTTGATCCGTATGGCCTATGAACGTTCCGAACCGATCGCTGAAACTTTCGGAGAATCGGATGTCAAGATCGACTACCGCTTGGTGGATTATGTGGATGAAAATAAATCAGAAGATGGCTGGTCAGGTTTCCACCGGATTGAGCGTATCCTTTGGGAAAACAATACTACAGATGGAACAGACAAATATGCTGACCAACTGGTGAACGATATCAAGGAGTTGAAAGCTAAAATTGCTACAGTAGAAGTTACACCGGATATCATGTTGACTGGGGCTGTCGATCTGCTCAATGAAGTGGCAACGCAAAAGATTACAGGTGAAGAAGAAGTCTTCTCTCATACAGATCTTTACGACTTCCGTGCAAACATTGAAGGGGCTGAAAAGATCTTCTCTCTCTTTAAACCTTTGATTGAGAAAAAAGATGCCAAATTGGTTAAAACCTTGGAAGCAGAATTCAAGAATGTTAATGCTTTATTGGACAAACACATGACAGATGATTCAAACTATAAGTCTTACACAGATTTATCCAAGGAAGATACCAAGGGATTGGCAGAAGCTGTGACCAAACTTGGTGAACCTTTGTCTCAAATGGGTGTGATTTTAGATGGGAAATAAGAAACATGGCTGACGAAAAATTTTTAGATAAAAAAATGGACCGTCGTGAATTTCTTAAAAAAGCAGGTATTGGAGGGGCTGGTCTAGCGCTGGGCCTCTCTGGTGCATCTGCTTTTTTCGCTAATCAAGACAGTTCCAGCAAAAAAGCTTATGATGGGGATGAAGACGTCTCCTTTTATGGCAAGCACCAAGCAGGGATTACGACACCAATGCAGAAGGCTTGCTACTTGGTTGTATTAGATCTTCATACGACGGACAAAAAAGAAGTCATCCAGCTCTTTAAAGACTGGACTGATTATAGTAGTAAATTGGTCGAAGGAGAGTTGGTCAAAAAAGATGGGGCCAATGCCTTCTTGCCACCAACAGATACAGGTGAAACAGTGGGACTCAACCCCTATCGCTTGAGCCTGACTTTTGGGGTTTCTGCTTCCTTTCTAAAGAAACTGGGCTTGGAGTCCAAACGTCCGAAACTTTTTCGTGATTTGCCTCCATTTCCAAAGGAGCAGTTGCAGGACAAATACACTGGTGGCGATATCGTCATTCAGGCCTGTGCAGATGATGAGCAGGTAGCCTTTCATGCGGTACGAAATCTGATTCGTAAGGGTCGCAATACCATTACCATGAAGTGGAGCAAATCAGGATTTGCAGCTATTGGTGACCGAAAAGAAACGCCCCGCAACCTCTTTGGTTTCAAGGATGGAACAGCAAATGTCACGACTGAGAAGGACTTTGATAAGGTCGTCTGGACTGACAGCAAGGACTGGATGAAGGGTGGTTCCTATATGGCTCTTCGCCTAGTGCAAATGCACTTGGAAACTTGGGATCGAACCAATTTGCAGGAACAGGAAAATACCTTTGGTCGCTACAAGGAGTCCGGTGCTCCCTTTGGTAAAACCAACGAATTTGATGAAGTAGATTTATCTAAACTACCAGTTGATTCACATGTCCGTTTGGCCAAAGAAGTCGATCGACCGATTTTACGCCGGTCATATTCCTATTCGGATGGCATCAATGAACAAACCGGGCAATTTGATGCAGGCTTGATCTTTATCGCCTTTCAAAAGGATCCGAACAGCTTTGTCAAAATCCAAACCAACTTGGGCGCAGTAGACAAAATGAACGAGTATATCACTCATATCGGAAGTGGACTCTTTGCTTGCTTTGCAGGCGTTGAGAAAGGAGGGTATCTTGGTCAAGCACTCTTTGAATAAACTCTTGATCCTTTTAGGCCTTCTTGCCTTGTTCTGGACTCATCCAGTGGCTGCGGAGTCTTATAGCGATCTCTTTATCAAGATCACGGATGCAACAACCGCTGTACAAAATAAGGACCAGAAAAAGGCCAAGGCATTAATCGCTGAGATTCAGGCTGATTTTGAATCCAAAGATCACCATGATTCCAAGGCAGGGAAAAAAGTTAACCAAGCCCTGGCTATAAAAGGGGAGGTAACCAAAGACGATCTTACCAAGATCTCATCAGCCTTGCTGGCTTTTGAAAAAGAGCAAAATCCGGTCGATTTAGAGGCGGAAAAAGACAAACTCGTGAGTCGGCTCGCACCTTATTTTAAGAACCTACAAGAGGCCATTACAGCTAAGGATCTGGATAAAACCCGTCAAACCTATGCTGATCTCAATAACACCTGGACGCGAAACGAAGCGGTGGTAAGAGATCACAGCACAGCCTACTATGGCAAAATCGAGACGGCCATTTCGCTCTTGCGCAGTAGTATTGAAACAGAGCCTACTGATTTCACTAACATCCAGTCCTCTTATAATGACCTCAAAATTGGGATTGATGCCTTTGTAAAAGGAGAAGCCATTAGCAGTGCCAGTACGGATTTGACGTTGAAAGATGGGATCAAGCTTTTGGAGAAGGCGCAAAGCCAATTTCAATCCGGCGACGATAAATCTGCTGCAGCGACTATGAAGCAGTTCATCACGATCTGGCCAACCATCGAGGGAGATGTTAGCACGACCAATCCCAGTCTCTACACGCGCGTAGAGAGCGAATCCCCGGTCATTATGGTCAAGGGGAAAGAAAAGGCCTATCAAGAGAAATTACAAGCCTTGATCAAGGACCTGTCTGCGATCGATACGACAGCTTCTTACAACGTCTTTGACGCCATGTTAATTCTTCTGCGTGAAGGAGTAGAAGCTCTTCTGATCGTCATGGCGCTTGTAACGACCCTTAAAGCCACTAAGATGAGGAAAGGCCTCAAATGGGTTTACGGTGGAGCTATTGCTGGTGTTCTTGCCAGTGCAGCGATCGCTCTTGTTTTGCAAGTAGCATTTCCAGCCGTTACTTCGGGGTCTAACCGGGAAATCATAGAAGGTGGTGTTGGGATTTTTGCTGTGGTCATGATGATCCTCATCGGAATTTGGCTCCACAGCAAGTCCTCTGTCAAACAGTGGAATGCCTTTATGGACCGTCAAATGAAGACCGTAACGGCTACAGGAAGCTTTGTCTCTATGTTTGCTCTCAGTTTCTTAGCAGTCTTTCGTGAAGGGGCTGAGACCATTCTCTTTTATGTTGGGATCATTCCTCGGATTACAACTGCGAATTTCTTACTGGGAATCGGGCTTGCTATAGCCGTTCTCATCATCATTGCAGTGGCTATGACCAAGGCTAGTCAAGCTATCCAACCTCACAGAATCTTTTTCATTCTGACTTGGTTGATTTACGCCTTGGCCTTCAAGATGCTCGGTGTCAGCATCCACGCCCTGCAGTTGACTAATATCCTATCGAGTCATTTGGTCAATGGACTTCCTACCATTGATTGGGCAGGGATCTATCCAAGCTGGGAAGTTCTTCTTCCCCAACTACTCTTTGTGGCCCTGATCGCCCTTATCACGGTGAAACAACATGGCAAAGAATAGAGCAGATAAAATGACCATTGTTGAACATTTGGTCGAATTTCGAAAACGATTGATCGCAGTGGTCTTGTGTTATATTATCGTCTTTCTGGTGGCTTTTGTATTTGGTGGAGAACTCTACCAAGCCTTGACTGCTAGCTTCCATCAAAAACTGCTGGTACTGGGACCGAATGATATCCTCTGGATCTATGTATCGCTGGCCAATCTCACAGCCTTTAGCCTGACCTTGCCCTTTATTGTCTACCAGATTTGGCAATTTGTAAGGCCGGCTTTGAAGGAGAAGGAGGCGCGTGCAGTCTTTGCCTACATCCCAGCTAGCTTTATTTGCTTTGTGCTGGGGCTTGCATTTGGTTATTTCTTTGTCAGTCCAGCTATTTTAGAGGTCTTGATGCGCTTGGGAGAAGGACTGTTTGATACCCAATTGACGGCACAAAATTATTTAACCTTCTTATGGCACACCACCTTGCCTTTAGGGGTCTTGTTCGAGTTACCAGTTTTGGTTGCTTTTCTGACCTCGATTGGGCTCTTGACACCACAGTTTTTAATAACTTACCGACGTTACGCATACTTTGTCCTGCTGGTCTTAGCCGTCGTGTTGACGCCAGCGGACTTTATTAGTGACTTGGCCATGACACTCCCTTTGATCCTCTTATTTGAAGTCAGTGTCGCCATCAGTAAAGTCATCTATTCAAGAAAAAGGAGAAACTAATGGGAATTTTACGTGATATTGGAGCACCAGGTTTGATCATCATCATCCTGGGCGCCCTCTTGATTTTTGGACCAAAACGCCTGCCAGAGTTGGGCCAGTCCATCGGCAAAATGTTTGCTGAATTTAAGACAGCTGTCAACAAAGGCAGTGAAGAAGCCGATCAAGACACCAAAGAAGCTAAAGAAGAAAAAGAATAATCAGACAATTTTCAAAATTCTATTGAGTTCGATTGCATAAAAAGGTATAATAAGAAAAGTACTTGCAATCGACGAAGGAGGAAACCATGATTATTACGATTTTGTCACTCATTTTCTATTTTACCTATATCGGATTCTTATGCTGGTTGGTCGTAAAAATTGTCGAAAAATTGTTCAATTTCTTGTTGAACCGTTAATTAAGAAACAATCCATTTCACCCTGTGTGAGTGGATTTTTTGTATCCAATTCAGTTAGAAAGATTAAAACAAAGAGGTTTTAACGGTCTCAGATTGAAGATAAAGTCATATAAAAACTTTCCTTAAGTGAGTACGGACGTCAGCGAACTTCTTAGAAGTTCCATGACTAAATCAAGATACAAAGGACGTCAGCGGACAAAGTCAAAATAGGAATTTAGAAAGCAAGTGAAACAACACAACAAAACCATCGTTTTACTGACTGTTTTGTTTATTGCTATGCTTTCCATTTCAATGTTTTTATATCTTTCAACTCCTAGTATTTTTTGTTACTAGTGATGGACTATATCGTTTGTTTTTCTTATCTATTTTATAAGAAAGTTAAGCTTAATAGAAATACAGTAATTACAAGATTCTAATATTTTCTGTTATAGCTTTATGTGGCATGGGTATAAATTGATATAACTTTTATTATCTATGGTATAATGAGATAAATTTGGAGTTGTAGAGGTGAGCATTTGGAAGGACATAGACCTGATTTTAGAGATATTAAATCATTTGAAGAATTTAACAGATACTACTGGTATCGAGAAGAGCTTTCACAAATTTGTAAGTACCTTGGATTAGAATACAGATGTACAAAAAAAGAATTAAATCATATTATAGAACAATATTTTAAGGGAAATAGAGTAGAAAAATTTTTGAGGAAAAGAAACAAAAATCAAACCGAAATAATAACCCTAAATACATCATTACTTGAATGTGGGTTTTCCTTTAATCAGAAATTTCGTGATTATTTTTCAGCTGTAACAGGTGTTAATCCGTTTAAGTTTAATGCTGATATGGCAACTGCTTGGAGAAAAGTAAAATGGGACAACAACATAAATTTTACAATCAAAGATATGATTAAAATATACTATGGAGAGTCAGACTACGCCAAGTATGATAATTCAGCTTGCCAATGGAATCAATTTCTAAAAGACTTTTGTGCAGATGAATTTAGCAATCATTACTCCAACAAGTTAAAAGTTGCGGCTATCCTTTGGAATGAAGTTAGAGATTCAAAAAATAAAAAAATTTATTCACGGGGACTTCTAAAAGAATATAGCTACAAAATAGAGGAGTACTGTAAGTAAACAATTTCAAGTTTGTCGAACGGAATATAAAGTAATAAAGACGTTAGAAATAAAAAATCTATCGTCTTTTTCATGCCTATTTTCAATTTATATTGCTATCAATAAATAGGGAAAACTCGCAAGAGTTGCTAACTAGTATTTCAAACGCCTCTCACTAATATATACACGACAAAATGCTAATCTTCCTATATCCTATTTTTCGCAACTCTAGTATATCAGATGAACATGTCTTTTGTGTTGCACTTCATTTTTCAACAGGGCAAATAAAAAGATAGTTGAAAACTATAGAATATTGAAATTACGCTATTTTTAGTCCAACTGAAACTCATACTTTCCAAACCAGACTTAAAAAAGCTCGTAAAGCATCACAATTTAGTAAAGGTTAATTCGTTACTGGAATTACTTACAAGATCTTAGCACTCTGTTTCTGCAGAGTGCTTTTTTGTTTTATAGAATATAAGAAAATAGAATACGGATATGGTATAATGGAGTAACAAGTATTTCATTAGAGGAAGTGGCCAGATGAAAATTATAGTTGATCGAGATTCAGTTTGTGCCGGAGATGATATTTACAACCATGAGATGACATTCGAGGTGCCAGAAAGCCTCACTGTTGCTGAATTCTTTAACTTCGTGCAGAACCATGGCTTCTTAGCTGCCATTCAAGGAAATGATGTAGCGTGGGGGCTTCAAAATAGCACGGGTAAAATCGGAGAGTATTTTACAAAAACAGGAGAAGTCACGCATTCAGAAATTAACATTAAAGATAAAATTGATGAAGCTGGTGGCAAACCTAATTTCTATGTACGCTATTATAGTAACCCGGAATGGGCAAGAGAAAACAGTAGTAGAGGATAAGCTTGAAGAAGAAAGAGTTTTTAGTCCGAATGAATTTGAAAAACAAATTGCTTAGTTAATAGCACTCCTTCTACGAGATTATAAAATTCATTTTACAATCTCGTAGAAGGGGTCCAGCAACCTGAGGGCGCTATCCTTCAAATTTTTCTCCCAAAATGTGTCCAAAATATTGACAGAATTCCAAGAAGACCTTCAACCTCTGTTAGAGGATTATTTGAGAGCTAATTCAGAATACTGGAAAGAATACCAAGATCAGTTCAGAGAGCTATTTGACAAGGATTTTTATCAAAAACAACGAGAAGAAATAATGTCTACAGGCTATGTGGTTGATAGTCTGAAAGCTAGTCTCTGGTGTCTAGGGACAACAGAGACTTTTGAAGGAGCTGCTTTAAAAGCGGTCAATCTCGGAAATGACACCGATACGATTGGTGGCATCACAGGAAGCTTTGCTGGAGCTCTCTATAAACTGGAAGGTATTCCAGATAAATGGGGACAACAATTGGTGAATAGAGAATTGATCGATGAAAAATGTCAAAAATTGATAGAGTGCCTAGGTCAGTTAGATCTATTTATGAATGTGGAATACTTGCTTTCTCTGCTAGATGATCTAGCAGAGAAAAATTTTTATTAGATATGACATCAGTCAGCTAAACCCTTTTAGCTGTCTTTTTTTGCTAGCGACTCGGTCACTAACTTGCTTGTCAAAGTATAATTCGGTATCATAGATATATAATGCTTGGTAAGTAGCCCTATTGTCAGTTCGGAACAAGTAGATAGGAGAAGAGGAGAAAAACTAGTGGATAAAGACCAATTGATAGAGAAACCAGAAATAAATATTGTTGGGGTTATTGCAAATCATCAGTTTAACTGGTATATTTGTTCAAACGATATGTGGACAATGGATATCGATAAATATATTCAGGCATACCAGGAAGCAGGTCTGAATGTTGATTTCTCCTATTTACCTGAGATTCAACAGAATCTTCATGTGATTACAAAAAGCAATCTTGAGAGCTACTTAGAAATGTATAAAGATGATTGGCTGAAGGTGACGGTTGAAGAATTGATCGAAATGATCAAACGCTCAATAGATTGTGAGGACTTACATTCAGAGATTATTTTTGAAGGAAAAGGTTTACTCCCGGATCTTTTAATCGATTTTGATAAAGAGGAGTTTTATTCAAACCATCTGGGGATGAAAAACTACGAAAGATATGTTCCGAACGGATGAAAAGTTTTTTCAGGATGTTTTGATCAGTTGATCCCTAAAGAGCAACAATATTGGATTGAAAAGACTGGCGCTAACCAATGAAGTAACTAATAATAAAATTAAAAAAGGTAAGAAACAATGAAGCATTATTTTATCGGTGGCCTAGGTGGCAATTGCTACCATCTGGCGCCACTTATCGATGAGCTCGGCTTTCCGGTAACCTTTCTAGATCCCTACAGGGAAATGATTCAGACAGAAAAAGATCTTCGTGCTTGGTTTCAAGGTCAGATTGACCAGGCGGAAGAGATCTGTTTATTGGGGCATTCCTTGGGTGGAGATTTGGCTCGTTATCTTGCTTCAGAGTTTCCTCAGATAAAGGCTCTGATTCTCTTGGATGGGGGTTATCTGGATATGGAAAAGATCCTGCCTTTGAAGGAAGAGCTAGAAGGTACATCATCCTTCATGAAACAGCAAGTCTTTTCGACATTGGAAGAAGCCGTATTAGCAGAATTCGGTGATGGAACAGATCCTACGCCTATAGCGCGAAAAGCAGTAGAGGCTAGCTATCGCTGGAATCCAGCGAGTGAACAATATGAATTAAATCTAGATCTAGAAAAAGTCTTGGCCTTATTGCGCTTGAGACGTAGCATCAAGGCTGACCAGATTCCACTTTCGGACCAGTCTGTCCTCTTTATTGGCCCTCGATACCAAGAAGAACCTGAATGGAGGAAAGTAGCTCTGAATCGACTAGATCCCAAGATCCAGCAAGTCTTACTAGAAGGCTTGGGGCACGAACTGTATACAGAGGCACCAGAAATTGTAGCTAGAGAAGTCAACAATTGGCTCCAAAATGTTCATAAATAAAACCTGGTTCTCTTTTTGAAACAGGTTTTATCTTTTAATTTCCGAACGTTATTTCCTATAAAATCATTCCCGTTGCATTAAGTCCGTATCTTTGATATAATCTATCAAGGAAACGTCAAGAGACGTAGCGATGCGCTTGCGCATAGGTAGGTCAGTTTTTAGAAAAGAGATTTTACAATCGATGTTAAATGAATTTCCTATTTTCGACTATGAAGATATCCAGTTGATTCCCAACAAATGTATCATCAATAGCCGGTCTGAAGCAGACACAACCGTTCAATTCGGAAAGCATACCTTCAAGCTTCCAGTAGTTCCTGCGAATATGCAGACGATCTTGGATGAGAATGTAGCAGAGCAGTTGGCGCGTGGTGGATACTTCTACATCATGCACCGCTTTGATGAAGCAGGTCGGATTCCTTTTGTCAAACGTATGCATGAGCAGGGTTTGATCGCTTCGATTTCGGTTGGTGTTAAGGAATACGAATACGACTTTGTGAGTCAATTAAAGGCAGATGCGCCTGAGTACATTACCATTGATATCGCACACGGTCATGCGGATAGTGTCATTCGGATGATCCAACACATCAAGAAAGAATTACCAGATACCTTTGTCATTGCTGGAAATGTAGGGACACCTGAGGCTGTTCGTGAATTAGAAAATGCGGGAGCTGATGCGACTAAGGTCGGAATCGGCCCTGGTAAGGTTTGTATCACCAAAGTTAAGACTGGATTTGGTACAGGTGGTTGGCAATTGGCTGCTCTTCGCTGGTGCTCAAAAGCAGCGCGAAAACCAATTATTGCGGATGGTGGGATTCGGACCCATGGTGACATTGCCAAATCGATTCGTTTCGGGGCGTCTATGGTCATGATTGGTTCTCTCTTTGCAGGTCATATCGAAAGTCCTGGAAAAACGATAGAGATCGATGGAGAGTCTTTTAAAGAGTACTATGGATCTGCTTCAGAGTACCAAAAAGGTGCTTATAAAAACGTCGAAGGCAAGAAGATTTTATTGCCTGCCAAGGGTCATTTGCAAGACACCTTGACAGAAATGGAACAAGATTTGCAAAGTTCGATCTCGTATGCTGGAGGCCGAAAATTAGCAGATTTGAAACACGTTGACTATGTGATCGTTAAGAATTCCATCTGGAATGGCGATGCACACTAATTGAATTACTTATTTATTTCACGAATGGGCGTGATGTTTCTACAAGGTGCCGGAACACCTAACAATAAGTAAGTCGAGATAAATCCTTTTGTTAGAGGATATTCAAGGCTTGCTTTGCAGGCCTTTTTGTGTTTTGTGGATAAGTAACGGATTTTATAGAAAGTAGGAGGAAGTATGAAATTACTTGAAGAACGCATCTTAAAAGATGGTAACGTTTTAGGTGAGAATATCCTCAAGGTGGACTCCTTTTTGACCCACCAAGTGGATTTCAAACTCATGAAAGAAATTGGCCAGACCTTTGCGGACCGGTTCAAAGATGCGGGTATTACCAAAGTCGTCACCATTGAAGCGTCTGGGATCGCGCCAGCCCTTTATGTAGCGGAAGCACTAGATGTCCCTATGATTTTTGCGAAGAAAGCGAAAAACATTACCATGAATGAGGGCATCTTGACGGCTGAGGTTTATTCCTTTACCAAGCAAGTCACTAGTACGGTTTCAATTGCTGGTAAATTCTTAGATCCAGCGGATAAGGTTTTGATTATTGATGATTTCCTAGCAAATGGTCAAGCGGCTAAGGGCTTGATTCAGATCATCGAACAAGCTGGTGCTCAAGTGGAAGCCGTTGGAATCGTCATTGAAAAATCCTTCCAAGATGGACGGGGATTACTAGAAGAGTTGGGATATCCAGTTGTATCCCTCGCGCGTTTGGACCGTTTTGAAAATGGTCAGGTTGTATTTAAGGAGGCAGACATCTAATGCAAAAACAAGAAAGCCATTCACAGGCATCCGTTCTAGGCTTGCAACACCTTTTGGCTATGTATTCGGGATCTATTTTGGTGCCGATCATGATCGCAAGAGCTTTGGGCTATAACGATCATCAACTAACCTACCTCATCTCTACAGATATCTTCATGTGTGGGGTAGCAACTTTCCTTCAAGTGCAACTCAATAAATACTTTGGGATCGGACTTCCAGTAGTCCTTGGGGTTGCCTTCCAGTCTGTGGCACCTCTCAGCATGATCGGGGCTAGCCATGGTAGTGGTGCCATGTTTGGTGCCTTGATTGTCTCAGGGATTTACGTGGTTCTGGTCTCAGGATTCTTCTCGAAAATCGCCAACCTCTTCCCATCCATTGTGACGGGATCTGTCATTACGACCATTGGTTTGACCTTGATTCCGGTAGCGATTGGGAACATGGGGAATAACGCAGCCAAACCAACGGTGCAAAGTCTGATTTTAGCCGTGATCACCATTCTCATCATTCTTGTGGTCAACATTTATACGACTGGCTTTATCAAATCTATCTCTATTTTGATTGGCTTGATCGCAGGTACTGCTATTGCGGCCTCAATGGGCTTGGTGGATTTCACACCTGTATCGCAAGCACCAGTCGTTCACGTTCCAACACCATTCTTCTTTGGAGCTCCTAAGTTTGAAATCACTTCAATCTTAATGATGTGTATTATCGCGACGGTTTCCATGGTCGAATCAACTGGTGTTTATCTTGCACTTTCAGATATTACCAAAGATCCGATTGATAGCACGCGCCTCCGTAATGGATATCGTGCTGAAGGGTTGGCCGTTCTTCTCGGTGGTATCTTCAATACCTTCCCTTACACTGGATTCTCACAAAACGTTGGTTTAGTGAAATTGTCTGGTATCAAGACTCGTCTTCCAATCTATTATGCGGCTGGTTTCCTTGTTCTACTCGGTCTCCTTCCAAAGTTTGGAGCTTTAGCACAAATCATCCCAAGCCCAGTTCTTGGTGGAGCTATGCTGGTCATGTTTGGTTTTGTATCTATTCAAGGGATGCAGATTCTTGCGCGTGTTGATTTTGAACACAATGAGCACAATTTCCTCATCGCAGCTGTATCGATTGCAGCAGGGGTTGGCTTGAATAACAGTACCCTCTTTAATGGCCTTCCAACAGGATTCCAAATGTTCTTTGCAAACGGGATTGTCGTTGCCAGTGTCTTAGCGATCGTTCTCAATGCGATTTTAAACCGCAATAAATAATTATCTCAAATTTACCGGAGGTCCTTGGATCTTCGGTTTTTTTGACTTTTAAGAAAACATATAGTAGAGTGGAAGAGGAGAAAATCTTATTTGATGAGAAGAGAGTTAGAATCATGTATTTAACCTATCACTTTAAAGAACGCTTGCGCTTATTTTTGAGTCTGTTTTTGCCGATTTTGATCTACCAATTGGCCAATTATTCAGCCAGCTTTGTCGATACAGCCATGACCGGTCAGTACCGAACCCTTGATTTGGCTGGGGTTTCTACAGCTACCAGTCTGTGGAATCCTTTTTTTACATTCCTTACCGGGATTGTCTCTGCTCTGACACCGATTGTCGGGCATCACTTAGGCAAGGGAAATAAAGAACGGATTGCTGGCGATTTTTACCAATTCCTCTATATGTCATTTGCTATGGTCATTCTCTTAATAGGCTTTGTCTGGGGGATTGCGCCAATGATTCTCAAGCAGATCGGCTTAGAAGATGTTGTTGCTCAAATAGCCATTCGCTACTTATATTTCCTTTCTGTAGGAATCTTACCCTTGTTGCTCTTTAGTATCGTGCGGACCTTCCTTGATACGTTGGGAATGACGCGTCTATCCATGTACTTGATGCTCTTGCTCTTGCCTTTGAATGCTTGTTTTAACTACATCTTGATCTATGGTGCATTTGGTTTTCCTGAGATGGGAGGAGCGGGAGCAGGTCTTGGAACCTCTCTGGCCTACTGGGTCTTGCTGGCTATTGCATTTTTGATCTTGTACAAGCACCCTAAGGTAGCATCTTTCCAATTGTGGAAGCCACAACCTTATGATTTTAAAGGGATGAAAGAAGTACTGCGCCTTGGGCTTCCAATCGGTGGAATTGTTTTTGCAGAAGTCATCATCTTCTCGCTGGTTGGCCTGTTAATGGCAAAATTCCCATCACTCACCATCGCTAGTCACCAATCGGCCATGAATTTTTCTACCCTGATGTATGCTTTCCCGGTTAGTATCTCGAGTACCATGGCTATTATCGTATCTTACGAACTAGGAGCAGGAAGACCAGAAGTGGTCAAACAATATTGCCGTTTGGGACGGTTGACAGCCTTTGGTTTTGCGATTGTCACCCTCGTCTTTCTTTATACATTCCGCTTCCAACTGGCGGGACTATACGGCAAGGATCCAGTCTTTGTGCAGCAAACTGCTATTTTTATGACCTATAGTCTCTTTTTCCAAGTAGCTGATACCTTTGCAGCACCCCTTCAAGGGATTTTGCGGGGTTATAAGGATACAACCGTTCCATTCTTATTAGGTGTTTTTAGCTATTGGTGTATTTCTATTCCTTTAGGGATTTTCCTTGATCATGTGACCAATCTTGGTCCCTATGCCTATTGGATCGGTCTTATTTCTAGCCTTGTCGTGAGTGGTATTTGCTACCAACTTCGGCTCTGGCAGATCGAAAAAAAGCAAACAAACTAAAGTCTGGGAAACCAGGCTTTTTATGTATCGTAAATAGTATAAATTTTCTGAAAGTTCTTGACAATTGATATCAAAGTGGTAAGATTAGGAGGTAGAAATGAAGAACTAGAAGGAGAACAAGATGAGAAGTGATATGATCAAAATGGGGATCGACCGAGCACCAGCGCGTGGTCTCCTCTATGCAACAGGGCAAGTAAAATCAGCAAAGGATATGCAAAAGCCCTTTATTGCAATTTGTAACTCCTATATTGATATCGTTCCAGGGCATGTTCACCTGCGTGAATTAGCAGATATTGCTAAGGAAGCTATTCGCGAGGCTGGCGGTATTCCTTTTGAGTTTAATACCATTGGTGTGGATGATGGGATTGCCATGGGGCATATTGGGATGCGTTACAGTCTTCCATCTCGTGAATTGATTGCCGATTCTGCAGAAACAGTTATTAATGCCCACTGGTTTGACGGGGTTTTCTACATTCCTAACTGTGATAAGATTACACCAGGGATGATTTTGGCGGCCATGCGTACTAATGTGCCAGCTGTATTTTGTTCTGGTGGACCTATGAAGGGTGGCGTTGACATGACGGGGCATCAAGCGACTCTCTCCAGTTTGTTTGAAGCAGTAGGGACTTATCAGGCTGGTGATATGAGCATGGATGAGCTGGATTTCCTGGAAAAAAATGCTTGTCCAACTTGTGGCTCTTGCTCTGGTATGTTTACTGCCAATTCCATGAACTGTTTGATGGAAGTATTAGGGCTTGCTCTTCCTGGAAATGGTACTATCCTAGCCGTTTCAGATGAACGTCGTGAATTGGTTCGCCAAGCGGCCGAACAATTGGTAGAGAATATTAAAAAGGATATTCGTCCACGGGATATTGTGACCAAAGAAGCCATCGATGATGCCTTTGCGCTCGATATGGCCATGGGTGGTTCTACCAATACGGTACTTCATACGCTCGCTATTGCGCGTGAAGCAGGCATTGACTATGATCTCAAAGATATCAACGAGATTGCCAAAAAGACACCTTATCTTTCTAAAATTGCCCCTTCAAGTGTCTACACTATGCATGATGTGCATGAAGCTGGTGGTGTTCCAGCCATTATCAATCAGTTGATCAAAAAAGGTGCCATTAAGGGTGATCGTATCACAGTTACTGGTAAAACCTTGAAAGAAAACGTAGCTGGCGCTGAAATCAAAAATGAAGAAATTATCCATCCAATTGAGCATCCGATTTCACCTGTAGGTGGTTTGTCTATCCTTTACGGAAATATTGCTCAAGATGGGGCGGTCATCAAGGTCGGTGGTGTAGATCCATCTGTGACCACTTTCCGCGGTAAGGCTATTTGTTGCGATTCACAAGATCAAGCCCTTGAGTTGATTGACAATGGAACAGTTAAGAAGGGCCATGTCGTTGTCATTCGTTACGAAGGTCCTCAGGGTGGACCTGGTATGCCAGAGATGCTAGCGCCAACCTCTAAGATTGTCGGACGCGGTCTTGGTAAGGATGTGGCACTGATTACGGATGGTCGTTTCTCAGGAGCTACTCGTGGGATTGCTATTGGTCACGTTTCTCCAGAAGCAGCAGAAGGTGGGAATATCGCCTTAATTGAAGATGGGGATGAAATCGTGATTGACCTACCAAATCGTACCCTTGATCTACTTGTCGATGATGCAACTCTTGCAGAACGTCGCAAACATTTGAAACCTTTCAAATCAAAAATTTCCAGCGGTTGGTTGCGTCGCTATACAGCCTTTGCTAAATCAGCTAATGTCGGCGGAACCTTGATGAGTGACGAAGAATTCGAAGAACGGAAAGCAGAACGTCAAGCCCAAGAAAAATGAGAAAAACCTTTCCTGCTATGTGATATCACAAGCAAGAAAGGCTTTTTTAGTGGAACCATTATTTGGTGCGCATTTCACCTTGAGGGAAGTAGGTTCCTTCAGGCATATCATTAATAATAACGTGAACAGCTGACTGAGGAGCGCCAGTATTGCGGACAACAGCTTCGGTTACTTCCTTGGCCAAGGCTTTCTTTTGTTCCAAGGTGCGTCCTTCAAATAGGTCAATTCGTACAAATGGCATATGGCCACCTCCTAAATTTTTTATAGGACTATTTTATCACATTTTGGGATACAAAGCTTAGCAAAATTATGGTAAAATGATAATGAAACACATTTTAGAGAGAACAAAAGGAAAATGGCACAATTATATTATAAATATGGGACCATGAACTCGGGGAAAACCATTGAGATCTTGAAGGTGGCCCATAATTATGAAGAGCAAGGCAAGAGCGTCGTCATCATGACCTCGGCAATCGATACACGAGATGGAGTTGGAGTAGTTTCTAGCCGGATCGGTATGAAAAGAGAAGCTGTTGCAATTGAAGACGATACGGATATCTTTGGCTTTATTAAAAACCAAGTAATCAAACCTTACTGTGTCTTAATCGATGAAGCTCAATTTTTGAAACGACACCATGTCTATGACTTGGCAAGAGTCGTGGATGAACTGGATGTGCCGGTCATGGCTTTTGGCCTCAAAAATGATTTCCGAAATGAACTCTTTGAAGGTTCCAAACACCTCCTCTTATTAGCCGACAAGATCGAGGAGATCAAAACTATTTGCCAATACTGTTCCCGCAAGGCGACCATGGTCTTGCGTACCCAAGCGGGTAAACCTGTCTATGATGGAGAGCAGATCCAGATCGGTGGACACGAGACCTATATCTCGGTTTGCCGCAAGCATTATTTTAATCCAGACATACCAACCGAAAGCGTCTAGAACGTTTTAGAGAGGATAATAATGTCTATTTGTTTAAAAGATATTACGATAGAGAATTATTTTGACGTTTTAAATCTAGAAGTTCATCCAAATCAAAGGAATTTTATTGCATCCAATTCCATTAGCTTAGCTGAAGCCTATGTATATGATAAAAATGGTGATTTTATAGCTCCCTTAGCAGTTTATGATAAGGAAGTATTAGTTGGTTTTGTTATGATTGCCTATGACCAGAAAATTGGGATCAGCAAGGGAAATTACTTGTTATTTCGCTTTATGATCGATAAACGATTTCAAGGTTTAGGCTATTTTAAACCGACTATGGATGCAGTCATTGACTTTGTTCGAACAGAGCCAGCTGGAAAAGCAACAAGTCTTTGGCTATCTTATGAACCGGAAAATAATCAAGCGAGATCTTGCTATCTCCATTATGGATTTAAAGAAACTGGCGAAGTCATAGAAGACGAAATTGTAGCAATCTATGATCTAACAACCAAGAATTAAGGAGCAAACATGAATATCTATGATCAACTACAAGCTGTAGAAGACCGTTATGAAGAGTTAGGAGAATTACTGAGTGACCCAGATGTGGTCTCTGATACCAAACGCTTTATGGAGCTTTCAAAAGAAGAGGCTTCCACTCGTGATACGGTGACAGCATACCGAGAGTACAAGCAAGTCCTTCAAAACATTGTTGACGCTGAGGAAATGATTAAGGAAGCAGGCGGCGATGCGGACTTGGAAGAAATGGCCAAGCAAGAACTTAAGGATGCTAAGGCTGAAAAAGAAGAGTACGAAGAAAAACTGAAGATCTTACTTCTTCCAAAAGATCCAAACGATGACAAGAACATTATCTTGGAAATCCGTGGAGCAGCTGGAGGAGACGAAGCCCAGTTATTTGCTGGCGACCTCTTACAAATGTACCAAAAATACGCGGAAGGCCAAGGCTGGCGCTTTGAGGTCATGGAAGCTTCCTACAATGGCGTTGGTGGGATCAAAGAAGTGGTAGCCATGGTTTCTGGTCAATCGGTTTATTCAAAACTCAAGTATGAATCTGGTGCCCACCGGGTGCAACGAGTTCCTGTGACAGAAAGCCAAGGTCGTGTCCATACTTCGACTGCCACAGTTCTGGTCATGCCAGAAATCGAAGAAGTCGAGTACGACATCGATCCAAAAGACCTTCGGATTGACATCTATCACGCATCTGGTGCGGGTGGACAGAACGTCAACAAGGTCGCAACAGCCGTTCGTATCGTCCACTTGCCAACCAATATCAAGGTTGAGATGCAGGAAGAACGGACCCAACAGAAGAACCGCGAAAAAGCCATGAAGATCATCCGTGCGCGTGTGGCTGACCACTTTGCTCAGATTGCCCAAGACGAGCAAGACGCTGAGCGGAAGTCTACGATCGGGACTGGTGACCGTTCAGAGCGGATCCGGACTTACAACTTCCCTCAAAACCGTGTGACTGATCACCGGATTGGCTTGACCCTTCAAAAACTGGACACCATCTTATCTGGTAAATTAGATGAAGTGGTCGATGCTTTGGTCTTGTATGATCAAACACAAAAATTAGAAGAGTTGAACAAATAATGTTGTTGGGACCATTATTAGCCCAGTATGAAGAAGAATTAATAGCCGTTGGAGAGGAAGCAGAAAGCCTCTCCTTCGCGTATCGTGCTTTAAAAAACTGGACCCTTACAGACTTTGTCCTTGCCTTGCAAAAAGAAGTGGAAGTAGAGGATCAGGCCTTGCTTGATTCCATCTTTGAGCAGTTGAAACATCACGTCCCTTCCCAGTATATTATTGGGAGCGCCGAATTTTGTGGCCATGTTTTTACGGTTGATAAGCGCGTGCTGATTCCACGACCTGAAACGGAAGAATTGGTCGCTCTCATTCTGGAAGAAAATGATGGGGATACCTTACAAGTTCTGGATATCGGAACAGGAAGTGGGGCCATTGCCATTAGCCTAGCCCTCGCTAGATCTACCTGGCAGGTTCAAGCTAGTGATGTCTCAGAAGAGGCTTTAGCCCTGGCTCAAGAAAATGCCAAGCAATTAGAAGCTGTCCTTGAATTCAAGTCGTCAGATGTACTGGACGAACTAGAAGGTCCTTATGACCTGATTGTGTCCAACCCTCCCTATATCTCTCATGATGATGTAGAAGAAGTCGGAGCCAATGTTTTAGCCTCTGAACCCCACTTAGCTCTTTTTGCGGACCGTGATGGATATGCCATCTACGAAAAGATTGCCCAACAAGCACCAAGTGTTTTAACAGCAGATGGTAAGATTTACCTAGAAATTGGCTATAAGCAAGGAAATAAAGTAAAAGAGCTCTTTCAAGAGGCATTTCCCGACAAACGCGTTCGCGTTCTGAAAGACCAATTTGGACAAGATAGAATGGTAGTAGTAGACAATGGATCACATTGAGAAAGAATTAGAAGCAGGACGTGCGGTTATTCTGCCAACTGAAACAGTCTATGGTATTTTTGCCAAAGCTTTGAATCAAGAGGCAGTTGATTATATTTACGAAATAAAACGTAGACCGAGAGAAAAGGCTCTCAATTTAAATGTAGCCAATGAAAAAACAATTCGAATTTATTCGAAAAATCAACCTAGTTATTTATCAAAACTGATTGATTCATTTTTACCAGGGCCTCTGACTATTATTCTTCAAGCAAATGACAAGGTGCCAGACTGGATTCATTCAGGATTGGATACAGTTGGTTTCCGTATTCCGGCTCACCCAAAAACGTTGGAATTAATTCGTAAATACGGTCCTTTAGTTGGTCCCTCGGCCAATCTTTCAGGTCATGCAAGTGGAACAAAGTATCAGGCTATTATAAGCGAGTTTGATCAAGTGGTTCCTGGTATAGAGGATGATGAATTTCTGACTGGTCAAGATTCAACTATCCTAGATATCTCTGGTTCCAAGGCCAGGATTTTGCGCCAAGGTTCGATTACCAAAGCTGATTTGCTTGCACAAGTGCCCGAACTTTCCTTTGAGGAAGATGAACTTCCTCAGTGATAATGTACATAAATAATTTTTTATAAAGGAGTAGACCCATGATTTTTGATAAAGAAGATTACAAAGCCTATGATGCAGACCTATGGAATGCGATCGCTAAAGAAGAAGAGCGTCAACAAAACAATATTGAGTTGATTGCTTCTGAAAATGTCGTCTCTAAAGCAGTGATGGCCGCTCAAGGGTCTATTCTGACCAATAAATATGCCGAAGGCTACCCTGGTCATCGTTACTATGGCGGGACAGATGTGGTCGATGTGGTCGAAAGTCTCGCGATCGAACGGGCCAAAGAAATCTTTGGTGCTAAATTTGCCAACGTTCAACCGCATTCAGGAAGTCAGGCAAACTGTGCTGCCTATATGGCCTTGATTGAGCCTGGTGATACTGTCATGGGGATGGATCTAGCTGCCGGTGGGCATTTGACGCACGGAGCTTCTGTGAGCTTCTCTGGTCAAACCTATAACTTTGTGTCTTATAGTGTAGATCCTGAAACAGAGCTCTTGGATTTTGACGCCATCTTAAAACAAGCCCAAGAAGTGAAGCCAAAACTCATCGTTGCTGGTGCCTCAGCCTACTCTCATATTATTGATTTCTCAAAATTCCGTGAGATTGCAGATGCAGTAGGAGCTAAGCTCATGGTTGATATGGCCCATATTGCTGGTCTCGTGGCAGCAGGTCTCCATCCAAGTCCAGTTCCTTATGCACATATCACGACAACGACCACTCACAAGACCCTTCGTGGCCCTCGTGGAGGCCTAATCTTGACCAATGACGAGGAATTAGCTAAGAAAATTAACTCTGCTATTTTCCCTGGTATTCAAGGAGGACCGTTGGAGCATGTCATTGCAGCCAAAGCTGTCGCATTCAAAGAAGCCTTGGATCCTGCCTTTAAAGAGTATGCAGCTAACGTAATTAAGAACAGTCAGGCCATGGCTGATGTCTTCTTGCAAGATCCTGATTTCCGTGTCATTTCAGGCGGAACAGAGAACCACCTTTTCCTTGTTGACGTCACTAAAGTCGTTGAAAACGGAAAAGTGGCGCAAAACTTGTTGGATGAAGTCAATATTACCCTCAACAAGAACTCTATTCCTTATGAAACCTTGTCTCCATTTAAGACAAGTGGGATTCGGATTGGTGCAGCAGCTATCACCGCTCGTGGTTTTGGTGAAAAAGAAAGTCGCACCGTTGCTGAACTCATGATCAAAGCGCTGAAAAATGCGGACAAGCAAGAAGTATTAGACGAAGTGCGTAGCCAAGTCAAAGCCTTGACAGACGCCTTTCCACTTTACGAGGACTAAACCATCTTATGGATATTTACGTAAAAAAAGCCATCATTCATCAATTTAGCCCAGACGATACCGATCTCTATCTGGCAGATAAATTTCTCAATATCACGCCTAAAATCGAGGAATACTTGCGTAAGAAGATTGAAAGGGTTTATTCTGATGAAGCCAGGACTGGTATTTTCGAAGAGGACAATCCTTTTCTTGAGTTGATTTCAAATGACCTATTAGAAACTTCAGTCGCAGTAGCGAATCGTTGGAAGGAAGAATTTGTCGTCTCTGAGAATCAAAAGACCAACGATTTGGTGTTCATTAAATTCTCAAAAGAAGGGGTGGACCATTTTGCCTTTCTTCGGATCGCTTTACGAGAAACCTTGACGCATCTTGGCGGTGAATTTGACAATCCGATTAAGCTGACGCAAAATAATCTGCCTGGTTTTGGGACTGGTGCAGATGAAGCTTTGGTCATCAATCTTCAAAGCCGCAAATACCACTTGATTGAAAAACGGATCAAGTACAACGGGACTTTCTTGAACTATTTTTCTGAGAATTTGTTGCAGGCGCAACCCAAGATCTCTCCTAAAAAATCGATCAAGGCACTGGAAAAAACAGCCCAGAAGATTGCGGAAAGCTTTAACACAGATGATTTTCAATTTCAATCAAAGGTTAAATCAGCTATTTTTAACCATATTGAGGAAGAAAATAAACTCTCTCCAGAGAAATTAGCGGATGATCTCTTCGCCGACAATCTGACAGCTCGCCTCAGTTTTATTGACCAAGTCAAAGAAGCTGTACCAGAGCCTGTCACCTTTGAAGAAATTGATGCAAGTCGCCAGTTGAAGAAGTTCGAAAATCAGAAATTGTCATTGTCAAATGGAATTGAACTGATCGTTCCGAATAATGTCTATGAAGATGCCGAATCTGTTGAATTTATTCTAAACGAGAACGGAACCTATTCTATTTTGATCAAAAATATTGAGGATATACAGAGTAAATAATGATTAAACGTATAGTGAAGATCTTCTTATTCATCTTACTAATATTTGGAATCTACAAGGGAATTCAGATCCATCATGACGTCAAACAAGTCATGCAGTACCGCTCCCTAGTTAGAGAAGTCCTTGCTGAAGAGGACACCACGGCCAATGAAAATCTCATTCTTGCTATGATCTATACGGAGACCAAAGGTCGAGAAGACGATGTCATGCAGGCGAGTGAGAGTGCAAGTGGTGAGACCAATACTATTAGTGATAATAAGGCCAGCATTCGCCAAGGAATTCAAACTCTTTCAGATGAGTTAAAAGAAGCCAAGAAAAAAGGCGTTGATGGCTGGACCGCGGTTCAAGCCTATAATTTCGGGAAAGACTACATCGATTACGTCGCCAAACACGGTGGAACAAATTCCCTAGAGTTGGCCCGCGCTTATTCACGGGATGTAGTAGCACCAAGTCTTGGCAATGTAACCGGTGAAACTTATCTTTACCTCCACCCTATCTCTCTTTTGAACGGGATGGAACTCTACATTAATGGGGGGAACATTTATTATTCTCGTTTAGTAGAAACCAATATGACGATTATGAAGTTATTTTCATGGTTTTAATCATTTTCCAGAGAGCCAATTGGCTCTTTTTTAAGCTGATCAGTTCTGCCTCCGGTTTTTAGGGAAAATAAAAATGTCATGCATTCTTAAAAAAACTGTAAGCTAGTTTTAAGAAATCAACTGTATAATGAAAATCGAAGTGGGTAAACTCTTTATTTACTTCTTTTTTCATCTCTAGTGAGGTGAGAAAGGTTATAAGAGATGCCCAGAGTTGATTTGAGTTAGAAAGAAGAAAAAGATGAAATTAAAGAAGATTGCATTGTTTGTAACGACGACTTTGGCCTTGTTTACCGCTATCCCGCGAGTTTCCGCAGATAGCAATGTGCAGAAAGTCATTGATGAAACCTATGTCAAGCCAGACTATGTTTTGGGCTATTCGCTGGACCAAAGTCAAATCGAACAAACCTTAAGTCTCTTGAACTACGATAGTTCGAAAGATAAAGAGGAGTGGAAGACCATGACACCAGAGGTTTATTCTTCGATTATGAACGTTGCCAACGATGATAGTTTAGAACTGTATTCCTCTGTTAAAATTCAAAAATTAGGTAAAAATAAGCCACTAGAAGTGAATATCGTGACGCCTCAAAACATCACCAAGGTCACTGCAGATATGTATCGTAATGCAGCCGTTACACTTGGATTGGAGCATGCTCAAATTACAGTAGCTTCCCCTATCCAAGTGACCGGAGAAAGTGCCTTAGCTGGGATCTATTACTCGCTTGAGAAAAATGGTGCCAAGGTTTCTCAAGAAAGCAAGGATCTAGCCCAAGAAGAGTTAAAGACTCTATCAGGGATCAATGAAGAGAACGCGGGAAAGAAAAACTTCGATGCGGATAAGTTAAACGTAGCATTGACCGACATTAAAACAGCAGTAGCCAATGCCAAACAGAACAATCAGGATTTAAGCAAGGATGATATTCGAAAGATCGTCGAAGAAACACTGAAAAATTATAAGCTGGATACAACTGTGACAGGTAACCAGATCAATTTGATCGTGAATTTCGCAGTGAATCTTTCAAAGAGTAGCGTCATCAGTAGCAAAAGCTTTACGAAGACCTTGTCGGATCTGAAAGATAGTATCGTAGACAAGGCAGGCGATACCTTTAATAATATCAATCTCAAATTTGATACAAATGCTATTCTAAAAGACAGTGGAAACTTCTTCACAAATGCGTGGAATGCCATTGCTGGCTTCTTCGGAGCCATCTGGAATGCAATTGTTAAATTCTTTAGTGGTTTAGTTGGCTAAAAATAGCACGAAAGCACTGCAGACAATAAGTCAGAGTGCTTTTTGTGTGTCGTTTCCTATTTTTATACTCAATTAGAAATTTTATGTTAAGCTCATAAAAAAAGGTCCACTGGACCTTAAAACTCGCTTTGCTAATTATTGGCTTGTGAATCAAGGTCCCCCCAGACTTTTAAACTCGCTTGACTAATTTTAAGCTCGTGAAAAAAAGGTCCCCCGGACCTGTATTGACCCCAAAAAGTTAGACAATTAATTTATCAAAGGATTTAGTTCTGTATTGCACAGGACTGAGTCCTTTTAGTTTTACCTTAATTCGTTTGTTGTTGTAATAATCAATATAGTCTACAATAGCTTGCTCCAATTGCTCAAGTGAGTGAAATGTCTTCTCATAACCGTAAAACATCTCAGACTTAAGAATGCCAAAGAAGGACTCCATCATGCCATTATCTGGGCTGTTTCCTTTACGTGACATGGACGGTTGGATTCCTTTATCCTCTAAAAAATGATGATAATACTGATGTTGATACTGCCATCCTTGGTCACTATGGAGAATAGTATTTGTGTAATGATCCTCACTGAAGGCCTGGTCTAACATAGATTTCACTTGTTCTAAATTTGGTGAAGTCGAAAGATTATAGGCGATAATTTCGCTATTAAAGCCATCTAAAACCGGCGATAAATAGAGTTTTTGACTGCTTGCTGGAATGGTAAATTCTGTCACATCTGTGTAGCACTTTTCCATTGGTTTGGATGCTTCAAATTGGCGTTGAATAAGGTTGGCTGCTTTCTTTCCAATCTCTCCTTGGTATGAAGAATACTTCCGTTTACGACGAATTCGAGCACTTAAACCAAGGACCTTCATCAGGCGTTGAACTCTTTTGTGATTGACCACATAACCACGATTTCTCAATTCAAGAGTCATTCGGCGAAAGCCATAATTTCCTTTGTGCTCAGTAAAAATAGATTGAATTTCAGCTTTAAGATCTTTATCTTTGTCAAACCTATCCAGTTGCTTCAACTGATAGTAGTAAGTTGAGCGAGGTAAACGAGCCGCTTCAAGAAGTAAATCTAGTCGAAATCCTCCTGAAGCCATTTCTCTAATTGTCTCTGCCTTTCTAGTTGTAAGGCTTCGTCCCTGACTTCTAGCTCTTTTAACTTTTTTAAGTAAGCCACCTCGGTACGTAAGCGTTCATTCTCTTCTTGGAGCCGCTCTAGTTCTGTCATTTCTTCCCAAGTTTTCTTACGTTTACGTCCCATTTTAGGTACTCTCCCTCTTGTTTTCTCAACAATAGTATACCCGTTTTTCTTGTATTGTGCCATCCAATTTGGAAGCATACCACGATTTGGGAGAGCATATTCGAGAGAAACTCTATCTTGAGACCAGTTTTCATGTAGAACTTTATCAATCATTTCTTGTTTTAATTCAGGAGAGTAGTAACGATTTTTTCCTTTTTTGACGAACTCTATTCCATAACAATCAATCAATTTAATCATGTACCTAAGATTAGAATTGTTTATCCCAAATTTATTTGAAAGTTGCTCTAAGCTATATCCTTGTTTTCTAAGTTCATAGATCTGAACTTTATCTTTATAAGTCAATTTCATAATAAAAACACCCCAAAAGTTAGATTTTTTCTGTCTAACTTTTGGGGTGCAGTTCA
>NZ_JVEE01000041.1 GCF_001073155.1 Streptococcus parasanguinis
TCTCCGTCTTTTGGATGATTTCCATAGTGGAGATCTTCGGTGCTCCTGTAATCGAGCCACAAGGAAAGAGAGCTCGGAAGGTTTGGACCAGGTCGACCTCAGCTCGTAAGCGACTTTCAATGGTCGAGGTCATCTGCCAAACAGTGGAGTATTGCTCGACTTGGCAAAGACGGGTCACCTGCTCACTTCCAATCTCCGAAATCCGGTTCATGTCATTGCGGAGGAGGTCGACGATCATCATGTTTTCTGCTCGATTTTTCGGATCGGCTTCTAACCAAGCAGCCTCTTGCAGATCCTCTTGGTTGGTGAGACCACGGTGCGTCGTTCCCTTCATCGGGCGCGTGGTCAGTAGCCGGTCGTCTTGCTCAAAAAAGAGCTCAGGACTGATAGAGAGGATGGAGACATCATCGTGCTGGATGAAGGCATTGTAATGGGCCTTTTGCTCAACCACTAAGCGGTTGTAGATGGCCAAAGGGTCTGCTTTTAGCTCTTGAGAAAGCTGGACAGTGTAGTTGACCTGGTAGGTATCTCCCTGGCGGATATGGTGATGGATGGTCTCGATAGCTTCTTTATAAGCAGGTGCCTCTACCTCTTCCTTCCAATTAGCTGGAAGATCCACTGCCCCATAGTGCTCTGGGAAAGGAAGGGTTTCGACCTCCTCGTGGATCGTAAAATAGAGGAGATACTCTCCCATAAGAGGTGCTGGATGGACAGCAAACTTCTTCTCAAAAGCAGGAGCAGCCTCATAGCTGATATAGCCAACAGCATAAAAGCCTTTCTCTTGGTAGGCTTCGACTTCTCTAAGAAGAGCCTCTACCTGGTCGAGGTTTCTAGTTTTTAATTCCTTTATGGGCTTGGTGAAAAGGTGGCGCAATCCAAGCTCTTTAAAATCAATAATCGTTTGTTTATGCATGCTTTGAGTATATCAAAAATAGAGGAAAAAAGGTAGATAAGGATGTAAGATTCCTTGCTTGGCCTTCCCTTTCATGCTAAAATAACCATAGAAACTGCTTTGGGCAAGGAGTAGGACCATGCAAAAGAATCCCCTCTATAACACCTCTAGTATCAGCTTTTTTCAATACCTCTTTGCGATTGCAGTGATATTGGTGCATAGTGGTCGCTTGACCTCTTATGAGCCACTGCATTTTGGTCTCAAGAGCATGCTTGGCCGGCTAGCGGTGCCATATTTTATCGTCTGTGCCAGCTTTTTCCTCAAGCAATCACTAGGGAATTCTCAGAAAATAAAGGCCTATCTGGTCAAAATCGTAAAAACCTATTTGTTTTGGAGTTTTGTTTACCTTCCTTATGCCTGGCTCTTTTTCTCTAGTCTCCATCTTCCTATCTATCTTTTTCCAGCAGGTGTTCTCATTGCACTGATCTATCTGGGAATGTGCTACCAACTCTGGTATATTCCGGCCTTTCTACTGGGCTTGTTTTTGGTCAATCAATTGGTCAAACGTCTAAGCATGGTTTGGACGGGGTTGATCACCTTGCTCCTATACTGCTGGGGCTTGATCGAGACCTATTCGGCTTATCTGGACACCACGAGTCTTCTTAAAGGCTACCAAGCTCTACAGCAATTTATTTTTTACAGCGAGAAATGGTCTCTTTTACACGCCTATTTTTATCTATATGGGTTACTATCTGTATGACCATTTTCATGCACAAACCTTTAAGGTTCACCGTTGGCAAAAGCTATCTCTCGCCTTTGGTTTGTTCTGTATAGAAGGTACCATCATTTTTCAACATGAAGGAATCGATAAGAACTTTTTCTTATTATTTCCTATTGTGACGGTCTATTTTGTCAATGCCTGCCTGCGATCGTCCTTTTTGAAAAGCTATGATTTACAGTATTTAAAGCAAATGAGTATAGCCCTTTACTTTTCGCATCCGATCTTTATCGAGTGGGCTTGCTATGGCTTTAGCAGCCTCCCCCTTACTTATCCAGATAGGGGCAAGCTGATTTTTGTGACTGCCTTGTTTGGTAGTCACCTTTTTGGACTAGCTATGCTGTGGGTACGAGATAAGAAGAAAAATCAAAAAACTTCACCAATCTAGGATAAGATGAAGTCTTTTTTATGACTTAGTAAGGGCAATTTCCTCTAGCTTTGTGGAGCTTTTTTCAATTCCCGAACGTTTTCAAGAAAACTTCAGAAAATTCTTGACTTCTGATGAAATAGGCGTATGATTAGTTGTGAACTGTTGAACAATCCTTTTCAAGAAAATCCCTGATGTCGACTAAGGGATCTGTGAAAGGAGAAGCGGTTCAAATCAAAAATCTATAGAGCGTTGCGTCCGAAAGTCTAAACAGACACGGCTCTTTAAAAACAAAAGGAGAAAATTATGAAAACAGAACCGATTCATCGTACCAGTATGTGGAAATTTAAGTTAAGTGCTGCCACCATGACTTTGATTCCCGCTGCCGTGGGGATTAACTATGTTGCCAAAGCCTTGGCGGAGGGGTTAAAGTTGCCCGTTTGGCTGGGGTCTTTGGGAACCTTTCTTGCCAGCATGTTGGCTGGGCCGGTTGCCGGTGCCATCAGTGGTTTCATCAACAACGTGATCTATGGGCTGACCTTATCGCCAATTTCAACCGTATATGCGATTACCAGCATCGGAATTGGGATTGCTGTCGGAGTTTTGCACGCCAATGGGTGGTTCTCGTCAGCGCGACGAGTATTTGTTTCTGCTATTATTATTGCCATCGTTTCAGCTGTCATTTCAACGCCACTCAACGTCATCTTTTGGGGTGGTCAGACCGGTATCGCTTGGGGTGACTCATTGTTTGCGGTAATGGTCGCCAATCATGCACCAGTGTGGCTGGCCTCATTTATCGATGAGTTTGTCTTGGATATTTTGGATAAAGTCTGCGTGGCCTACCTGGCATTCTTCATCTATCGTCAGTTGCCGAAGCGGATGGTGCACTTCTTTAGCGGTGATAAATGATGACTGATCAAACATTGATTTCTGGAGCGCCACGGGTCAAGCTCAAGTGGTACCAGGTGATCGATCCGATTACTAAGCTCTTGTTCATCTTGGACATGACGTTGTTGAGCTTTGCCAGTATGAATTTATTGCTTCAGGCCGGATTAATTCTTGTCGCAACACTGCTATTGTTATTTTCCAAATTGAGTTCTACCACCTTTAAGGCGCTAGGATTCAGCCTGTTTCTGATTTGCACTATGCTGATCATCCAAGGGTTATTTTACAGTCGGAATCAAACTGTGCTGTTTTCTGTGCTTGGGGTATCGTTCTACAAAGAAGGCCTGATTTACGCCACCACTCTGGGTTGTCGAGTATTGGTGATTATTTTGACCAGTGGCTTTTTTATGGTGACCACGAGTATTTCAGAAAACGCGGCCTATTTGGAACTGTCCGGATTGTCTTATAAAACCGTCTACGTTCTGATGTCGGTCTGTTATATTTTGCCGGAAATGATGCGCAATATGCGGAAAATCCAGCAGGCACAAAAAGTTCGCGGAACCAATCCGCAAAAAACGTTGATTCAGAAATTAAAGTCAGTCCTGCCGGTTCTAATTCCATTGGTGATTAAGACCTTGGATCAATCGATGGCGCGGTCGATTTCTCTCCAACTGAGAGGTTTTGATAATCCCAACCGGACTGTCAGAACCTCCCAGCGCGTGTATCGCCTGTCGCGGACGCTGCACATTGGTCTGACTGGATTGGCAATTTTATTGATTGGGTGGAAGATATGGACGAAGATAAACGGATTGTAATTGAAAATTTGACCACCCGTTATCCGGGTACTGAGCAACCACAACTGCGTCAGATTAACGCGGAGGTTCATACCGGCCAGGTGGTTGGGATTATCGGGAATAGCCACTCCGGCAAATCGACTTTGTGCCGTGTGCTGGCAGGGGTCATTCCCAAAATTGTGTCTGCTGAGATTGAGGGCGACTGGCACATGTTTGGCCAGCGAGTGTCCGACAATTGGCCCGTTTATAATGCCATGAATGGAGTTGTACTGCAAAATCCAGCTGGCCAACTAAGCGGGTTGGCAGACACGGTTGCCGATGAAATCGCCTTTGACTTGATTAATCAGGGAATGGCTGAAGGACTGATTCAAAAACGGGTTGAAGAAGTTGCCACGCAAATGGGGCTGATTGAACAGCTGAATTTGCGTCCCGAGAGCCTTTCCGGTGGTCAGATCCAGCGGTTGGCAATTGCCACGGCGATTGTGGCTAACCCGGCTGTTTTGATTATGGATGATCCGACCAGTCAGATGGATCCCCTTGGCCGCCGACAATTTTTCCAATGGCTGGCCCAAGTCAAAGAGACGACTGTCTTCATTGTCACCAGTGAAATTGACGATTTGTGCGAAGTCGCCGACGTTGTGTGGGTGCTGCACGAGGGTCAAATGGTAGCCCAGGGCAGGCCGGGTGAGGTGTTTAATCATTTGGCAGCTGACTGGCAGATTCCAGCCCCGACAATCCAGCAACTTGCTCAAAAAATGGATTGGCACTTGGCTGATGGCCGGTATCCGGTGAATGACGCTGAACTGAAGGAGGTTCGTTATGTCCACAATTGAACTGAAACACCTGACGTTCACTTATCCGGAACGGTCCTTTAGCTTGGATGTTGAAGACAAACACTTCGCCGATCCGATGGTGGCGATTGTCGGCCAAAATGGTGCCGGCAAATCAACGCTCTTCAAATTGTTGACGGGCTTGCTGACACCACAAACCGGTGTGATTAAGATCGATGGAGAAAATTTTAATGATCTTAAACCAGTCGAAAAGTTACTGAAGGTTGGGATTACTTTTCAGAATCCTGACGATCAGCTTTTCAACCCGACCGTTCAACGAGAGGTGGAGTGGAGTGTCGCGCAGGTCATGGATGACCACGACACGATTACGAGGCGGGCTTTAGCGGCTCTAAAAAGAGTTGGCTTGGATGATAAAACAGCTGAAAGTCCATATGACCTGTCATTGTCGGAACGCAAGCTGTTGAGCGTTGCCACAGTTTTGGCAGTGGATCCGGCGATTTATTTATTTGATGAGCCGATGATGTCGCTTGATTGGGAAAGCCGGCGCAAGTTGACCGCAATTTTCCATCAGTTGGCTGATTCGGGCCACCAAGTTGTGACCATCACCCATGACATGGATTGGGTCGCCGCCGAGTTTGAGTCGGTGTATGTTATGGAACACGGGAAGTTTGGCTTCGCCGGCAGTCCACGGGAATTATTCAGCGATCACGAACTTGTCCAGCGAGTGGGATTACTACCACCGCGGATTATGGACATAGCGAAGTCGCTGGGTGATTCACAGACATATTTATCGGTTAATGATTATTGCCAGAAAAATCGAGATGTATAGAAAAAGTCACCTCTGCGGGTTTTCCAGGTTGAAGGATTAACTTCAGCTTCTGGCAAGAACTCACATGGGTGACTTTTGTGTTTAATAACGTTTCATGATCATCGGGTGCTTCCTCAGATCACTCGGTTTGGTTTTACTTTATTTCATGGTCATAATCATATACCATTTCTTTTGGATCTTTTGTTTGACTAATACAAAATAGGTCTTCATAGGTCTTCGCATTTTTAGCGCCCATTAGGATCATCAGTATAATTTTCTGAATTAGGAGACTGTCCCATCACTATTCGAACTTTGTCTCCCAACTTACGCTGTTCCCATTCATCCGTGAATCCTTTAAATCGCAATTCTGGAACTTTCTTTTTAACTGAATCATCTATTTTCGCCATAGTCCCCACCATTTTATTGGTTTTTCTTGATTTACTTTATCAACAGTCTCGTTGGTTGGTACCAATGGAGTAAGGCAGCTAAGAAGGGGTATTAGTGACAATTAATAAAATGCATGAGGTTGGGCATGTTGCCCCACCTCTTTTTATGATATACTAGAGTAGTTTTTGAGACTTGTAAAAAATGTTTTTTTTTAGTTCAAATTTAAAAAAGAAAAGGGGAGAACATGGACATCTTTTTGAGGAGCATATCAGGGATTCTCGTCATCCTGGGCATGATTTTAGTGGGCTTTATCATTGGTGAAAAAGGCTGGTTCGATGACAAGTCGCGTGGCCTACTCGCTAAATTGGTCACTCAAGTTGCTCTTCCCTGCTATATGCTCTACACCATTACGCAACGCTTCACAGCAGCAGATCTACTTAAAATGTTGCCAGCCTTGCGATTTCCTGCCCTGTCTATGGTTATTTTACTTGGCATCGCGACAGGGGTAGCAAGGATCTTTGCAGTAAGACAGGACCGTCGTGGCCTCTTTATTTCCATGTTTTTTAACTCCAATACCATCTTCGTGGGACTCCCCATTAACCAAGCCCTCTTTGGAGATGCCAGTATTCCCTATGTTTTGATCTATTACATGTGTAATACGACCTTTTTCTGGACTTTGGGAACTTATCTCATTCAGCGAGATGGTGAGGGAGAAGCTCAGTTTGATCTCAAAACCAGTCTGAAAAAAGTCTTTTCTCCGCCCCTTATGGGCTTTCTCTTGGGACTAGTCTTGGTGATGCTACAGATCAAGTTGCCAGCTTTTCTAGCCAGTGATTTACAGTACCTGGGCAATTTAACAACCCCCTTATCCATGATATTCATCGGTTTGTCAGTGTCTCATGTAGGTGTGAAGCAGTTGGTTCTGGGAAAAGAGCAACTATTGATTCTACTAGGTCGCTTTCTGGTTGCCCCTCTCTTGATGGCCTCCATCGTCTACTGGGTGCCTCTTCCAAGTTTGATGAAGCAGGTCTTTATCATCCAGTCCGCTATGCCTGTGATGACCAATGCGCCAGTTGTTGCCAGACTCTATGGAGCTGATAGTGACTATGCAGCCGTCATGGTGACAGAAACGACCCTTGCAACCATGGTGGTGATTCCTATTCTCATGCTGTTGATGGCATAATAAATAGAAACTACAAAAGCTCAAGTTTTTTGAAAACCTGAGCTTTTCTTATATGAGAGCTAATAAAATTGTAATCACCAGAGCGATGCCCATCCGAATCAGGTGGTGGACTGGGTGGAAGTTTCCTTTGTGTTTTCCATTCCAATAGGCTCCGTAGCAAATCAAACCACATCCGATCAGCCAAAGGGCTAGAGAGACAATCGGTAAAAAGAAGTAGAGGATGAGAGATAAGGTCGCAAGGCTACTTCCGATGAGGAGAAATGTATTTCCTAAAGTGTGATTTCCCTTTTTAAATTCTGAAAGGGAGGCCAATAAGTGAAGAAGAACAAAAGCAAGGGCAAAGAAGGCTGTAAAAAAGCCGAGAAGAATGGGGAAGAACATAGGGTTTCCTTTCTAAGATATGATTGCCTGAGTACTATTTTTTATGACTGATTTTATGAAGAATCATAAATGATACTACAAGATTTAAAATAATAACCAATAAGGTAAAAAGAGAGTAACCATAAAGTTTAATTGGAAATTCATTTTTGAGATTGCAAAGAGCAAACAAACTTGTTAAAATGCCCGTTAACAACCCAGGCACATATTTTCGAATAACGACTGTCTGAATCAGATGTCCGAACACATGGTAGATATAAGCGATTATGATGCTTGCGTAAATGCTATAGTTATTAAACTGGTAACTAAGATATAGCGACGTCATTAGGATGAGAAATTGTTCCAAGACAATAAAGTTGAAAGCAAAAGGAGTGTAATAAGTTAGGATTCGATTGTTTGGATACTGGATTGATATTTTTTTGACAAAGGATGGCATCCAAACGATTTCTTCGAGTTCGTGAAGCATGAAGAGTGATGGAAATAGAAAGTAAAATTGCACGCTGGTCATTGAAAATACTCCCTTCTAGTTCGAGCCCACTTTTAGAATCTCCAAATAAAATTGGATGACTTCTTGTTCGGTGTAGGACTTGCCTTTTTTCAACCACCAGCTGAGGGTTTCGATGAAATGGCTGACGACCAGGTGTTTGAGATAGGAGTGGGGAATGTTAGGGTACGATTGGATGAGTTCGTCGGCTACCATTGGGTAGACATCGTGTTCTAGTTCTTTTCGCAGTTGCCGGATGAAATAATCGTTTTTAGAGAGCAAGAGACTGGTCACATGATCTTGATTTTTCTTGAAATGCTGAAAGATATGAGCTAGATAGTCTTGTGGTGAGAGGTGTTCAGCACGCTCAAAGAGATGGTGAAAGAGCTTTTGACAGAGTTCATCTAGCAATAATTCCTTACTCTCGTAATGGCTGTAAAAGGTCGAGCGCCCAACATCAGCAAGGTCTATGATTTCCTGAACCGTGATAGCCTCGTAGTCTTTTTGATTGAGTAGTTGTAAAAAAGCATTATAGATGGCTTTTCGAGTCTTAGTAATACGACGATCCTGAGCAGTCATATGGACACTTTGAACAAACTGTTCAGTAACGTACACCCTAAACGGTTTGCCCCTATCCTTTCTGTTGTGAATGTTAGATAATGATAATGAACATGATGTTCATGAATCTATTATAACAAAGGAAATAGGATTATGAAGACAAAACATGCGGTCTGGATCGCTTTTTTCTTGAATTTGAGTTATGCCATTGTTGAGTTTATTGCAGGAGGGATTTTTGGATCCAGCGCTGTCCTTGCGGATTCGGTCCATGACTTGGGGGATGCGATCGCTATTGGGATCTCCGCCTTTTTGGAGAGCATTTCTAACCGTGAAGAAGACAGCCACTATACCTTGGGCTACAAGCGCTTTAGCCTTTTAGGGGCCATGGTAACGGCAGTGATTCTCATGACAGGGTCCGTTCTGGTTATTTTAGAAAATATAACGAAAATATTTCACCCACAACCTGTCAACGATGAGGGCATTCTCTGGCTTGGAATCATAGCCGTCAGCATCAATGTGCTAGCGAGTCTCGTCATTCGCAAGGGGCAAACCAAGAACGAATCCATTCTCAGCCTGCATTTTCTGGAAGATACTCTGGGCTGGGTGGCTGTCATCCTAATGGCCATTGTCCTCCGATTTACCGACTGGTATATTCTGGATCCGCTCTTATCTCTTGCCATTTCCATCTTTATTCTGTCAAAAGCCATTCCACGTTTTTGGAGCACGCTCAAGATTTTCTTGGATGCCGTGCCAGAAGGAGTAGATATCCAGCAAGTCAAGAGTGATTTGGAGCGGTTGGACCATGTCGCTAGTATCAATCAGCTCAATCTTTGGACCATGGATGGTTTGGAAAAAAACGCCATTGTCCATGTTTGTCTGGAGCATGTCAAGCATATGGAGGTCTGTAAAGAGTCTATCCGCACCTTGCTCAAAGAGAGTGGATTTCAAAATGTTACCATCGAAGTGGATGAAGACTTGGCGACCCACCGCGCCCACAAGCGAAATATCGAAGAACTGGAAGTGGATCAAGGTCATGGGCATGATCATCACCATCATTAATGACGAGTTGGTACGAGCAGAAGCCTAAGAAAAAGTGTATACTGTAGGTAAGTAAGCAATAGAAAGTAGGTTGTTCCTATGAAGAAAACAGTTTATACAAAAGCTGGGCAAGTGGGTCTAGTAGAAGTAGAACGTCCACGCATCGAAGCGCCAGATGATGTCATTCTCCGCATCGTTCGCACCTGTGTCTGTGGATCCGATCTCTGGAGCTACCGCAATCCGGATATTGAAGCAGGTCATCAAAATAGTGGCCACGAAGCTATTGGGATCGTGGAAGAAATCGGTGAGGCCATTACAACGGTTAAGCCAGGAGACTTTGTCATTGCGCCTTTCACCCATGGTTGTGGGGAGTGTGATGCCTGTCGTGCTGGCTATGATGGGACTTGTGACCGCCATATTGGCACCAACTGGTCTGACGGGGTGCAAGCAGAGTACATCCGTTTCCACTTTGCTAATTGGGCCCTTGTCAAGATTCCAGGTCAACCATCTGATTATACAGAAGCTATGCTCAAATCCTTCTTGACGCTGGCTGATGTCATGCCGACGGGCTACCATGCAGCGCGTGTAGCAGACGTGAAGCCTGGTGACAAAGTAGTGGTCATCGGGGACGGTGCCGTTGGTCAATGTGCAGTGATCGCAGCCAAAATGCGGGGAGCATCACAAATCGTCCTTATGAGCCGTCACAAAGACCGTCAACAGATGGCCTTGGAGTCAGGCGCGACAGCAGTTGTCGCTGAGCGTGGTGAAGAAGGCATTGCCAAGGTTCGTGAAATCCTCGGAGGTGGAGCAGATGCGGCCCTTGAATGTGTCGGTACCGCAGCAGCTGTCGATCAAGCCCTTGGGGTTCTTCACAATGGAGGACGTTTAGGTTTTGTCGGCGTGCCTCATTACAATAATCGTGCCCTTGGTTCGACCTTTGCTCAAAACATCTCGGTGGCAGGTGGAGCAGCCTCGGTCACTACCTACGACAAACAGTTCTTGCTTAAGGCTGTCCTTGATGGCGATATCAATCCAGGTCGCGTCTTCACTCATAGTTATAGCTTGGACGAGATTGATCAGGCATACAAAGATATGGATGAACGTAAGACGATTAAGGCTATGATTGTACTGGACTAACGAAAAAATTCTAGTAGAAAATATCTACTAGAATTTTTTAATACAATTCCCAATCCGGACTTGAAAATTTCTTGGTTCGGGTCATATAAAAATGGATAAAGTGAACTTCCATTGCTAAAGTCATCACGGTTGCGATGGTAATGACAATGGTTGGATTGGCTGAGAAAAGAAGGGAGAGAACCAGTCCGATAAGGAACATCCCTGCTTGCAAACCATAATAGAGCTTGTCATACTTGAGGTGACTCTTGTTAAAATAGCCATTTGCAAGGATAGCAGCTTGAAAGAGGCCGATACCCGTATAGAAGAAGCCAGTCGCAAAATGGTGATGGACTTCTGGATTGACCAAGAAACTCATAGACACAGTCACCATAATCAAGCCGATGAAAATTGGATAGTGACTATAAATTAGGAAGATTCCCTTATTCTTTCCTTCTTCATCAATGGCATGGTCAAACTTACCAAAGTAATTCATAAAGAGGTTGACCATGATGATAAAGTAAAGGATAGAGTGGATAGAGAAATTTTCAAGTGTAAAAAAATCTGCAAGGCCCATAATCATCTCACCAAAAGTGATGATAACTAAAAGCGAGATGCGTTCAATCAGGTGGGGGAGATTAATCTGAAAAAGACTTGTATGTCGAGTTAAGATAATAGGCATGACGAAGGTCAAGAGAATCCCTAGCATATAGACATAGATACCAAAATCTATCGGAAGAAGTGCAGCTATGTAGATAGCCAAGGTCCTGAGCCCTGTCATCCAAAGAAAGCCCTTGATACTTTTTCGATTGGCTGGAGTAGTAGACTTACGCAAATACTCTACTAAGTATTGGAGAAATAGGGTTAAGGTCAGGGTTCCCACTGTCCAGCAGAAGGTATGAAAGTAGCTCTGCCAGTCATTGGTAATCATGTTTGAGATTAAGAGCAACATTGCCATATTGATGAACATGACGGTCATATTGAAAAGGGAATTCTTTCCATAGCGGTTGGTATAGACGGTCTGAATCATCCAAGAATTGACCAAAACCAGAAGTGTCATCAGGAAACCAAAGATGGCATCTAATGATAAGACTCCATGGTGAAGATGATGGATAAGGGCAGTGGTTTTGGAAATAGCGTAAACAAAGACCAGATCATAAAAGAGTTCACTATACTCAACCCGTTTGTGTTTGATAAGATTTGACATGGGTTATCCTTTCTGCGATGTTTGAACAATTTATTATATCAGAAAAATGACAGTATATGATGGAAGGAAGGGGAGTAGACCAATCAATTTCATTGTGACGCAAATTGTCATTACATGACAACAGTTGATGTAGCCTATTTACTAGGATACTCCGAAGTGTCTTCCTTCTCACGAGCCTTTAAAAAATGGACCGGACAGACTATTTCAGAGTATCGCGAGTAGATGCAGACAGAAGCTTAACAGCAGAAATTTCCATTATCAACACCAGATGTATTCATCTGGTGTTTTTATTTTTCTGAAAAAAATGAAATTTTCTACTTGACAAGTGAGTGTTCACTCACTATAATAGTCTCATACTTAAAAAGTGAGTAAACACTCACTTAGGAGGATGCATATGAAAACATTGCTACATTTACAAGATTTACAAAAATCTTTTGGTCAACAACTGGTGTTAAACCACGTTGGTTTTGAATTACAGTCTGGGGAAATCATTGGTCTAATCGGTCCTTCTGGTGCTGGTAAATCAACCATGATTAAAACCATGTTAGGAATGGAAAAGGCAGATAGCGGTATCGCTTTAGTCTTAGACCGCACCATGCCCAATCGTCATATTCTGGGAGATATTGGCTATATGGCCCAGTCTGATGCTTTATATGAGGCCTTGTCAGGGCAAGAAAATTTGGAATTTTTCGGTCAGCTAAAAGGCCTTTCCAAAAAAGACTTAACAACAGAAATTGCCCATGTGGCTCAGGTGGTAGATCTGACAGATCACTTAAATAAGGCCGTATCTGGTTATTCCGGAGGGATGAAACGACGCTTGTCGCTGGCGATTGCGCTTTTAGGAAATCCTCAGCTCTTGATTTTGGACGAACCGACGGTTGGAATCGATCCTTCTCTTCGAAAGAAAATCTGGAAGGAATTAATCACACTTAGAGACAAGGGTGTAGGCATTTTGGTCACCACCCATGTCATGGATGAAGCAGAGTTGACAGATAAGGTTGGCCTCTTGTTAGGTGGAAACATCATTGCCTTTGATACACCAAAAAATCTCAAGGAAAATTATGGTGTGTCAAGTATTGAAGAAGTCTTTTTGAAAGCAGAAGGAGAATAAGATGAGAACCCTTGCCATTGCAAAAAAAGTTATCAAAGAATTGCTTCGTGACAAACGAACCCTTGCCATGATGTTTGTGGCTCCAGTATTTATCATGTGGTTGATGAACCTCATGTTTTCGGCTAGTACAACCGTGAACGTCAAGCTTGCAACACGGGATCTACCAACTAGTTTGGTAAGGAAGATGGATGATATGGACCATGTCAGTGTGAAAACTTACAAAGACATGGATCAAGCCAAAGAAGACTTGGCTGATGAGAAAGTCGACGCCGTCATTTCTTATAAAGACGGGGAGTATCTGGTAGATTATGCCAATACAGATGCTTCGAAAACTGCTATGACCCGTCAAGTATTGCGAACCAGTATCGCCAGTGAAGGCACCAATCAACTATTAACTCGTGTTAAACAGGCCCTTCCTCAATTGAAACTGGATGCAAAATCACCAGAAATTAAGGAATCTTATGAGTATGGGAATGAAGATACAGGCTTCTTTGCCAGTATGATTCCAGTCTTGATTGGATTTGTCGTTTTCTTCTTTGTTTTCTTGATTTCAGGGATGGCGCTGTTGAAAGAACGCACCAGCGGCACCCTAGATCGCTTATTAGCCACTCCAGTTAAACGCTCTGAAATCGTCTATGGTTACATGATGTCTTATGGGATCATCGCTATTCTTCAAACAGCGGTTGTTGTTTTAGCAGCTATCTGGTTGTTGAATATTGAAGTTGTCGGAAGTTTATGAAATATTATAATAGTTAATGTAGTATTGGCTCTTGTAGCACTCGCCTTCGGAATTCTCTTGTCCACCTTGGCCAAATCAGAATTCCAAATGATGCAATTTATTCCTCTTGTGATTATGCCGCAGCTCTTTTTCTCAGGAATCATTCCTCTTGATTCAATGGGAGAATGGGCAAAAACAATTGGGAAGTTCTTGCCTTTGACCTACTCAGGTGATGCCATGAGTCAGATTATTCTTTACGGACGTAACCTTGGGGATATTTTGCCAAATATCGGTGTTTTACTGCTTTTCCTTGTCGCTTTGACAATGCTGAATATTGTCGGATTGCGTCGGTATCGTAAGGTATAAAAATAATAAGAGGATGTGAGGAAGGACATGAACGAGAGTATTTTTGAGTCGTTTGAAGCGTATCTAGAGGGAGCAGACTATCCCAAAGGAAAGAAGAAAATTATGCAGGCAGCCGTCGATTTGATCTCGACCAAGGGGTATAATGGGACTTCAACCCTTCAAATTGCGGAGCATGCCGGGCTTAGCCAAGCCACTCTCTTCAAGTATTTCCAGACCAAAGATGAGTTGCTGACGGCTATTTTACATCCGATCCTTCCTAGTCTTCTGGGAAATTTTCTGGATCAACTCTTAAATTTTCAAACAACAGAGGAAAAAATTCACTATTTCGTTTATGACCGAATGAACTACCTCAAAACCAATCAAGCTCTCTTAAAAATCGTGTTACAGGAGATATTTTCGAATGAAAAGATCAAGCAGGAGCAAGAACATATTTGGAGTTTCATTCAGGGTAGAATTGGTGACCTCCTTCAAGAACTGAAAGCGGACCCTCGCATCAATCCTGATCTGACTATTTCCCAATTCCTGCGTATTCTGATTGGCCCGCTGCTTGCCTATTTTGGTCAGCTCTATATTCTTGGAACTAATGGGCAAGTGACCGATGAAGATCTTTCCTTGGTCGAAAAGCAAATCTTAGGTGGCTTGTGGAAATAGGGGGATCTGATAGAAACAAACCAAAAAACCATATTCCATTTCAATGGGAATATGGTTTTTTACAACTTTTATTTCAAATTCGACATCACTTGTTTCTTGGTGAAGGTGCGCTCTTGTTTATTAGCTAAGGCCTTAATGCGCGCATCAAGGAGAATAGCGCGACCTTCGGCACTTCGGGTATAGACGAGGTCATACTTACCTAGGCTCTTTCGGATTTGCTCCACAAAGGCTTGGGCATCCTCTTTCCGTTTGTCAAAGAGGCTTGGTACAGCGAAATATTCTGTTTGATCGGATACCTTTTCCTGTGCTTTCAGGATATAGCGCTGATTTTCAATCGGTGCGAAGAATTCGATCATGGTTTGCGAGAAGAGTTCCTTCTCCCGCATGGTTCCGCCCTTCAAATAGATCAGCGTGTTGATGGCATCCTTTCTGTCTCGTACGACTTGGATGCGGGTTTCTTGGGTCTGGATCTGGCCAGAAAGGAGTAGGGCTTGGTGAATAGCCTGGCCGAAGACTTCTAACCGTTTATAAGGGCTCTTATAGAGATAGTAGCGCAGCCAAGCAAGGAGAGCGAGAACAGCTAAAACGAATAGAAGAATTAGAGACGCTTTATTCCCTCCGCCTCTATGTGAATAGTAAAAAAGGTTGGCGACAGAATCGGTCAAAGCTGCGGCCGTCAGCCAACGAGCTAGCTTTCTGGCGTCAAAAAATAGGGCCAGGGGCAGGAAGTGTTTATCCACTTGTACCTCGTTAGCAATCTCCATATTCTCCAGAATCGGCAGGGCTGATTTCCAGCCGTCTCGGAGTTCTTGACGATGGGTAGAGCGCTCTAAGGTCTCTTCATTGAGTTTTTGCAACTGTTTTTTGGTATAGCGGATATTGTCAAAGGCTAGACGTTCAATGCCAGATTCGATGAAGGGCCCCTTGTAATGGAGACCTAAAAATTGCTTCATCCGTCTTTCTAAGAGCTCCAGATCAGGACTGTATTCTTTCAACTGATCAGTGATGGCTTCGATCTCTTCCTTTTCAAGATCGGACTTTTCATACCATTTCTTTAGGGAAAGATTAATGGAGACCAGGTGCCAGATGTTACTAGTTTTGTCTGGATCCTCAGGCCACACTCGGATGGCACGGCCTCGCATTTGGTTGCTGAGCATAAAGCTGCCGACAAAGCTCGCTAGGATCAGGGAATTGACACAAGGAGCATCCCAGCCTTCTCCTAGAAGAGACTTGGTTCCAATAACAACCTGGATGAGGCCCTCTTGAAAGAGCTGGGTCACAGCTGTCACCAAATCATGTTGAGAACCGACCAAACGAACCTTGAGAAAGTCATCAGGAGATAATTGGCCAACACTTTGATAAGTCAGTCGATTCCCTCCTAACAGCTCCTCTAGTCTTGGCTTAGCAACCGTCGGGATGATGACGATGCTACCGGTTAAGACAGCGATGGCAGGAGGAGTTGCTTGCTCTAAGCTTTCCCTGCGAATAGATTCGAAATAAGAGAGCACTCCCAATTGAGTAAATTGGGCGTCCTTATCTCCTAGATGAACTTCAAAATCTTGACGAATATAGTCTGTTAATACCAGTTGTCGTAGTTGGCTTCCAAGAGCCTGGTATTCGGCCTTGAAAATCTCTCGGACGGCATTAAGTTTTCCGAGGGATTGGTTGAGTAGAAGGTCTTGTTTTTTGTTGCGGACCAGTTTGACTTGTTTTCGATCGATCAAGCTGGCTGCTTTTAATTCATGAAGCAGTTGCTTCTCGTATTCCTCAGGTAGATTGTACCAGTGAGGCACCTGAAAGAGCAGACCTTGCAGGAGAATTTCAAGCCAGTCCAGGGTGAAAGCAGGTAGTTTCTTGGCTCCTAAAAGGTCCTGGAAACGTTTGGGAAAGTCAATTCCCTTGCTTCGAAGAAAGATCAGGGTAGCAGAGAGATACTTGGGCTCATTGAGCAATTCATCATCGCTAATCTGACCAGATAAGGCCTGGCAGGTTTGGAGGTATTGGCAAAAGAGGGAATCGGAAGTCAGTTGTTGCAAGAGAGCATTCTTTTGTTGGCTAAAAGCGTCCAACTGCTCTTGCTCTTCCTTGGTTGGAAAGGCAAAGTAGACATAGTCTTGGTGGGGACAAAGGGTATCTTCCTTGACCAATTCGGGAACCGTAATTTCCTCATCGATCTCACCACACATGCGGATATAGCGATCCCAAAGGGCAGGATCCCCTTCATAGGGCGGGGTGGCGGTAAGGGAGATCATCTTTAAGTCTGGGAAGGCCTGACGAAAGGCTTCCAAACTCTTCCACCATTCATTGCGCAGGTGATGACACTCATCTAAACAAAGGGTCCCGAGTGAGATGGCTTTGAAAGTAGTAAAGATATCAAAGCCTTTGAAATCAAATGTTTCAATCTCTGCCTGGTCATCGGTATCCTCAGCTTGTGATTGACCGACGACTTGGTTCACGGCGCTGTGTAGGGCCTGATAGGTAGCCACTGTAATCAGCTTAGGATGTTTGAGGTCCTGAGAGATCAATTGCTCCGCTTGGCTTTCATCACTCAAGAATGCTTGGATAATCCGGTCCACCCATTGCTGACGAATGGTGACCGTAGGAGCCAAGATCAGGGTTGGCTGGCCAAAGCGTCTGATAAATTCGATTCCCAGGGTTGTTTTTCCAGAGCCAGGAGCTGCTACCAAATGCAGGTGGCCATCCGCCATAAAAGCGTCACTCTTATCGAGAACGCGTTTTTGATAGTGTCTCCATTGGCCTGTAAAGGCTAGTTCTTGTAACATTGGTTTCCTCCCTTGTACTGTCCCCATTATATCATAGCGGGGGACAAGAATCTCTTGGTAGAAGTTGAAGATTTCCGCTTTCTAATGAAAATAGCAAAGGGGAAATTTTGAGTGATAAAAAGCCCAATCAACGGATTAGGCTTTTCATGTTAGTCTTTCTTTGTTTTACGAGAGAGGCCAAAGGCAGCACCCATGCTAAGAAGACCAAGACCTAGAGTCGTCAAAGCAATTGAGGTCTTGCTTCCTGTATTTGGAAGGCTTGCTTCTTTTTGAGGAAGAGCAGCTGGTGCGATATAAACTGCTGTTTTGACAGGCTCATCTTTAGCCGGTGTGAAAACGGTCGGTTTCGCAGGAGTGACAACAGCCGGTTTCTGAGGAGTAGGAGTCGGTGTTGCAGGTGTTTGGATGCTAGGCGTTTGTGGTTTTGCTTTCGCCACGCGGTGAGTTTTTGAGATCAACTCATACTTGTCTGTTTGGACTTTGAAGACACGACCTTTTTGGACAGTTTCAACGACTTTGTTGGCAAATTGAACGTTCAACAAGTCAGCAAAGTTTTTGTCGATATCTAAGTAGAGACCATTTGTTCCATTGACCAATGGATCAAAGTCTTTTTTCTCAGCTGTTTCACCAACCACTGTCAAAGAGATGCCAGCATCTTGAAGGGCCTTCAGTGTCGCTTCTTTGGTTGGTGTATCCTTTGTAAGATCAATGTCCTCGTCTGTAATCAAGAAAGCAAAGCGATGGTTGTTTGCCCCAGCCCCCCAGTTGTAGTCCCCTGAAGTAGCAATATGATGCAATGGAACAGTAGCATTTTCATAGTAGCCTTTAGTTTTGATGGTTTTCAAAGCAGAAATGAAACTTTCTGGATCACTTGTGAACTTAGATCCATTGAAATCATGGTATTTAACTTCACTAGCTCTTTCGTATTCAACCAATCCTAAACGAGCTTGAATATTTTTTGCCGATAGATTGCGAACGAAGGTCTCGACATTCTTCATCGTATCCCTGATGTGAGAATCCATTGAAGTTGATTTGTCGATGACAAAGACGATGTCTGATGTTGCTTGAACTTCTTTTTTATTGACGACATCTGCTTCTTTTGTCACTTCGACTACAGTTGTTTTGTTGACGGTTTCAGTTGTTGTCTCAGTGTAGTCAGCTGTTTCTTTGGTTGATGTAGCTGTCTTGGTAGAAGAGACTGGTTTTGAAGTGCCAACAGGTGTGTCTTGATCGTCTAAGCTAGTGGTTTTGATAGTTGCTGTTGAGGTAGTGGTTGTATCTGCACCGTCTGTTTTAGCAGATGGGCCAGTTTTTTTAACGTCCACAGCGATGACATCTCCAGTTTTTGCTTTATCAGCAGGAACAACTGGTGTATTGGCTTTGGCGTTGATTTCTTCGGTTGCAGTAGTGATAGGTGATTTTGCTGCTGTAGTAGCTGTAGGAGCAGCTTGGGTTGTTGCAGGTGCAACGTCATCAGCAGAAGCAATAGTCGTTCCTGTGAAGACAGTTCCTAAAACAACGGAAGCTAAAGTTAAAGTTTGTTTACGTGAAATAGTATATTTTTTCAAAATACGTCCCCTTTTTAATAAACTTTTTTCTATCATACAGGTTTTTGAAAAACTTGTCAACGGTATAATAATCAAGGCTTTGCGAGCTTTTTATATCTCTAATTATTAATAATAAGCTGAATAAGCAAAATATACACAAAATAATTTAATTATACAATACATACGAAAGAAAATAGGATTCCCACAAATTTGCAGGAATCCTTATTTTATCAGTATTTCTACTATATTTTTTAGTCGTAAAAAATACTAGCTAGTCACTTTATTTATGTTTCTAAATCAGGACATAGGTTTCAACCGCTTGCCCAGCCCCGTTTTCATTATTGGTCTTTGTCACGATTGCTGCTCCGTCTTTCACCTCTTGAGGAGCATTGCCCATAGCGACACCGATGCCTGCTTTTTTGAGCATAGGGAGGTCGTTGAAGTTGTCCCCCATGGTGAGGACTTCTTCTAAGCTCAAGTGGTAGTGGTTGGCGAGTTCAACCAGAGCATCCTCTTTAGAGACGTGCTTAGCCGTGACTTCTAGGTAGTTGGCTTTGGAGAGATAAAAGGCGGTAGAAGGGAAGTCGTCGGTAGAAATAGCACGATAGAGGGCTTGGATCTCTTCTGCTTCCCCAATTAAGAGCAATTTGTGGAGGGGCTTTGTCGCATCCAGTAAAGGATGCAATAGGGGAAGAATGATAGGTTTTTCTCCTGTAATCCGGGCCTCCTCTTGGCTCCATTGGTCGAGATGATCGGTCATCCAGTCTTTTCCACTATAGAGGTTGATCGAAACCTGAGGAAAGTGTTGGTTGGCCCAATCAATAAATTGACGGGCTTCAATCTTGTCTAAGGGATGCTCAAACAGAACCTGCTCTCCTTTTTGGATCAAGGCTCCATTGTAGCAGGCCATAGGACAGTCTTCTATGCCGAGCTCTTTGGCAATGGGTGCCATCCCTTTTGGAGAGCGAGCAGAGGCCAGCACGAAAGGAATCTTTTCACGCTTTAAATCCGGGATCAATGATGCTAACTGTGGATCGATCTGATGGTGGTCATTTAAGATGGTGCCATCGATATCGCTGATGATGAGACGAATGTGAGACATAAAGATTACCTCCTAATAGAGAATAGTGGTTTCGTTGCCGACTTGTTTAAGGATTTCAGGGCTTGGTTTTTGGTCGGTAATCCAATAATCAAATTGCTTGAGACGAGCAAGATAGTAGTTGGCATTTTGGGAGAACTTGCTGCTTTCTGCCACCAGCACCTTGGTACGAGCCCGTTCAAAGACGAGGGATTTGACTGTAACGTCTTCAGCATCTTCAAAGGTGACTTCGCCATTGGCTAAGCTACTTGCTCCAAAAAAAGCGAGATCAAAGCGAAGATTGTCCAGTATTTGTGCTTGATTCGCGTCATAGTAGAAGCGGTTTTTAGGGTAGAATTTCCCTCCTAAAAGATGAAAGTCAACCTGGGAATGGCTACTGAGCTGGATGGCATTGTCAAGGGAATGCGAATAGACTGTGACTTCCTTATTAAGCAAGCCAGCAAGCAGGGTCATCGAGGTGGAAACGTCGAGAAAGATCACTTGTCCATCTTGGATCAATTGCAGGGCCTTTTGAGCCATGGCAGTCTTTTCCTTGTTGGCCTTTTGACTGCGGTCTAGATAAGAAGGGCCAGGTTCTTTGTTTAAGGGAAGGAGACCACCGTGTGTCCTGCGAACCAGCTGGCGTTGGCTAAGGAGAGCGAAGTCACGACGGATGGTATCTTTTGAGACCTTGAAGTAGTCGACCATTTCTTTGGCCGATAGTTGTTTTCGCTCTTCTAAAAGTTCTAGGATTTTTTCGAGTCGCTGTTCCTGATACATGAGCTTGCTCCTTATTTCTGTTCTTGCCTATATTTTACATTATCTATTAAGCTAATGCAAGTGTTTTTAATTATTTTTAAGCGTTTGTGATCTTTTTTCTTGCAAACCCTTATTCTGACGTTTGTTTTAAAGGGGGAATTCTGCTATAATATGTCAAAATAACGTGGAGGTTTCCTTATGGCCAGTGAATATGAAAAAATGATTGCGGGTGATTTTTATAGACCTGCTGACCCTGAATTACGGGCTTTGGCCCAAGCCTCTCGGGAGAAACAAGAAGCCTTTAACCAAGAGGTGGATCCCCCAAAAGGGGTAGCTATCATCAAAGAGTGGTTTGGTTCAACCGGTGAAAACCTCTATCTTAATCGCCAGGTTCTTGTAGATTATGGGGTTAATATCCATCTGGGAGAAAATTTCTATGCCAATTACAATTTGACCATGTTGGATGTATGTCCCATTACGATTGGAAAGAATGCCATGATTGGTCCTAACTGCCAATTCTTGACCCCCTTGCACCCACTGGATCCAGACGAGCGCAATTCTGGTCTCGAGTACGGGGCGCCGATTACGATAGGAGATAACTTCTGGGCAGGAGGAGGGGTCACCATCCTTCCTGGTGTCACGCTGGGTGACAATGTGGTTGCTGGCGCAGGAGCAGTGGTCACAAAATCCTTTGGAGACAATGTGGTCCTTGGAGGAAATCCAGCCCGTGTCATTAAAGAAATACCCGTTAAAAAGGAGAAGGAATGATCCATAAACATGAAATACCCATTTTAGAGTTTGATGACAATCCACAGGCAGTCATTATGCCGACCCATGAGGGGTTAGACCTGCACCTACCTGAAAAATGTGTGTATGCTTTCTTGGAAGATGAGATTGATCGCTTTGCGGAAGCTGTTGGAGCCAAACAAGTAGCTAGCTTTGTCTCAGCTACCAAGATCTATCCGGTCTATGTTATGGAGTACAAAGGAGAGGAGATCTGCTTGGCCCAGGCGCCAGTTGGATCTGCCCCTGCCGCCCAATTCATGGATTGGTTGATTGGCTATGGAGTGAAGAAGATCATATCGGCCGGTAGCTGCGGGGTCTTGGTGGACATAGAAGAAAATGCTTTTTTAATCCCGACCAAGGCCTTGCGAGATGAAGGAGCCAGTTATCATTATGTCGCGCCTTCGCGTTATATAGAGGTGGACGGCCGCGCACTGACTGCTATTGAAGCAGTTCTCAAACAAGCGTCCATTCCTTATCAAGAGGTCATGACCTGGTCGACCGATGGCTTTTATAGGGAGACACCTGACAAGGTGGCCTATCGCATCGAAGAAGGGTGTAGTGTGGTGGAGATGGAATGTGCCTCTCTTGCTGCAGTGGCCCAGCTTCGTGAGGCGGTTTGGGGCTTGCTCCTATTTACCGCAGATTCTCTAGCAGATCTGGAACATTATGACCAGCGTGACTGGGGCTCAGAAGCTTTTGAGAAGGCCTTAGAATTATGCCTAGAAATGGTTCATTACTTGTAGGTCTATTCTCTTTTTATGATACAATGAAGTTATGTTAGTCAAATCATATTTTAAACGATGGCAGTCCAAGATCAAAGGTCTGTCTCCAGCAAGGCGGATCTTTTTCAGCTTTGCCTTGGTTATCCTGATGGGCTCTCTCTTACTGAGTTTGCCCTTTGTCCAGCAAGTAAGCTCAACAGCAGGCTACATCGACCACCTCTTTACCGCGGTCTCTATGGTCTGTGTGACAGGGCTCTTTACCCAGTCGGTGGCTTCGACCTATAATGGCTGGGGGCAATTGATTTGTATGCTCTTGATTCAGATTGGAGGCCTAGGGATTTTGACCTTTATTGGTCTCTTCTTTATGGAAAGCCGCCAAAAGCTCAGTTTCAAGGACCGGCAGACTATTCGGGACAGCTTTAGCTTTAGCAATAATCAAAGCTTGACCCGTTTTGTGCGCTCTATTTTCATTACCACCTTTACCATCGAAGGACTGGGAGCCTTGTTCCTCATGATTCGCTTCATTCCTCGCTTCGGCTGGGGCCATGGAATCTTTAACTCTATCTTTGTCGCGGTTTCCGCCTTTTGTAATGCGGGCTTTGATAATTTTGGGGGCGATAGTATGATGAGCTTCCAGACCGATTGGTTGGTCAATCTGACTTTGTCTGCCCTTATTATTACAGGGGGTTTGGGCTTTATGGTTTGGTTTGACCTGGTCACCAAGGCCCGTAACCAATCCGGACGACGGACTCTTCGCTTTCACACCAAGGTGGTTCTCTGGTTAACAGCTGCGATTCTCCTCTTTGGGACAGTAACCAGCCTCTTGACCGAGTTTAATAATCCGGCAACCATTGGGTCCCTGCCATTGGGAGAGAAGGTCTTGGTCAGCTTTTTCCAAACTGTCAGCATGCGGACGGCCGGTTTTGCCTCCTTAGATTATACAGCAGTTCGGCCAGTGACACTTTTTATCTATCTCTTGCAGATGTTTCTAGGTGGCGCACCTGGTGGGACAGCAGGGGGCATGAAAATTACGACATTCCTGGTCTTAGTTCTTTTGGCTCGCAAGGAATTACTTGGATTACCACATACCAATTTGGGTAAGCGTACCATCGCACCAGACTTGGTGCAACGCTCTTTGGGCACAGCAGTGATTTTCCAGTTGACCTTTATCCTGGGGCTCTTTGGCCTTTGTCTTGTGACGCCGGATGGTCAACGTTTTCTGTACTTGGTCTTTGAGGTGGTATCGGCTTTAGCGACAGTGGGCGTAACGGCCAATGTGACCTCGACTTTAAATGGAGCAGGGCTGGGGATCATCATGGTGCTCATGTTTATCGGTCGGATCGGCCCCTTGACCCTTATGGTCAGCTTGAACAATTACAAAGCCAAAAAAGCAGATGCCTTGCAATATGCCAAGGCAGACATCATTATCGGATAGGAGAGACTTATGGCAAATCGAACCATTGGAATTCTGGGATTAGGGATTTTTGGACAGAGTGTCTTAAAAACTCTGCAGGACCAGGATGTGGATATCATTGCAATTGACGATCATGAAGATGTGATCAACCAGTATGAATCTATGATTACAACTGGAATTGTTGGAGACATTACGGAAATGGACCTCCTGGATGCGGCAGATATTGGGAACTGTGACACAGTTGTCATCGCAACAGGTGAAAATCTGGAATCAAGTGTCCTGGCGGTCATGCACTGTAAGGCACTTGGCGTCGAGCACGTCATTGCCAAGGTCAAGAATGAAGTGACCAAGGAAGTTCTTGAAAAGATTGGGGCTGATCTGGTCATCCTGCCGGAGGTAGAAGCAGGCATGTCCCTCGCTAAAATGATTCTTTTCCAACACCGGATTGAAGTTTTCCAGTTGGATGATGAGGTGGTCGTGGTTGAGTTTACCGTTCCATCTGCCTGGGTTGGAAAGAGTATTCGAGAGTTGGCGGTCAGAGACCAGTATCAACTCAATATCATTGGCTATCGAGATGCAGAAGAGCAGCCCCTGCGGAGCCAGTTAGGACCAGATTTTGTATGGCCAGCGGAGGTACGCGTGATGGCAGTGACGGACAACCAATATCTGGATAGAATCCAAGATTTGTTAGACTAATTGTGTAATGGAAACGGCCGAAAAGTTGTTTCAGAATGTTGATAACCTATGTTTTAAATAAAATAGGTTAAGTGATTCTGCAGAAAAATGATTTTTAATTTTTAAAATGAATCAACAATATACTGAAACTTTCCGCTGTGAGAAAAGTGTTTGAAACATGATTGTTTCAAACACTCGGGAGTTTTGAGACTATAAATTAAAAAGCGAAGAGGTTCAAAACTAAGTCATGGAACTTCAAAGAAGTTCGCTGACGTCCGTCCTCACCTAAGGAAAGTTTTTAAGATGACGTTGTCTTCAATATAAAATAAAACGGCCAAAAGGTCGTTTTTTTCTCTAGGTTAACTCTTCTTTAAGCAATGATTGCTAAAGTAAGAGAAACAAAAATACTTCCATGGTGGGAATAGAAGGATGAAAGATGATATTTTTTAACAGAATACGACCCAAACAGCCCTTAAAAGAGCTCAAATGGTTTGATATTGGCATTGTGACGGCCATTCTCTTTGGGCAATTCATTGTCCGCTCGACCCAGCTGTTTTTAGCCAGTTTTCAGCCAGTCGCGCAGACTGCAGTAGCCACAAACAGTAGCAATACTGCAAGTGAAGGAGCTGCTTATTCCAGCAATATGACCTTGCAGTTGATCTTGCTGGCTCTAGCTCTTCTTTACTTGCTACTCCGTCGCTTTGATTTTAAACAATTGCCGATCCGCTTCAAGTGGTCCACCTTGATCTGGGTGCCTTTGCTCTTTGCAGCGATGGGACTTTTTGGGGATGTTATCTCAACAGTCTCGGGTGAATACAATTACCTAAGTCCGAGTCTTTGGCCTTATATCGATCCCATGCAGATCCTCCATAAGTTCATGGCTTTGAGTCCCATGGCGATTGCTTATGGTTTGCTCAATGGATTTTATGAAGAATTTTTCTTTTTGGGCTTAATGACTTCGGTGAGTGAGAAGAACAAGTGGAAGGCGCTGGCCTTTTCAACCCTGATCCGTTTTTCTTTCCACACCTATCAAGGGCTTCTCTGGGCCCTTGTGATTGGCGTCATTTATGGACTCTTTTATTACTTCATGTACAAGAAGGTCGTCAAGAATCTCTTGCCATTTTTCCTCATGCATGCCTTGGCAGATATGTTTGGCTCGAGTCTCATGTATCTCTTGATCAATTGGGGAAGTTGATCTTATAAAATTTTAGGAAAGGCTCTGTCAAGTGTTGACAGGCCTTTTTTTGAGTGCTATAGTAAAATCGTAAGCGTTTACCTAGTGAAGCGAAGCAGATGAAAAGAGGGCGAGTCAGATGCCCTATAAAAAGAGGAGGACAGACAAATGGCAGGACCAGTCATAGAGGGAGAAAACTATCGGATATCCGTATTAACGGAATCTTTGGTGCGCTTGGAATACTCTGAAGATGGTGTTTTTGAAGATGGTCAGACGCAAGTTGTACAACATCGAGATTTTGGACCTGTTGCCTGTGAGGTCGTAGAGACAGAAGCTGTTCTCGATCTTCATACAGAGCATCTCCACCTCCATTTTGAAAAGGGACCTTTTGCCCCGGATCGGCTTTTTATCGAACTCAAGGGTCAGTATGCAGTCTATGGGAGCCGGTGGCATTATGGAGATCAGCCGGAGACCTTAAAGGGGACCAGTCGGACGCTTGACGAGGTCGATGGGGCTATGGAGTTGCAAGATGGGATCTTGAGCAAGGCCGGTTATGCTCTTTTAGACGATTCCGCTTCCTATTTGTATGATGACGAAAGCGGTTTTAGAGCACGGCCCTATCCAGAAGTGGATCTGTATTTCTTCGGTTATGGGCGCGATTATCTAGGCGCCTTAAAAGATTTTTACCATCTGACAGGACAGCCCCCACTCTTGCCACGTTATGCTCTGGGAAACTGGTGGAGTCGCTATTGGCCTTATACCAGTCAGGAGTATACAGATTTGATGGATCGGTTCAAAGCAGAAGGGGTGCCTCTTGCAGTCAGTGTGATCGATATGGACTGGCACAAGACGGCGATTCCTGCTCGCTTTGGAAGTGGTTGGACTGGCTATAGTTGGAACCGGGATTTGATTCCTGATCCAGCTGCCTTCTTAAATGGCCTGCATGAGCGTGGTTTAAAGGTGACCTTAAATGTCCATCCGGCAGATGGAATTCGCGCCTTCGAAGATGCTTATCCCATGGTCGCAAAACGCTTGGGACTGGATGCGGAAAAAGAAGAAGCGGCTAGCTTTGATTTTTATAGTCCAGCTTTTCGCGAAGCTTATTTCGAAGATGTCCACCATCCTTTGGAAGATCAAGGAGTGGACTTTTGGTGGATTGATTGGCAGCAAGGTAGTCATGGCAAGATGGATCCCCTTTGGTTGTTAAATCACTATCATTATCTAGACAATTGCCGAAAAGGCCAAGCTGGACTCATCTTATCACGATATGGGGGTCCTGGTAGCCATCGGTATCCGATTGGTTTTTCAGGGGACACTATTGTGACTTGGGAATCCCTAGCCTTTCAACCCTATTTTACCAGCACAGCTTCCAATATCGGCTACACCTGGTGGAGTCATGATATCGGTGGCCATATGCGGGGCTACTATGATGAAGACTTGTCGCTTCGCTGGTTGCAGTTTGGGGTCTTTAGCCCGATCAATCGTCTCCATAGTTCTTGTAATGCCTTTAACAGCAAGGAACCGTGGTTTTACTCGTCTGAGACCTGTTGCTTGATGAAGCAGTATTTGCGCCTGCGCCATAGCTTACTGCCTTATCTCTACACCATGAATGTTGCGACGCACGAAGAAGGGCTACCCTTGGTTCAACCCCTCTATTACCACTACCCAAATGAAGAAGAGGCTTATGAAGCGAAGAATCAATATTTCTTTGGCAGTGAACTCATGGTGGCGCCAATTACCGAAGCGCTGGATCCGGTCTTTCATAGTGCTTCTGTGAGCGTTTGGTTCCCAGACGGCGTTTGGTATGATTTCTTCCATGATTGGAAGTATGAAGGAAGAGGCAAGCTCACGGTCTTTAGGACCAGCCAGGATATTCCAGTCTTTGCACGTGCGGGAGCTATCATCCCTATGGATGCACAAGCACAGACAGGAGTGGACCTTCCAGAAATGCTGGACTGGCATCTCTTCCCAGGTGACAATCGTTCTTTCGTACTCGTCGAAGGAGAAGGAGCTAGCAAGGTTGAAACCCGCGTAACAGTCGATTGGGATGAAAGAAAGATTAGGCTGGATTTAACAGGTGAGATTGCCTTGCTTCCTGAAAAGAGACGGCACCGTTTCTTGCTCCATACCTTTGAGACAGCCCCTATCATAGTGGACAATCAAAGTCAGGAAATTGCGATGGGTGAGCTGCAATCGCATCCGATTGCCAAAGAAGATCGGATGTTTGAGCTCTTAAAATCTGCCAACCTGGCCTACGATAGGAAAAACGAATTATTTGCGGCTTGTTCAAAAGCCAAGGATTGGAAACAGTTGATGAAGGTCATCACGCCTTTGGAGGAAGGCTTGCGCCAACGTCTCTTTGAAGTGATTTATTCCAGTGAAGAGAATGAATACTTGTAAACTCTTGCAATTTCACCCCTATTTTTGTATGATGAAAATGATTTCACAATCATAAAGGAGAAGAAAAAATGGAACAAAAATGGTGGCATAATGCCGTAATTTACCAAGTTTATCCAAAAAGTTTCAAGGATAGTAATGGCGATGGCATCGGGGATCTCAAGGGGATCACGAGCAAGCTAGACTATCTGGAAAAGCTAGGGATTACAGCCATCTGGCTCTCACCAGTCTACAAGAGTCCCATGGATGATAACGGCTATGACATCTCGGATTACGAGGATATTGCCTCCATCTTTGGTACCATGGAAGATATGGAAGAATTGATCGCAGAAGGTCATAAACGCAAGATCAAAATTATCATGGACTTGGTGGTCAACCATACCTCTGATGAGCATGCTTGGTTTATCGAGGCGCGTGAACATCCAGAAAGTCCAAAGCGGGATTTCTATATTTGGCGCGATGAGCCCAATGGTATTATTTCTGCTTTTAGTGGCTCTGCTTGGGAGTTTGATGAAGCTTCAGGTCAATACTACCTGCATAACTTTAGTAAGAAGCAACCAGATCTCAACTGGGAAAATGAGGAACTCCGTCATCAGATCTATGACATGATGAATTTCTGGATTGATAAGGGAATTGGTGGCTTCCGTATGGATGTGATCGATATGATCGGTAAGATCCCAGATCAGGAAATCATCAGCAATGGTCCCATGCTCCATCCTTACTTGAAGGAAATGAATCAAGCGACCTTTGGTGATAAGGATCTGCTCACGGTGGGAGAAACTTGGGGGGCGACTCCAGAGATTGCCAAGCAATACTCCAATCCGAAAAATCAAGAATTGTCCATGGTTTTCCAATTTGAACACATTGGCCTTCAATACCAACCGGGTCAACCAAAGTGGCACTACGCGAAGGAATTGGATGTACCTAAATTGAAGGAAATTTTCACTAAGTGGCAGACGGAATTAGGAGAAGAGGAAGGCTGGAATTCCCTCTTTTGGAACAACCATGATTTGCCACGGATTGTGTCAACTTGGGGGGATGATGGGGACTATCGTGTCAAATCTGCCAAGGCTTTAGCGATTCTGCTTCACTTGATGAAGGGAACTCCTTATATCTATCAAGGCGAAGAAATCGGGATGACCAACTATCCATTTAAGACCCTTGAGGACGTAGAAGATATCGAGTCGATCAATTATGCCCATGAAGCCTTAGAAAAAGGGGTTCCGCTCGAAGTGATCATGGATCAAATCCGCCATATTGGTCGGGACAATGCCCGGACACCGATGCAGTGGAATGATGAAGCAGAAGCTGGCTTTACGACAGGTCGTCCATGGCTTGCGATCAACCCAAACTACAAAGAGATCAATGTAGAGGCTGCCCTAGCAGATCCAGACTCTATTTTCTATACCTACCAAGCCCTCATTGCTTTGAGAAAAGAGTACCCTTGGCTTGTGACCGCTGATTATGAATTGGTGGACGCAGCAGACAAGGTTTTTGCCTACAAGCGGGTAGAAGGAGAGCAAGCCTATTTGGTGGTTGTCAATCTCTCCAGTCAAGAGCAAGAGTTACCGCTCGTCAATGGGGTTGAAGAGGTTCTCATTGCCAATACCAAGGTAGAACAAGTCCTCGAATCAGGCAAGTTGGCCCCTTGGGATGCCTTCTGTGTTAAATTAGCCTAATGAAGCAAATGAAAAAATAGAGGAAATTACTTCCTCGTAGAAGCAGGTCTTTCTCGATAGAGAAGGCCTGCTTTGCTTTTTAGGGGCTGTTCTTCTAGCGGAATCCGCTCAAAATCCGCTCAAAAATGGTTTTGGGGATGCTTGGGTTATAGGAAATATTTATAAGAAGTCCTAGTTTTTGATTTTGATTTCTGCTCTCAAGGCCCATTAAATCTGTGTTATAGTTTTTGGCTATATCAAAATTCGTGTAAAAGCAATTATACAAGACGGCTATCTTCTGATATGATAGTGTCAATTAGAATTTTTGGAGGACACAACATGTCAACTACAATTATCGGTTTCCCACGTTTGGGTGAATTCCGTGAATTAAAATTTACAACTGAAAAATACTTTAGAAAAGAAATCTCAGCAGACGAGCTCTTGGCAGCTGCTAAAGACTTGCGTGCTAAACACTGGAACATTGTTAAAGAACAAGGCATCTCAGAGATTCCTTCAAATGACTTCTCACACTACGACAATTTCCTTGATGCAGCCTTCCTTTTCAACGTCGTGCCTGCATCTGTTCAAAACTTGGATTTGACAGACCTTGAACAATACTTCGCTTTGGCGCGTGGTTACCAAGGTGAAAAAGGGGATGTGCGTGCCCTTCCAATGAAAAAATGGTTCAACACCAACTACCATTACATCGTTCCTAAATTTGAAAAAACAACAGAAGTGAAATTGGCTGGTCACAAGATTTTTGATGAGTACCAAGAAGCTAAAGAATTGGGGATCAACACTCGTCCAGTAGTCGTTGGACCATTCACTTTCCTTCAATTATCTGACTTTGAAGATGGTGTGAAAGCTGAAGACTTCGTCGACAGCTTGGTTGCTGCTTACCAAGAAGTCTTTGCCAAATTGGCTGAGCTTGGTGCGACTCGTATTCAACTCGATGAGCCAGCTCTTGTTAAAGACTTGACAGCCGAAGAAAAAGCTCTCTTCTTGAACCTCTACAACAAACTCTTGGCTGATAAGAAAGGTCTTGAAGTCTTGATCCAAACTTACTTTGGTGATGTTCGTGATGTTTACAATGACCTTGTAAACTTGCCAGTAGATGGTATCGGTCTTGACTTTGTTGAAGGCAAGAAAACACTTGAATTGGTGAAAGGTGGCTTCCCAGCTGATAAGACTCTTTATGCAGGTATTGTCAATGGGAAGAACATCTGGCGCAACAACTATGAAAAGAGCTTGGAAATCTTGGATCAAGTTCCAGCTGAAAAGGTTGTCTTGACGACTTCTTGCTCCCTTCTTCATGTGCCATTTACAACGGCTAACGAAGATTTTGAACCAGCTATTTTGAACCACTTCGCCTTTGCAGTTGAAAAATTGGGTGAATTGCGTGACTTGGATGCCATCCGTAACGGTCAAGGTGCAGAAGCTCTTGCTGCTAACAAAGAACTCTTTGCAACAGAACGCGTTGGAGCAAATGCTGAACTTCATGCTCGCATCGCAGCTTTGACAGAAGCAGACTACACTCGTTTGCCAGCTTTCGCAGAACGTGAAGAAATCCAAAAAGAAGCCTTCAAGCTTCCAGCACTTCCAACAACTACCATCGGTTCATTCCCTCAAACTAAGGAAGTTCGTGCTAAACGTTTGGCCTTCCGTAAGGGTGAATTGACACAAGAAGAATACGATGCCTTCCTTGCTGAAACGATCGACGAATGGATCAAATGGCAAGAAGAAGTTGGATTTGACGTACTTGTACACGGTGAATTTGAGCGGAACGACATGGTTGAGTACTTCGGTCAAAACTTGTCTGGTTACCTCTTCTCTAAAAACGGTTGGGTACAATCATACGGTATGCGCGGGGTGAAACCACCAATCATCTGGGGTGATGTGACTCGTCTTAACCCAATCACTGTGAAATGGTCTAGCTACGCACAAAGCCGTACAGACAAACCGGTTAAAGGGATGTTGACTGGACCTGTTACCATCCTTAACTGGTCATTCCCACGTGAAGATATCTCTATCAAGGATTCTACTCTTCAAATCGCTCTTGCCATCAAGGATGAAGTTCTTGACCTTGAAGCTGCAGGCGTGAAGATCATCCAAATCGACGAGGCTGCTCTTCGTGAAAAATTGCCACTCCGTCGTAGTGACTGGTATGAAGACTACCTTGACTGGGCGATTCCAGCCTTCCGTTTGGTACACTCAACTGTCGCACCAGACACACAAATCCACACTCACATGTGTTACTCAGAATTTACAGATATTATCCCAGCTATCGACAACTTGGATGCGGACGTTATCTCATTTGAGGCTAGCCGTTCAAACCTTGAAATCTTGGATGAGTTGAAAGCGAAAAACTTCCAAACAGAAGTTGGACCTGGGGTTTACGATATCCACTCACCACGTGTCCCACAAGACGGTGAAATTGATCACACTATTGAAGCAATCTTGGCAAAAGTACCAAGTGGCAAAGTTTGGATCAACCCTGACTGTGGTTTGAAGACTCGTGGAATTAAAGAAACAAAAGAAAGCTTGATCAAACTGGTTAATGCTGCTAAAGAAGCGCGTGAACACTTGTAAGAACTGTTTCGAGGACCTTCTATCATCGTGTAGAGGGTTTTCGAATCGTTCCCTTATCCTAGAAATAGTGGCTCAGAGTTCTTGATCAAAGAAACAAAAGAAAAGGATAGAATATGTCACAACACACACCGTCTCTGTCATTTGAAGTTTTTCCTCCAAATCCTGAAGTAGGCAATGCCAAGCTCTTACGTGCCTTGGCAAATATGCAGGAGCTAGCCCCTCACTTCATTAGTGTGACCGCTAGCAATAATAAATACAATATCAAAGAGACGACGGTTGCTTTAGCCAATTACATTCAAAATGAATTGTCTATTCCGACAATTGCTCACTTGCCAGCAGTCTATTTGAGCAAGGAAAAAGTGGCGGATACTCTTAATGAGTTAGATGAAGTCGGGGTTCATCGGATCTTGGCTCTGCGTGGGGATATTATCCCTGGTGTGGAACCTCTAAAAGACTTTCGTTATGCAACGGATCTGATTGAATTTATCAAAACAGAAGCGCCCCATTTTGAGGTAATTGGTGCCTGCTATCCTGAGGGACATCCGGATTCGCCCAACCAAATTTCAGATATTCAAAATCTTAAAAAGAAGGTAGATGCAGGATGCTCTAGTTTGGTCACTCAACTTTTCTTTGACAATGAGCGTTTCTATGATTTTCAAGATAAGTGTACCTTGGCTGGGATCGATGTTCCCATTCATGCAGGAGTGATGCCGATTCTCAATCGTAATCAGGCCCTTCGTCTCCTTAAGACTTGTGAAAATGTTCATATTCCACGGAAGTTTAAAGCGATTTTAGACAAGTATGAGCATGATCCAAAGTCTCTTCGCGCAGCTGGCTTGGCTTATGCAGTCGATCAAATCGTTGATTTGGTTACTCAAGATGTGGCTGGAGTCCACCTTTACACCATGAACAATGAAGATGTCGCTTACCACGTCTACCAAGCAACAAAGGCGTTATTTGATCATCAACCGAATTTTGAAGTGAATTAATCAACACTTTTAGTAGGAAGTGTAGAGATTGAGAAAGAAAATTTCTCAGTCTCTTTTTATTTGGTTAAATCACTTGCTAAAAGCCAACTTTTTTTTTATAGTATTAATATGAAGTTTTTGGAGGCGCTTGCAATGAAGAAAGATCTCACGTTAAAGTTATTTGGACCCCCTAAGGTTGTTTTCAATCAGAAAGATATTCGGTTTTCTTTTTCGAAGATGGAGGCCTTGCTTTATTATTTAGCGGTCATGGGCCAAGTCAACCGTGATGAAATCGCCGGTATCCTTTGGGGAGATAAGGAAAACCAAGTAGCTCGCAAAAACTTACGGAATACGGTTTACCAAGCCAATAAAATCTTTGAAGGAGATATCATTGTCTCACCAAGCAGAAGTAGTTTGGCTCTTAATCCTGAGTTGAGTCTTTCTTTGGATGTTCAGCTCTTTGAAAGAGATCCACTAAGTGCCTTGGATCTTTATCGGGGAGACTTTCTAGAGGGCTTCTATGTCAAGGATGATGAAGACTTTGACCAGTGGGCTTCTCGCAAACGAGATGCTTATAGGAAGCTCTATGTCGAAAGTTGCTATCAAAAAATTGAGCAGGTCGGTTTTGCAGATCCTAGTATAGAACTCTTGCTCCATCATTTGGTAGAGCTGGATGAATTTGAAGAGAAAAACTACCAGCTCTTGATGGAGTATTATAGCTTCCATCATCAGCTAGGAAAATTTTTTGAAACCTATTATAAGCTAGTCGATTTATTGGATCGCGAGCTCAGTGTGCGTCCCAGTCGAGCAATTGAGGAACTTTATCACTCGGTTTTGGAAGCCAAACGAACTCATAAACTGAGTCATCGCTTAAATATCCATGAACTTCCCTTTTTTGGTCGGAAACAAGAACTCTCACAACTCGAGGAATACCTCTCTTTAGTCGAGACGGGTGAAGCGGTTGGTCCTTTTCTCGTGATGGGGCAATCTGGAACAGGCAAGAAACGTCTCTTACGGCAGTTGGTCTTGATGTCCAATCGCAGTTTTAATTTTATTAAGGTAGAAGGAAGAGCTACTAGTCAACGCTACGAAGAAAGCAGCTGGAATGATCTCAGACAAGCGCTAGAGAAACTGGGGGATGAGATGGGGATTTCCCTTCTGGAAGAGGAGGATGATCTCATTTCGGTATGGAATCAGCTTCAGGTCCTGAGCAAAGAAAAACCGCTCCTGATTCTGCTTGAAAATGCCCAGTGGATCGATGCAGTGTCTCTAGAAAAAGTGAAACAACTAGAGGAGAGAAGAAACCAGGAGAAATGGCAACTGATTTTTACAGCGGAAGAGCCTCTGCCAGCTTCCTTCGTCAACTTCTTGGGGAGCTTGAAGGTAGAGAAACGGTTGTCTCAACTAGAGTTGACCAATTTTGATCCAAGTGAAAGTCGTGCTCTCTTGAAAGGGGAACTGGGAGCAATAGAGCCGGCAGTGATGGAGCAGATGGTCGAATGGAGTGAAGGCAGTCCGTTCTTGCTGTCCAGCTATATCGAAGAGTGGAAAGAAAATGAAAATTTAGAACCCTTGCCTGATATCATTCAAGCCTATCTTTCTCAGGAGCTTGGGGATATGAGCAGTGAGGAAGAGGCCCTTCTTCACTACTTATCTTGTTTTCATAAGCCAATCTCCCTGTCTATCTTGGCAGAATTGACGGCTACAGAGCTTCCTGTTTTGACAGAATTAATCGAGCCTTTATCTGAAAGAGCGATCGTCTCAATCGTAGAAGAAGGCGAGGCTCTCTTGGTTCAATTTTGCAAGCAATTGGTGGCCATGTATTGTTACCATCTTCTTTCGCCAGCTAGACGGCGGCTCTTCCACCAACAAATTGCGCAAAAATTGGAAGAAAGCTTAGAAGATTCGACGGACCTTCTTCTTTATAAGGAAATTGCCTACCAATACAAGCAATCCCAAAATCTTTTGCGTTCCATATCTTTTGAGTTGACCTATTTAGAAGAAATCCTTCAGCTGGAGCATGAGCTGTTTCCGATTTATTCCAAGGTAGATGAGGGGTTCCTATCAGATGGTACAAATAGCCATTTGGACATTTTTGGAGAGCTATCCTGCATTCGCCAAGAATTAGATAACCTCTTTTCAAGGCACCAAAGAGATAGAGAATACAAGCATTTACAACTGCGTTACTTGTACTTAGAAGGTCGCTATTTTATTCGAAGTGGGGAGTATCAAAAGGGGATTCATGATATCCAAAAAGTCATCTCCTATGCGCGGGAACTCAAGCAATCCGACTTCCTCTTAGAGGGTTATCGGCAAATCATTTATTATTGCATTCAAACGGAAAATATCTCTGAGATGGCCTATTATACAGATTTAGCTTTGGAAGATGCCATCCAAGCTAATAATCATGAGGTCATCGCGATCCAGTTGCGTTTGAAGGGCTTGTATCACCTGATGGTTGGGGATGAGGAGCAGGCAACCCGGCATCTGTATCGCTCCATTGATTGCTTTAGTTTGACCAATAGCATGCAGGCCAAGTATGCCATTCAAATTGCGGCTTCTTTGGCCTATCTCGCTGAAATCGAGCAAATTAGGGGCCATTTCCAAGTAGCTGTCACCCACTTAGAAGAGGTTCTGCGTTTGGTGGGAGATCAAGCTGTTGATTCCGTCCGTGTCGTCTTTGATATTGATCTTGGGATCGCCTATTATTGGAAGGGAGATTTGATCCAAGCTCGCCGCTGTTTTGACAGAGCTCAGAAGATTTTGTCCAGTGTTCGCTTCCCTTGGAAGGAAGAATTGCTCGAATTTTACCAATCCTTAATTGCTTGTCAGCAAGGAGATCAAGAAAAGGTTGCGGCTTATCTGGCTCGAAAAGAAAGGACGATGAAACCATCTGCTAATTCACGGGATAAGGGGATGGTTCATTATCTATTAGCTTTCTTATCTGATCAAAAGGAGAAAGGAGAAGAGCTCGCTCCTGCCCTGAGCACCTTCTTGAAAGAAGATAAGAATTACTACAAGAAGGTGGCAGAGCAACACTTGAATCCCTACAGAGATCGTCATTTTCTTAAAAAATTAAAAGACCTGTAGTGGCTCTTGCCTAAATCATAAGAGAGGGCTAAGTGGCCTGTTCTCCTTTCAGGCAAAGATCATTGTGCCTGAAAACGAAGAAAAAGCATAGAAATACCCTAGCAATGGGTGTTTCTATGCTTTTTATGTGTGTAGAAATCTTCTTAGTTCAGTTTTTGTTGCGCCAATATTTGGGTCAAGTAAAAGATAAAGGTCGCAGCAAGGTTTGAAGTATGGTTGTCAATATCATGAGGAGGAGAAACTTCCACGACATCAAATCCGATTAGCTTACCACTAGCAGCAATGTGTTGGAGAAGCAGGAGGGCTAGTTTAGGATCGACACCAAGCGATTGGATGGCGCTAACACCAGGAGCAGAGCCGACCGCAAAGCAATCCATATCAATAGACAGATAGATCGCGGTTTGGTTTTCTAAAAATTGATCGATTCGATCCAGAATGGCTTGGTGGCTCATCTGGAAGAGATCTTGGCCAGTTAAAAAATCAATGCTTGGTGTTTTAGCAACGTAATTAAAGAGGAAGAGGTTATTATTGTGCTCTTGGATCCCCAGGATGAGGTAAGGGAAGTCCTGACCTTTTTCTTTCGCATGATCAGCCATTTGACGAAAACCTGTTCCAGAGTTGGGACCGGTTTGGTCGTAAGGTCGCAAATCAAAGTGGGCATCCAGATTGATCACAGCCAGTTGTTCATCTTTTTCTAAACTGGATTGAATCCCTAGATAGTGGCCGTAAGCAGTTCCGTGACCGCCTCCTAGGACAATGGGTTGGATCCCTAGTTGGTACATGCGCTGGATCGCTTGTGAGAGACTTTCTTGGAGTTCTTCTAGTGAATGGTTAGGCCCGTCAATATTTCCCACATCATACACTGTCACATTGGTTCCCCAGTGCCATGGAAGTTTAGCGATTTGAGAACGGATGGCTGTAGGACCCTCGACTGCTCCTACACGCCCATTATTGATATAGACTCCTTTGTCGCTCTTAAAGCCGATGATCCCAAAGGTCATCCCCTCAAATGGAGTGAGGGTCTCGTCGTTTAGGTCTAAAAATTTGGTGACCATTCCCCATTTGGCCGTGTAGGGATTGTCCTCGATGCTACCTTGGTAGTAGCTGTAGGTCATTGGATAGTAGTTTGTGAGCAAGCTTGTCGCCTCCCTTATTTTTCTGAAAGCAGGCAGAGGCTGAGAAGATCGCCAGCCTCTGTTTTGCTTTATTCTTACTGTATCAGTATTGAATGCTTAAGTCAACTGCTTTTTCGATGGTTGCTAAGAATTCTTCGCTTTCGACAACAGCAGATGCTTTATTAAGTTCTTCAAAGATTTCGATATCTTTGTCAAATTCAATGAAGTTCAGTTTTTGACGAATCAGCTCATAAGCTGGTTTTGTCCCTTTACCAAGTTCATGATTTTCTGGCTTGAGATCCAAGGCTTGGCAAGCTGCCATGATTTCAGTAGCAACGATGCGACGTGAGTTTTTAAGAATTTCTGCTGCTTTACGAGCGGCAGTCGTTCCCATGCTGACGAAATCTTCTTGGTTTTCACAAGATGGAATAGAATCGACACTAGCAGGGTGAGCCAAGATTTTATTTTCCGATGCAAGGGATGCACAAGCATACTGGGTAATCATGAAGCCTGAGTTGAGTCCAGGGTGTTTGACTAAGAAGGATGGTAATTTACTGAGTTGGCTGTTGACCAAGCGTTCCACCCGACGTTCAGATACGTTCCCAATTTCAGAAAGGGCAATGCCTAAGAAGTCAAATGGTTGCGCCATTGGTTCACCGTGGAAGTTACCTCCTGAGATGACGTGTCCTTCTTTGGTAATGATTGGGTTATCTGTGACAGAGTTGATTTCGATTTCAACTTTTTCTTTTACGTAAGCAATAGAATCCTTGCTGGCTCCATGTATTTGAGGGATACAGCGAAGTGTATAAGGATCTTGTACCCGTTGTTGAGTCGCAACAGTGGTATTCTTACTTCCTTCAAGAAGGTTACGGATGTTGCGAGCAGTTGCCAATTGTCCACTTTGTGGGCGGATGGAATGAAGGTCTTCTTCGAATGGACTGGTAATTCCATTGTGAACTTCCATTGAGAGAGCACCAGCGATATCAGAGAGTTTGAGCAATTGGATACCATCATAAGTCGCAAGAGCACCGATACCGGTTAGGACAGTCGTACCATTGATCAAGGCAAGCCCTTCTTTGGCAGCTAATTGGATCTTTTCAATTCCAGCACGATCTAAGGCTTCTTGACCACTGAGAAGTTCTCCTTTGTAGTAGGCACGTCCAAGGCCCAACATTGGTAAAACCATATGAGAAAGAGGAGCAAGGTCTCCAGAAGCTCCGAGAGAGCCTTTTTCAGGGATATAAGGAGTGACTCCTTTGTTGAGCAATTCTAACAGTTTTTCAACGGTTGACAGACGAATGCCAGAATAACCTTTCAAGAGTGAGTTGATACGGATCAGCATGATGGCACGAACAGCATCTTCAGGAAGTGGATCACCGAAGCCAGATGAGTGAGTTCGGATCAGGTTTTCTTGCAGTTGAACAGTATCTTCTGGAGAGATGCTGACATTACAGAGGGAACCAAAGCCAGTGGTTACACCATAGACGACTCGTTTTTCCCGGACAATGTCATCAACGATTTTACGGGATGCGATAACGGCTTCTTTGGCTTGTTCATCAAGCTCACATTGGGCACCGTGCCGAGCGACAGCGATGACTTCTTCGAGTGTTAAGCTATTACCATCTAAATGAATCAATTGAGTCATATAAAACCTCCGATTATGAATAGTTGTTCTGTGGAAGTAGTGTTGTTTACTTCGGTTTGAATACCAAACATGGGCCCATTGTCTATTGATCTAAAAAAATTGAAAGGAGTCATAGAGAAAAGGGCTCAGGTTTGACATTCGTGGAGTCCTAGATGGGTTAGGGAGCAAAACCGAGCTTCACTCCCGTCTCTGTTCCCATCTAGTGTGTAAAGAAAATTAGTGAGGAAGGGTTTTCGATTTATGTAGTTTATCGCCGTGGAAAACAAAGTAGAGTCCACTTGCGATCACGAGACCGATGGCACCCCAAACAAAGTTCATCATGTTGTCCCCTGCAATCATCAAGATACTGATCACAACAGCTAGAACTGGGATAACAGGACCAAATGGTACTCGGAAGGTAACCTTTTTGTCTGGGTACATTTTTCTGAGTTTGATGGCTGCCAAAGCAGTTGGAATGTATTGGAAGAAACGGAAGACAACACTGAAGGTTGCTAATGTTTCGAAAGAGCCAGATAACAAGAGTAAGAAGGCGAAGATACCAGAAATGATAATGGCAATGACAGGGGCATTCTTAGAGTTTGTTTTTCCAAGCCCTTCTGGCAAGAGTTTTTCAGTTGCTAATGCGGCACCAAAACGAGGGACCATGATGGATTCACCGATGTTTAGACCGGCGATTGAAATGAGGGCTCCGTAAGAAACGAGTGGAGCTCCGATAGGGCCAATCATTTCGACAAATGCGTCTTGTACTGGTGCACCAGTTTGCATAATGCGACCACCAAGCATGGCGATTGTTCCTGCGATGATCAACATGTAGAGAACAGATACAATACTGATAGAACCTAGAATAGCGCGGGGAACGTTCTTTTCAGGGTTGCGCATTTCCCCTGCAACGATAGACATGGTTTCAAATCCGATGAAACCGTAGAAGATGTAGACGGCTGTACTAGAAATAGAACTGAAGAGGTTTGTTCCACTTTCCAATTGAAGGAAAGGTGTGAAGTTGCCCTTGCTCACGCCACCGGGAATGAAGAAGATGGCAAAGAGTGAGAAGAGGACAATTGGAATTAATTTTGCAACAGTAGCTGTCAGAGTAAACATCTTAGAGGTTTTCAGACCGGCAATGTTCATCAGACTCAAGAGAATCAGCATACCGATACTGATCGGAAGGTTGTAGCCTTCAAATGCTGGGAAGGTGATGATGAAGATCTTAGCAAATCCGGCTAACATGGCAGCCCAAGCGATAACAGTAACGGCCCAACCGAGAATCCCAACGTTAAAGCCAACGAAGTCTCCGAAAGCGGCTTTTGAGTATTGCATGGCTCCACCGTTTTTGTCGAAGTAGCCAGCTGTTTCAGCCAGACAGGCTGATAGTAGCATGACGAGAATGGCAACCCCGAACATGACAGCTAGAGAAGCTGGTCCGAGGCCAGAATAAATTTTTTGAGGAAGGAGGAAGATACCAGATCCGATTACGGCGTTGATACCGTAAAGAGTGGCACCGCTAAAGCTGAATTTCGCTTTTTCTTGTTCCTCAATCGACTGTTTATGTGCTCCGTTCATAATGTTTCTCCTTTGTGAACATTATTGTAGTCCAGTCCAGATAGCAATCGGTTGCTCCCCAGACTGATGGGGTAAAAACGTGATTGTCATCTCTTGAAGAGGAGATGCTTGTTCGATCACCAGGAGCTCGTGAGTTTGGAGAGTTTGAGAATGATTGTTTCCCCATTCGAGTGTTAGTGGACAGAGAGCGTAGATCAATTGATAGCGACTCTGACTTTTGACACTCTCTTTTGGGGATATAGCACTCATATGCCCCTGATAAGAAGGTTTGTAAATCAAATTAAAGTCTTGACAAGTCCCTTGGCTAGATACAGGATCTCCCCCATCAAAGAAGTAGCTTTGAAAGGGGTTCAAAACCACTTCTTTCTGTTGATGGTTGAGTCGAATGGAGGCATTCAAGGGCATCAAGATTCGGTGGTAGCCCGTGAGATCGGTAAAGTTACTTTTTTCAACCTCTACCGTTGCAGTAGAGAGGCGGAAGTCAAAGGTCCGATCTGGATAGCTTCCTCCCTCTGGGGAGAGAAAGAGTTGGGTGGTTTGGCCACCGGACCAGGTAGAAATTTGATAATCTGCGGGGGTAAGATGAAGGAGAGTCACCATAGGACGCCTTCTTTCTTAAAAGAGACCAGTGATATTGCCGTGGGCATCGATATCAATCTTTTCACTGGCAGGAACTTTAGGTAGGCCAGGCATGGTCATAATGGTACCAGTGAGAGCTACGATGAAGCCAGCTCCGGCAGCCACCTTAAGGTTACTGATTTTAACTGTGAAATCTTTTGGTGCTCCCATCTTCTTCGCATCGTCTGAGAAGGAATATTGGGTTTTGGCCATACAGATTGGGTAGTTTGAGAAGCCAAGAGCTTCCAATTCTTTGAGTTCGCGTTTGGCCGCTGGTGTTAAGCTGATGCCTTTACCACCATAGACTTTTGTGACGATCTTGGTCAATTTTGTTTCAATGCTGTCTTCTTCGTCATAGACATAAGAGAAGTGGTTTTCTTCTTGAGCCAGTTGAATGACTTTTTCAGCCAAGTCACGACCACCAGCTCCACCATGTGCCCAGACATCTGAAATGACCACATCTACATGGCGTTTCTTACAAGATTCATAGACAGCTTCTAGCTCTGCTTCTGTATCCAGTGGGAATTTGTTAATGGCAACGACCACTGGTAGACCATAGACTTCTTGAATGTTGGCCAAGTGTTTGTCTAGGTTTGGTAGTCCATCGATAACGGCTTGGACATTTTCGGTAGCCAAGTCTGCTTTGGCAACTCCACCATGCATCTTGAGGGCTCGGATGGTTGCGACGAGGACTACGGCAGCAGGTTTGAGTCCGGCAATGCGGCACTTGATATCAATGAATTTTTCAGCACCTAAGTCTGCTCCAAAACCAGCTTCTGTCACAACATAGTCTGCATATTTGAGAGCTAGTTTAGTAGCCAGCACACTGTTACAGCCATGAGCAATATTGGCAAAAGGTCCGCCGTGGATGATAGCAGGAGTATGTTCTAAGGTTTGTACCAAGTTTGGATGGATGGCATCTTTGAGGACGGCTGCCATAGCACCTCCAGCCTTGAGGTCTTTAGCTGTGACTGGTTGTCCTTGGTAGTTGTACCCAATAATGATGCGATCGAGGCGTTCTTTGAGGTCAAGGATATTTTCTGAGAGACAGAGAATAGCCATGATTTCAGAAGCCACGGTGATGTCAAAGCCATCTTCACGAGGAACCCCGTTTGTTTTTCCTTGAAGACCATCGACAATATGACGGAGTTGACGGTCGTTCATATCGACCACCCGTTTCCAGGTGATGCGACGAGAATCGATGCCCAACTCATTGCCGTGATGGATATGGTTGTCAATCAAGGCTGCAAGCAAGTTGTTGGCAATCCCAATGGCATGGAAGTCTCCGGTAAAGTGAAGGTTGATATCTTCCATTGGAACCACTTGGGCGTACCCGCCACCGGCAGCTCCACCCTTGATCCCAAAAACAGGGCCAAGAGAAGGTTCGCGCAGGGCAATGACGGCTTTTTCACCAATAGCTGAAAGAGCATCGACCAAGCCAACAGAGGTGGTTGTCTTTCCTTCTCCAGCAGGTGTTGGTGAGATGGCTGTCACGAGGATTAGCTTTCCATCTTCCTTATCCTTGAGTTGTTCCAGTTGGTTGCTATCAATTTTTGCCTTGTATTTTCCGTAGAGCGAAATATCGTCTTCGGTCAATCCAAGTTCAGCAGCGATATCGGTGATGGGCTTCATTTGGACAGAATTGGCGATTTCAATATCCGATAAAACCATAGAATCCCTTCTTTCTTTATTTTTATTTGCTAGGTTTAAGATAGACTTTCTAAAATGGTTTGGTAAATGTTATCTGCAAGATCAGAACCGGTTTGGAGGAGTTCGAGTCCCTTGCTATGGTATTCTTGGACGAAGTCTTGGTCCTTGATTCCTGAAATGTTGATCAAGACATTGAGCCAAGCACCTTGAAGGCCAGCTTTAAGATTCAGAGCAGCTACCCCTAGGTCACTAGCCGCATTGGTGTTGGACTTGCCAACAGCTTCTTTGGTGGTTTCAAGAGCCTCAACGATGAGCTCCATCATAGAGAAAGGAGATACTGTCGCGTGTTTCAAAGCTTTTTGCATGGCTTCACGACGAGCGGCTTTCTCTTCTTCCGTTTCTTTTGGAAGATCAAAGACAGCTGATACGACGTTGAAAGCTTCTGTATCTTTATCGATGGCTTCTAGTAATTGGTCTTGGAGTTGAGCGCTTTTTTCATGAACCCCTTTGATGTGGTCTTCAAATTCTGCGTATTTTTTCTTTCCAATGGTCAGTTCACAGACCATTTTTGTAAGGGAAATCCCATTCGCAGCAGATAGAGCAGCAGCAGAACCACCACCTGGAGCTGGAGCATCTGAACCAAGAACTTTGGCAAACTCCGTAATACTTAAGTCAACTAGTTTCATAGAACTCCCTTTCTAACCCAACAAGTGATTTTCCAAGACTTGTTTGCTGTAGTCAAAGTCTTCTAATTGTAAGTAGTATTCAGCAGAGTCGATCAAAGCCTTAGCAGGAGCCAGTCCAATGAGTTCTGTTCCGATGATGCGAACACCATAGCGTTGCGCTTCGAAACGAACGGTTTCCACAACACGATACAATGGGAATTGTTCCAAGTTGACCATATTGATGGAGACTTGGGCGATGTTGCGATCTTCTAGCATGACACCGATCGCTTTACAGTATTTGTATCCACCGCTTGATCCACGAATGATTTTAGAAATCTTATTGGCAATCTCTAGATCGTCTGTATCAAGGTTGATATTGAAGGCAACGAGTGGCATACGGACACCGACAGCTGTAACCCCTGCAGTTGGGTGAATCTTGCGTTCACCGTAGTCTGGCTTCCAGTCTTCTTCCAACAATTTTTCTGGCATTCCTTCAAATTGTCCTTTACGCACTTTCGCCAAGTTCTTCCGTTCTGGGCGAGTTGCAGCATCTTCATAAAGGAAGATTGGAATACCTAATTCACGATTGATGCGTTCGGCTACTTTGTTAGCAATCTCAACGCATTCAGCTGTAGTGATATCTTTAACGGGAACGAATGGACAAACGTCTGTTGCCCCCATACGAGGGTGTTCGCCTTCGTGCTTGGTCATATCAATGTTTTCAGAAGCGTATTTCACCAATTGGAAAGCCACTTCTTGAATGCTTTCTTCATCCCCAACGAGTGTAAAGACGCTGCGGTTGTGACTGGCGTCAGACGAGTAGTCTAGTAAAGTGACACCTGGAATACTTTTTGCTGTTGCTGCTAATCCGTCGATCACAGCTTGATTGCGTCCTTCAGAGAAGTTTGGAATACACTCAACAATTTTTGCCATATGATTACCTCTTTTTATAGGAGAAGTTGGGGAGGAGGAGTCTTTGCATTTTCCTCCCCTTTCTCAGTTTTTATTTTTTGATGTTAAAACAATTTTTGAACGGCTTCTTTGACCAAATCTTCATCTGCCAGATACGGAATGGTGATGTGGTCTGTTCCTGCATGGAGACGGTTGTACTCGATCGCTGTTTCAATGGCATGGTTATTCCGTGCCCAGTTCCGACGAGCAACCCCACCCATAGTGTCCCAGGCAATGGCAGACTTGATGATTTCATCGATCCGGTGGCTACCGTCTAGGACGAGACCAAATCCACCGTTGATAGCTTTACCGATACCAGTACCACCACCGTTGTGGAGAGCGACGAGACTCATACCGCGAGCAGCGTTACCAGCGTAACATTGAACCGCCATGTCACAAGTGACGTTCGAACCATCTTTGATGTTTGATGTTTCACGGAATGGAGCATCTGTACCAGATACGTCGTGGTGGTCACGTCCGATCATGACTGGTCCAATCTTACCTTGGCGAATGAGTTCGTTGAATTTCAAAGCAATGTTGACACGGCCCATACAATCTTGATAGAGGATACGTGCTTGTGTACCAACCACCAATTGGTTCTTTTCAGCATCGCGGATCCAGTTGTAATTGTCGCGGTCTTGGTAGCGACGAGTTGGATCGATCGCTTCCATAGCTGCATGGTCGGTTGCAATCAAGTCTTCATGTTTACCGCTGAGGCAGACCCAACGGAATGGACCATAACCATAGTCAAAGAGCATAGGTCCCATGATATCTTCTACATAAGATGGCCAAATGAAGCCATCCTTGTCATCCAAGCCATTCTTAGAAATTTCCTTGATACCTGAGTCGTAAACAGATTTCATGAAGGCATTACCGTAGTCGAAGAAGTAGGTACCTTTAGCTGTCAAGGCTTTGATCACTGCAAAGTGACGAGCCAAGGTTTCATCAACCAAACGGCGGAAGGTTTCTTTGTCTTCTGCCAGCAAACGTGTCCGTTCTTCAAAGCTAATGCCAACTGGGCAATAGCCACCATCATAAACGTTGTGGCAAGAGGTTTGGTCAGACAAGAGATGAACGTGGACATTGTGTTCGTTGACATATTCGAGCAAGTCTACGATATTACCATGGTAGGCAATCGAAGTTGATTCACCAGCTTCCAGTGCTGCTTGAGCCAATTTCACAGCTTCTTCCGCACTGTCGGTCACTTGGCTAATCCAGCCTTGAGAGTGACGAGTTTCGATCCGAGAGCGGTCCACTTCTGCAACGATGGCAACCGCTTTTGCGATTTCAGCTGCTTTCCCTTGAGCTCCGCTCATTCCACCGAGACCAGATGAAATGAAGAGTTTACCGGTCAAGTCGCCATCATCAGGCACACCGAGTTTGAGACGACCAGCATTGAGAAGGGTGTTGAAAGTACCGTGAACGATCCCTTGTGGACCGATGTACATCCAGCCACCGGCTGTCATCTGACCGTAGTTGGTAACGCCCATTTCTTCAGCAATTTCCCAGTCGCGCATGTTATCATACTCACCGATCAAGAGACCGTTGGTAATGACGACACGAGGAGCTTCTGGTTTTGATTTGAAGAGGCCAAGAGGGTGACCCGATTCAACCACCAAGGTTTGGTCTTCTGTCATGACTTCCAAGTATTTCTTGATCAAGTTGTATTGCATCCAGTTGGCACAGACAGATCCTGTTTCCCCATAAGTGACCAATTCATATGGATAAAGAGCAATTTCAAAGCTCAAGTTGTTGTCGATCATGACCTGCATAGCCTTAGCAGCAGTGCATTTTCCTTTGTACTCATCGATTGGTTTTCCATAGATGCGATCTTTTGGACGGAAGCGATAGCCATAGATCCGACCGCGCGTTCTCAGTTCTTCCAGAAATTCTGGGATCAACTCTTGGTGGAATTTTTTAGGAATGTAACGCAAAGCGTTTTTAAGGGCAATTTCAGTCTGAGCTTGCGTTAAGCGGAAGCCTCTATCAGGTGCACGACGGATGCCTTCTTGAAAAGTCGCCTTTTCGGGTAGGACATCAAAGTCAAGTTTGACAGACATAGCAGCTGCAATTTCTTTCTCGTCTATAAATGACATAGCAGAACCCTCCTTATAGTTGGACTGTGAATTTATATTTTCTTTATTGTATCCAAGAAACGTCAATAGAGAGTCAAAAAAAAATATAATTTTTAATAAAGCAAAAAAAAATGAGGGAAAAACTTTTTGACTTTTTTTTGACGCTTTTCCTGTAGAATTGTAAAATGAATAACAATGGAAATAGAAAGGAATGTTTCATATGTCTGCTGATATCCTATTAACCCACTTTAACCAATTGTTTTGTCCGAATGATCTGGGTCATCCTCTCTATGGCAAGGAGATGGCAGAGGCAAAAATTCTTTCCGATGCTTATATCGCCATTAAAGATGGAAAGATTCTTGCAGTTGGGACAGGTCAACCAGACCCTGAACTGATCGATGACCATACGGAAGTGAAATCCTGTGAAGGAAAAGTTGCGACTCCTGGCCTGATTGACTGCCACACCCACTTGGTCTATGGAGGTAGTCGGGAACATGAATTTGCGAAAAAATTAGCGGGTGTTTCTTACTTAGACATCCTCGCCCAAGGCGGTGGAATTCTGAGCACGGTTCGGGCGACACGGGAAGCTTCTTTTGAAAATCTCTATGACAAGTCCAAACGACTGTTGGATTACATGTTGCGTCATGGGGTGACTACTGTTGAAGCCAAGAGTGGTTATGGTTTGGATTGGGAAACGGAAAAACGCCAGTTGGATGTTGTGGCTGCCTTGGACCGTGACCATGAAATTGATCTGGTTTCGACCTTTATGGCAGCCCATGCGATTCCCATAGAATACAAGGGCCGTTCCCAAGAATATTTAGATCTCATTGTGGAGCAAATGCTTCCCAAAGTGAAGGAAGAAAAGCTAGCTGAGTTCTGTGATATCTTCTGTGAAAAAGGTGTCTTTACAGCAGATGAATCTCGCTATCTTCTTTCAAAAGCTAAGGAGATGGGCTTCAAGCTGCGGATCCATGCCGATGAAATCGAATCCATTGGTGGCGTGGATGTGGCGGCGGAATTGGAATCTACTAGTGCAGAACACTTGATGGTGATTACCGATGAAGGCATTCAAAAATTAGCTGCAGCAAAAGTGATTGGAAATCTTTTGCCAGCTACAACCTTCAGCCTCATGGAAGATACCTATGCACCGGCTCGTAAGATGTTGGACGCTGGCATGGCCATCACCCTGACAACAGATAGCAACCCAGGGTCTTGTCCAACAGCCAATCTCCAGTTTGCCATGCATCTGGGTTGCTTCATGATGCGCCTAACTCCAGTAGAAATTCTCAATGCGGTGACCATCAATGCGGCCTATTCAGTTGATCGTGCTAAAACAATCGGCTCTTTCGATGTTGGCAAACAGGCCGACATCACGATTTACGATGCACCTAATCTAGATTATCTCTTCTATTTCTTTGCGACAAATCTCGTGACAGATGTCTACAAGAAAGGTCAAAAAGTCATTTAACCTCCTCCATTTCATTTGGGACTTTGCTCGTTTGCAAAAATCAGCAAAGTCTTTTTTTAAAACCTATCCCTGTAGGGAATGGAACCACTTTAGTGGGAAATTAAAATTTGACGTTCAAAGAATATTTTTCTTACTTTCTGATGTACAAAAAGGGAAATTCTTGATAGAATAGAAGTAATATTGAATATTTTCTTCAATATCATCTGTTTGTCGTGAAAACAGATTGTTTAAACTATTGATCAAACGAACAGGTTGTTCAACAGACCTGTCTAGAAATTGTGAGGAGACAAGATGACTGTCGATTATAACAGCAAAGCTTACTTGGATAAAGTAGACGCTTGGTGGCGTGCAGCCAACTACATTTCAGCTGCTCAAATGTACTTGAAAGATAACCCATTGTTGAAGCGCGAAGTCGTTGAAAATGACTTGAAGGCTCACCCAATCGGACACTGGGGAACTGTACCAGGGCAAAACTTTATCTATGCTCACTTGAACCGTGCCATCAACAAATACGACTTGGATATGTTCTACATTGAAGGACCAGGTCACGGTGGACAAGTAATGGTATCGAACTCTTACTTAGATGGTTCTTATACTGAATTGAATCCAAACATCCCACAAAATGAAGAAGGTTTCAAACACTTGTGTAAGATCTTCTCATTCCCAGGAGGAATCGCTTCTCACGCAGCGCCTGAAACACCAGGATCTATCCACGAAGGTGGAGAACTTGGATATGCCCTTTCTCACGCTGCAGGTGCTGTATTGGATAATCCGGATGTGATTGCTGCCACAGTTATCGGTGATGGTGAAGGTGAAACAGGTCCATTGATGGCTGGTTGGTTGTCAAATACCTTCTTGAACCCAGTCAACGATGGGGCGATCCTTCCAATCTTCTACCTCAATGGTGGGAAGATCCACAACCCAACGATCTTCGAACGCAAAACAGACGAAGAATTGGCCCTCTTCTTTGAAGGTCTTGGTTGGAAACCAATCTTTGCGAATGTCACTGCAATTTCAGAAGACCATGAAGCTGCACACGCTTTGTTCGCTGAAAAATTGGACGAAGCAATTGAAGAAATCAAGAAAGTCCAAGCAGAAGCTCGTAAAGGTTCTGCTGAAGAAGCAACTCAACCAGTTTACCCTGTCTTGATTGCTCGTATTCCTAAAGGTTGGACTGGTCCAAAAGCATGGGAAGGAACACCTATCGAGGGTGGATTCCGTGCGCACCAAGTTCCAATCCCAGTAGATGCTCACCACATGGAGCATGTCGATGCTCTTCTTTCATGGTTGGAATCTTACCGCCCAGCTGAATTGTTCGACGAAACTGGTAAACTAGTTCCTGAAATTGCGGAAATTGCACCAAAAGGTGACCGTCGCATGGCGATGAACCCAATCACAAATGCTGGTGTGATCAAACCAATGAACACAGCTGATTGGAAGAAACATGCCCTTCAATTCAACACACCAGGTGAAATCATGGCTCAAGACATGATCGAATTTGGTAAGTATGCGGCAGACTTGGTAGATGCGAACCCAGATAACTTCCGTATCTTCGGTCCAGACGAAACCAAATCAAACCGTCTTCAAGAAGTCTTCACTCGTACAAGCCGTCAATGGTTAGGACGTATGAAACCAGACTACGATGAAGCCTTGAGCCCTGCTGGTCGTGTCATTGACTCTCAATTGTCAGAGCACCAAGCAGAAGGTATGCTTGAAGGATATGTCTTGACAGGTCGTCATGGATTCTTCGCCTCTTACGAATCCTTCCTTCGTGTTGTGGATTCTATGATCACTCAACACTTCAAATGGTTGCGTAAGTCTAAGACACATACAACATGGCGTAAAAACTACCCAGCCTTGAACTTGATTGCAACTTCAACTGTCTTCCAACAAGACCACAATGGTTACACTCACCAAGATCCAGGTATCTTGACTCACTTGGCTGAGAAAACTCCTGAATATATCCGTGAGTACTTGCCAGCAGATACCAATAGCTTGCTTGCGGTAATGGATGAAGCCTTCAAGGGAGAAGATGTGATCAACTTGATTGTTTCTTCTAAACACCCACGTCCTCAATTCTACTCAGCAGCTGAAGCAGAAGAATTGGTTCGTGAAGGATACAAGGTGATCGATTGGGCATCAACTGTTTCAGCAGATGAAGAGCCAGATCTTGTTATTGCAGCTGCAGGTACAGAGCCAAACTTAGAAGCTCTTGCAGCCATCACAATCTTGCACAAAGCCTTCCCAGAATTGAAGATCCGCTTTGTCAACGTTGTGGATATCTTGAAATTGCGTCACCCATCCGTTGATGCGCGTGGACTTTCAGATGAAGAATTTAACAAAGTCTTCACAACGGATAAACCAGTCATCTTTGCTTTCCATGGTTACGAAGGCATGATCCGTGATATCTTCTTCAACCGTCACAACCATAACCTTCGTGTACATGGTTACCGTGAAAACGGGGATATCACCACACCATTTGATATGCGTGTGATGTCTGAGTTGGATCGCTTCCACTTGGCACAAGATGCAGCTAATGCAGCTCTTGGAGATGCAGCAAGCGCATTTGCAGCGAAGATGGATGAAACAATCGCCTTCCACCATGACTACATCCGTGAAAACGGAGACGACATTCCAGAAGTTCAAAACTGGAAATGGGAAAACGTGAATAAATAAGAAAAGAGAGTGGGACAGAAATCGGTAATTCGTTAGAATTCGATTTCGTCGTCCCACCTCC
>NZ_JVEE01000042.1 GCF_001073155.1 Streptococcus parasanguinis
CGGAGGTGGGACGACGAAATCGAATTCTAACGAATTACCGATTTCTGTCCCACTCTCTTTTTTTAGAAATATTTGAGAATTGCTTGATAGTTATTTGAAAAGCAAGCTGTATACTAAGAGTGTAAAGAAAATAACTAGTCATTTGGACGAAGGAGAAAACCATGGAAAAAGTATTAGAAATTTCCCATTTGAGTAAAAAGTTCGGTCATCAATACGCCTTAAATGATGTGAATCTCACCATTCGCAAAGGCGACGTCTACGGCCTGATCGGTAAAAACGGGGCTGGGAAAACCACCCTCATCAAGGTCATCACCCAGCTGATTCAAGAAACTGACGGAAGCGTCTCTCTCTTTTCTTCTACAAATCGCTCCCAGTGGACGCAAGCCCTAAAACGGGTTGGTTCCGTCATTGAGAGTCCTGTGGCCCATAAGCATATGACCGCTTATCAAAACCTGGTCTATTATTGCAAAGCTCGCCATATCCCCAACCCTGATCAGGTCATCAAAGAAACCTTGAACTATGTCGGCCTGAATAATACGGGTAAGAAGAAATTCCGCGATTTTTCACTCGGGATGAAACAACGGTTGGGAATTGCGATTGCGCTCATTGCCAAGCCCGACTTCCTCATTTTGGACGAACCCATCAATGGTCTCGATCCTGTCGGAATCAAGGAATTCCGTCAGATGATCAAGCGCCTCAACGATGAACTCGGCATGACCATCCTCATTTCCAGTCACATCCTGTCCGAACTTTATCTGGTTGCCAATCGTTTTGGTATTGTCGACCAAGGACGCCTGATTAAAGAAATTAGCAAGGCTGAATTCGAAGAACAAGGAGAAGATTACATCATCCTCAAGACTAGCCAGCTAGCCCTTGCCAGTCAACTGATCCAGGATCAACTCCATCACCGTATCAAAGTCATCGATAAGGATGGAGAAATCCATATCTTCGGCCAGACTCACGATATTAAAGTCATTGTCAAAGCCCTCGTTCAAGCAGATATTGACGTGGATGAAATCTACTATGCCCGCCAAGATCTGGAAAAATTCTTTACGGACTTGGTAGACTAGTCAACCCACCGTCTTGCATTACTTATCCCACATATTTCATTTAGGAGATTTATCATGTTGCATACCATTCAAGCAGATTTTTACAGACTTTTTCGCTCTAAAGGTTTTTGGATTACAGAAGCCATTCTCGTTCTCAACATCCTGTCTGGAGTCATCTTTGGAGCTACCGGCCACGTCGGCGTCAATACGGAATCCAAATTACCCCAAGCAACCGAAGTTTGGACGGGCTTTAAAGCCTTGACCAACTACTCTTCCAGCATCAGTGTGACTATCCTCTTTACCATTATTGTCATCACCTTGGTTCTAGGAACAGACTTAACGCAAAACTTATACAAGAATAATCTGGCCTATGGGGTTTCGCGCACCAGCTACTACTTTGCCAAAAGTGCTGTTGTCCTGACCATTGCGCTCTTCCAATTTCTCGTTTCTTATGGTCTCGTCTTCTTGATCGCGACCCTCTACAATGGACTTGGAACCATGCCAGAGCACTTCCTTGCTCATTTTGGACTGACCGTGCTGATTCAGTTCCTTTCCACCTTGGCTTGGGTCAGTATCATTTCCTTCCTCCTTTACGCTAGCCAATCCATCACCTTGGCCTTCGTTGGCTACTTCATTGGAAATATCCTCTTAAGCCTTCCTGCGCTTTTCTTTAAAGATATTGACATTCTCCACTATCTAAACTTGGAATTTCAATATTCCATGGTCCAAAGTACGACAGCAACGAACAACACTCTCTCGATTGCCCTTGGATTCATCCTTGTTTTCGGATTCTTGGGACTCGCTACTTTTAAACACAAAGATTTATAACAAAAATGCTTGAGCGGTGCTCAAGCATTTTTTCTTAGTGTAATGGTCAAAACAAACCAGTCTGCTTCCGTCGCCAGTTGCAAGTCGCCGCCTAAGATCTCTACAAAATTTTGAATAATGTAGAGACCCAAGCCAGAAGACTCTTCTGTATCCGACAGATTTTCAGAGTAGAATCGACTAGCCAGTTGGTCTAAATGTTGGATCGGTTGTTGCACAATATTGCGCAATTCGACCCGAATCGTGTCCGCGTCCGACATCAAGGTCAAACGCGCCTGCTCCTTTCCATGTTTGAGGACATTGCTGAGCATATTTTGCAAGAGGCGCTCCCAAAGCTCAGGATCGGTCGCATAATGAAGATGCTCTTCTAGCTCCACCTCTAAGGCAATCCCCGCCTCAGTCAAGCTATCGTAATACTGGAACAACTGCTGGGTCAGGACTTGGCTGAGATCGACGTCTGAAAGCCGAGGCTGAATAGCTCCCTCCATCAAGCGTCTATATTCCAAGAGAGATTCCAGGCGTTTTGAGACGACTTGAAGATTGGAAGCAATTTTCTTCAGCTTTTCCTCTTCCTGCATCCCACCCTTGATGATTTGTTGGGTATAGCCCGATGCAATGGTCAAAGGCGTCCGGATATCATGAGCAATATTACTAATGGCCATATCCAAGGTCTTTTTCTCTTGAAAGGCAATCCGATTGGTCCGCTCGATCTGATCAAAGAGATCACTGACCTGCTTGGTCAAGGCAACCAATTCTTTTTTTGAAACACGTGACGTTAACCGTACCCCACTCCCATTTTGGAGCTTCTGTTGAATCTGCTCCTGCAAATCCTTTAAAGCAGAAAGCAAGCGAACATAACCCAGTCCCAAGAGAAGGACAAGGACGACAAGAATTAGAACTAAAACCCACATTACTTGTCTCCTTTCAAGCGAACACCCAAGCCCCAGACCGTTTCAATATAGTCCTCATCTGGGTCAAGCTGGGCAATTTTCTTTCGAAGATTGCTCAGTTGGGCATTGAGGGTATTGTCTCCAGGCAGATAGACTTCTTCCCAGACCGCTTCATACAATTCTTCCTTGGTGAAAATCTTCTTTGGATGCGCCAGTAAGGTTTCAAAAATTTGAAATTCTTTTTTACCCAAGCGAAGCGTCTGTGCGCCAGACTCCAGTTCAAAGATTTCTGGATTCAGAACCAGATTTTTAAAAGAGAGCTTTTGCGACGCTTGAGCTTCCTGTGCTACCGTCGGTTGATTTCGCAACTGCACCGTCACCCGAGCCGCCACTTCATCCAGATTAAAGGGCTTGACAATATAATCATTGGCACCAGCTAAGAGGTACTGGCTAATGAGTTGTTTGTCTCCCAGAGCGGTCATCATGATAACCGGTGTCTGACTCTGCAAACGGATCTTCTCCAGGACCTGGTCCCCATTCTTCCCTGGAAGCATGATATCCAAAAGGACCAAATCAACGCCTTCTTGCTGGAAGAGCCGCAGCCCTTCTGTACCCGAAAAAGCCTGAAGGACCTCATGATCTTCACTTAACAAACTATACAAAATTTCTTGGATATCATTATTATCCTCGATTAATAAAATCCGTGCCACTTGCCTCGCTCCTTTTTCCTTTGAACTCCAAATCATTTCTATTTCTCTAGCCTATCAAATAAAGGGACCTTCGTCAATGAAAATCTGATAAAATTCTATTGTCCCCAGGTAGATCTGCATGTTAGGTCATCACAAGATGAACTTGACGATCCTTTCTTTCAAAGGGTATAATAGGACCAATGACACAATAGGGAGACTCATCTATGAAAAATAATGCTAAAACTAAAATCAGTCTTGTATCCATCCTTGTCATCCTGGGCGTTGCTGCAAGAATGTTGCGAGTCATCCACCGCCACCAAATCAGGGAGCAAAACAAACAAACCATCCAAACGACTAAAAAGGTTGCAGAGTTTCAGAAAACACTAGACGAGGAAGAAACGAAGAAACGCAACGAAACCTTCAACAAGATTTATAATGAATCCCTTGTTCGGACAAAATTTGAGAACTGGCAAAAAGTCGATGAAGTCCATGGTTTGGGACAAAGAACTGGGCAATTTTATATCTATAACTTTGAAAAAAAAGAAGAGATTCTCTTAGAGAATACAGATCAAGCATTTGTTCTACCCATTCGAGACAAGAATCATAACGTCACATTTCAGGCTATCTTTGCCCACAAGGACGGTCAGTGGCATATCCTAGATCCAGACGGAAGTTCACAGTTGCAGCTAGGAGCAGCCAACGTTTCCGCTGAATCTAAGTTTGTCATCGAGAACAATGTCTTAGATTACGACCAGTAAATCCGTAATGACTTGGCTAAACTACATACAAAAAGCTTAGGACCCCAGCTTGTGGTTGGGATTCTAAGCTTTTTAGTTTATAGGAGAGAGTTGGCCAGCAAGTACCGAAAACTTTTATTTAACAGAAGCCCCATTTGTCGCAATGACTTCTTTGTACCAATAGAAGGATTTCTTACGTGAGCGCTCCAAGCTTCCCTTGCCTTCGTTGTCCCGGTCGACATAGATAAAACCGTAGCGCTTCTTCATTTCTCCAGTCCCGGCAGAGACCAGGTCAATACAGCCCCAAGTCGTATAACCCCAGAGGACAACACCATCTTCATGGATGGCATCCCGCATGGCCTTGATGTGGGCAGCCAGGTAATCAATCCGGTAGTCATCTTCAATCTCCCCGGCTTCATTTGGGGTATCAACGGCGCCCAGTCCATTTTCTACGATAAACATAGGCTTTTGATAACGATCCCAGATGGTGTTCAACGTAATGCGGAGCCCAAGAGGGTCAATCTGCCAACCCCATTCTGAGCTTTCTAGGTAGGGGTTCTTCAGAGAAGCAAAGATATTGCCCGCTGTTTTCTCCCTTTCAGCTGGATCCCCTGAAGCGACCCGACTGGCATAGTAGGAGAAGGAAATAAAGTCCACTGTATGATCTTTCAACAATTGAAGGTCCTGCTCCGTCATCTCAACCGTGATTCCCTGACGCTCCCACTCTTTCTTAGCATAGTTAGGGTATTCCCCACGCGCCTGCACATCGATAAAGAAATAGTTCTTGCGGTCTTCTTCTAGACCAGCCCAGACATCTCGCGGAGCACAGGTATGCGGATAGTTTTGCCCTGCTGCTAGCATACAGCCAACCTTGTTGTTAGGATCAATCTCATGGGCTAGCTTGGTAGCAATGGCTGAAGCGACCAACTCATGGTGAGCCGCCTGGTATTTGACTTGCTCCTCATTCTCCCCTTCTTCAAAGCAGAGACCCGCTCCCATAAAAGGCGCATGGAGTATCATATTGATCTCATTAAAGGTTAGCCAGTATTTGACCAAGCCCTTGTAGCGAGTGAAGAGGGTCCGGCAGAGTCGTTCATAACATTCCAACATCTTACGACTGCGCCAACCTCCGTACTCAGTAATCAAATGCATGGGACAGTCAAAGTGGGTAATGGTCACCAAGGGTTCAATGCCATACTTATGGCACTCCTTAAAGAGGTCTTCATAGAACTGTAGACCCGCTTCGTTTGGCTCCAATTCATCCCCTTTCGGGAAGATCCGAGACCAGGCAATGGACAAGCGATAGGTTTTAAAGCCCATTTCCCCAAAGAGAGCAATGTCTTCCTTGTAGCGATGGTACATATCAATACCTTCTTTAGCTGGGTAAAAATAGCCCTCTTCAAAGTCGAACATCTTTTTCTGACCTGTAATAATGGCGTGACGATCAGGCCCAATCGGCACCACATCCACATTGGCCAAGCCACGGCCGTCTTCATTATAAGCTCCCTCACACTGGTTAGCAGCCGTCGCCCCACCCCAAAGAAAACCATCTGGAAATTGAAGTTTGTCGGTCATCTCTCTACCTCACTTGATTTGATAGTTCTATTATACCCTTCTCTTTCCAAAAAATCCTACAAGATCCTATGAAAAACTAAACCTATTCTAAGGTAACTCATACACTTTGGAACATAAAAAGACCGTATAACTCCGATCTTTTAGGATGTACACAAATTGTTTTTCACCTAATTTAATATCGGCTTTTCTGAAAAAATAAGAATGATTTCTATTTTTAAATCGTAAAGAATAAACTGAAACTTTCCGCCGTGATAAAAGTGCTAGAAACACGATTGTTTCTAGCACACGGGAGTTTTGAATCTTTAGGTTCAAAACTAAGTCATGGAACTTCGTAGAAGTTCGCTGACGTCCGTACTCACCTAAGGAAAGTTTCAAAGAAGACTTTATCTTTAATAAAAAAGACCGGACGACTCCGATCTTTTTAAGTTCCACTCCAAGAACGCTTAAATTTTTTGATAATAGAATTACCTACTTCATACGATAAAAATCAATCACTAAACCAGCTGGGCCTTCAACTAGCAGGCTTTCGGTTCCCCAATCGGTTACAACTGGACCGTTTAAAACTTGGATACCAAGCTCTTTCAACCGTTTGTAGTTCTGGTCTACATCCTCAACCTCGATATGAAGAATGATTCCTGACTGAAAGTTTTCCAAAGGAACCAAATGATTTTGAGACAACATGAGACAGTGACTGCCAATCGTGAACTGAGCAAAACTGTCGTCAACATAATCGGCTTTTTTATCCAAAATATGCTCCAAGTCAGCACAGACCTGGGGAATATTTGAAACGATGATATCTAATTGATTTAAATTCATTTACTATCCTCCACAAAAAGACCGGATTCCCCCGGTCTTTTAAGTTTCTCTCTATGAAAATCAAAGCATAAAATCTACAATGTTTACATTTGATTTTCCACTATAGGAATTATTTGATTGCGCGTGATTGCAACCCTTCTTCTTCCAAGAAGAGGCGGAATGGTACAAGCTCTTCAGCTTCGTATTTTTCTTTGAAGGCTTTGATTGCTTCTTCTGAGTGTTGTTTTGGATCCAACTCAAGAACTTCCACTGGAAGTGGACGGTGTTGCGTGATGCGAGCATCGATGACAACTGTCTTACCTTCTTTGTTCAATTTAACAGCCTCAGCAACGACTGCGTCGATGTCTTCGATACGGTCAACTGTAAATCCAACAGCACCTTGCGCTTCAGCGATTTTTGCATAGTCAGCATTAGGGAAGTCACAACCAAACAAGTGTTTGTTTGTGTCTTCGTATTTGTCCTTGATGAAGGCATATTTACCATTTGAGAAGACAACGTTGATAACTGGAAGGTCGTATTGAACGTTAGTGATCACGTCTGGGTAGCACATGTTGAATGCACCGTCACCCATGATGTTCCATACTTGGCGATCTGGATTGTCTTTCTTAGCAGCGATACCACCAGGAAGGGCAATACCCATTGTCGCAAAGAGTGGAGATGTACGCCACATGTTCTTAGGTGTCATGTGAAGGTGACGAGTAGATGTTTGAGTAGTGTCACCTACGTCGATTGAATAGATAGCGTCTTGATCAGCATGTTTGTTGATTGCATTGTAAACTTGATACAATTGCAATTCACCCTCAGTTTTACCTTCGAGTTTGTTCATGTAATCACGCCAGTTTTGGTTATTCTTCACGTTTGCACGCCACCATGGAGTAGATTCAACTGGATTCACTTTGTCAAGGATTGCTTTCGCTGCTTGACCTGCATCCCCAAGGATTGAAGCGTCTAGGGCATGACGTTTACCAAGTTTGTAAGGGTCGATATCGACTTGGACGAATTTTTCAGTATTCTTGAAGGCTTCGTAAACTTCAGCAAATGGGAAGTTTGAACCAAGGAAGAGAACTGTGTCTGCTTCAAAGACTACTTCGTTGGCTGGTTTCCAACCAACACGGTAAGCAGAACCTGTCAAACCTTCGTAGTTCCATTCGAAAGCTTCAAAGTTTTTACCAGTTGTGATGATTGGTGCTTTGATCTTACGAGACAATTCAGTGATCACATCACCAGCACCAACACCACCGAAACCAGCGTAGATCACTGGGCGTTCCGCATTGTTCAAGATTTCAACAGCTTTATCGATTTCCACTTCGTTCAAGGCAGGAGCGATAAAGTGACGTTCATAAGAACCTGATCCGTAGTAAGAGTTTTCGTCGATTTCTTGGAAACCAAAGTTTACTGGAATTTCAACAACGGCTGGACCTTTTTTAGAAACGGCAGCACGGCAAGCTTCGTCGATTACTTTTGGTAATTGTTCTGCGTAAGCTACACGTTTGTTGTAAACAGCGATACCGTTGTACATTGGGTTTTGGTTCAATTCTTGGAAGGCATCCAAGTTCAATTCGTTAACTGGACGTGATCCAAGGATAGCAAGGAATGGAGTGTTATCCATAGCTGCATCGTAAACACCATTGATCAAGTGAGTCGCACCAGGTCCACCTGAACCAACTGCAACCCCGATAGAGCCACCAAATTTAGCTTGCATAACCGCTGCAAGAGCACCAGTTTCTTCGTGACGAACTTGCAAGAAACGGATATCTTTGTCTTCAGCCAAAGCGTCCATCAGTGAGCTAAGTGTTCCAGATGGGATACCGTAGATCGTATCTACACCCCATGTTTTCAATACGTTAAGCATTGCTGCAGATGCAGTAATTTTCCCTTGAGTCATTCTAACTCTCCTTTAATTCTATTTTGATCTCTTAAAATGCAGCATAGCGCTTCTACTTCATCTTTGCGATCATCTCGCCTTGAAAATGAGTTTTTTCTGACTTTTCTCATGAAAACGATTTACAAAACGATTACAGTATTAATTTATCACAAAGAGATTCACATGTATAAGGATCTGCTCAGAGATGCTCAATCCCTATTCCATAACAGATGCTCTTTTTGAGAAATTTTCACAAACTATCCTACAATAGGGTATTATACTATATTTTCTTACCCTCTATTTTCCCTTAGAGCTGTAAGGAATGATAAAAAAGTACTACAGCATGCTGTAGTACTCAAATTGATGGCAAAGTATTTTTAAAAAAACTTTCCTTAGGTGAGTACGGACGTCAGCGAACTTCTTCGAAGTTCCATGACTTAGTTTTGAGCCTAAGGTCTCAAAACTACCGAGTGCTTGAAATGATAATGTTTCAAGCACTTTTCTCACGGCGGAAAGTTTTCTGTATTTTCTTGATTCAATCTAAAAATTGGAACTTATTTTACTTTATTCGTTGAATCACTTAACTTATATTACTTAAAAAAGTTTGACTACGTTCTAATCGCTACTGCATACTGTATCACTTCTTATTTTCATTAATCAATCTTTGCGACATTGAGGAGCAGAGAGCTAGTCAAAACAGACAAAGAACTAAGGGCCATAGCAAGACCTGCTAGTTCTGGATTGAGGGTCAATCCCAGTCCTACAAAGACTCCAGCAGCAATTGGAATCCCAAGGATATTGTAGATAGAGGCCCAGAAGAGATTGAGTAAGATCCGACGGAAGGTCTTTTGACTCATGTCAAAGGCGCGCACAACGCCAAGCAAATCATTTTGCGTGAGCACGATACCTCCAGACTCGATCGCAATATCCGTACCAGATCCCATGGCAATTCCGACATCTGCAATCGAAAGAGCAGGAGCATCATTGATCCCATCTCCAACAAAGGCGACCTTACTAGCTTCTTGCAGTTTTTGGATGGCGCTAGCTTTTTCTTGAGGAAGGACATCAGCAATGACGGTGTCAATTCCCACTTGCTTAGCAATAGCTTGGGCCACCCGTTCATTATCCCCCGTTAACATGACCGTTTTCAAGCCCCGTTCTTTGAGCTTTTTGATCGCTTCTTTTGAGCTAGCCTTCGGAGCATCTTGAATGGCAATCAAGCCAATCACTTGCCCATCCACAGACAAACTGATCACTGTTTTGGCCTGCTCTTGCAAGTCTACCATCCGTTTTTCAAGCTCCGGATCCATCGCTGTCCCGTCATGAAGTTTGCCATTTCCCAAGGTCACCAACTGCTGGTCGATCTGACCTTGGACCCCTTTTCCTTCAATCGCTTGGAAGTTTTCCACAGGGGATAGCACCAAACCTTTTTCTTCTGCTTGGGATAACACCGCTTGGGCTAGTGGATGTTCTGAAAAAGTTTCAAGACTAGCAGCCAGTGTCAAGACACGCGCTTCATCTCCTACCACATCGGTTACGAGCGGTTGGCCAATGGTGATGGTCCCTGTCTTATCAAACACAACGGTTTGAATCTTTTGCACTTCTTGAAGAACTGTTCCATTTTTAATCAGAACCCCCATCTTGGCACTACGACCAGTTCCGACCATGAGGGCTGTTGGCGTCGCCAAACCAAGGGCACATGGACAGGCAATAATGAGGACAGAGACTGCATAGAGCATGGCCTCTTGAAGCGACGCGCCCAGAAGCACGGACCAAACCCAGAAAGTTGCAATGGCCAAAATCGTCACTGCTGGAACAAAGATACCTGAAATCTTATCCGTCAGATCCTGAATGGGAGCACGACTGGATTGGGCCATTTTGACAAAGTCCACAATTTGAGATAAGAGGGTCTCACTACCGACTTTTTCAGCCTTAAAGAGAATGGTCCCATTGCTGTTGATAGTGGAGCCAATGACTGCATCACCAACTGATTTTTCCACAGGCAGGCTTTCACCTGTCACCATCGACTCATCAATGGTCGTACTTCCTTCTACAATGGTCCCATCAACCGCGATCTTTTCCCCAGGACGGACCCGAATCAAGTCATCAATTTGGATATCTTCTGCCGCCACCTCGACATAGTTCCCATCACGGAGAACTTGAGCCGTTTTTGCCTGCAAATCCAACAACTTTTCCACAGCCTCGGAGGCATTGTTACGCATCCGTTCCTCAAAGATTTGCCCTAAGAGGATAAAGAAGATGATAAAACCCGCAGCCTCAAAGTATACTGGCTGACCAGTAAAAAGGGCAAATACACTATAGACATAGGCTACCAGGGTTCCAAGAGCTACCAAGGTATCCATATTGGAATGGTGCTTCTTAAATGAGGCCCAGGCACTCTTGATAAAAGGAACTCCTGCCACTAGCATAATCGGCGTTGTCGCTAGAAAAGTCCCCCAGCGACTGACTTGATGGGATACAAATCCTGCCATCATCCCGATCATCAAGATCAATAAGGGAAGGGTAAAGATACTAGTAATCCAAAAGCGACCCAGTAAACCTAAGACACGACGGCGTTTTTCCACAACCGTGTAGGAACCCTTTTGCATCTTCATTCCACATGAAAACTCGAAGTCCCCTGTTTCTGTCGGGGTAAAAGATATGACCTTATCCACACCGACTTCCAAAGGCTCTAAAATCCCCTGATCTTCAAACAAAATTTCCTTGTAACAGCCGGAAGGATTGACCCGATGGAAGGTGATTTCAGCAGGGATCCCTTTTTGAAGTTGAAATTCCTTTGGACTATAGCCTTTTTCTGCTGTAATACGGATCTTTTGCACTCCGTTTTCCACAACTGCTTTTTGTTTTTCTACCATACCTACTCCTTTATTCCACAATCATGTGACCATGCATCATGTTCATTCCACATGAATACCCATATTCGCCCGCTTTTTCTGGCGTAATTTCAATGACATGTTTTTCACCTAAAGGCAAATCTTCATGAACGCCAAAATCTGGAAAGATCACTTGAGCCAGACATGAAGATGGATCCTTGCGATTAAAGATGATCCGGGCTGGAACATTCTTTTTCAGGACAATGGTTTCAGGCGAATAGCCCCCCATGACTTCGACTTCAATTTCTTGATAACCTGATTTCTGACGAGCGTGGCCGCTTACCTTTTCATGCTCTGCAAAGAACCACCAAGCAATAAAAGCAACCACAAGTAAACAAACAATACTAATCAACAATCCAAACATGGAATTTCCTTCTTTCTATTACATACAATTGCAAGGGACTGTTTCGACAGTCTCTGCTTTCTTTTCTTCCAGGACCTGCTGCAGCTGATTAAGATCTGCAAGCGTAAAGTCACTCTCCTGAATCAAGTTTTCAAGCACCTGGACAATTCTTTTTGAGCAAACCTTGTCTTTCACATCCTCAACCACCAAGTCTAAACTTTGGTCCTGCTTCAACAAAGCCGAGTAGACAAAGGCTTTGCCAGATTTTTCTCTGGTCAGACAGCCTTTCTCCACCAAGCGCGTCAAGAGGGTCTTGATGGTCGACTTCGACCAGTCAAAGCGCTCGGACAAGACGGCGATCAAATCCGTGCTGGTCTGCTTGCCTTCCATCCAGATAATTTTCATGATGCGCCATTCCGCATTGGAAATTTGCATGGCTTCTCCTTTCTGAATCTACATTTGTAAATCTTATGATGCTATTTTACACCTAAGATTTACATTTGTCAACCAAAAGTTTTTAAAAAAACAAATCTTCCTTTGAAGATTTGTCTGGTTGGGCTTTTTTCGCTCCTATTTTTGTCTCTATAATGTCTCCTGCAGAGCTTGGGCTAGGATGCGGTAACCTGCTACACTTAAATGGAGGCCATCAGTCGTATAGGCTTCTGCCAACTGCCCCTTTTCATCCAATAAAGACGAATACACATCGACATAGCTGACCTGGTGGTAGGCCTGGGCCAATTCTTGATAGGCTTGATTGAGGGCTTGAATTTTTTCATTGGTCCGCACATAGACCTTTTGCTTGTAGCGCTCTTCTTGACTCACCGGTAGAACCGAGATCAGGTTGATGTGGGTCAGCGGAAAGTCCCGCATGATCGCTTGTAAGACCGCTTCTAGATTGTCCAAGGTTTCCTTTTGAGGAATTTCTTTTCCGATATCATTGGTCCCGATCAAGAGAAAGATCTGATCCACCGCCGTTCCAAAGACATGGGCGTCTAGATGCTCACGAAGGAGATCCGTCTTATAGCCTCGCACTCCTCGATTGACCATGTGCTTGGGACTTTGTAATAGTTCATGAATGGGAAAATACTCCACGACGGAGTCTCCGATAAAGATCAAACCAGGCTCCTTCAGAGGGGCTTGATTGAGCTCCCGATAGGTTGTTATGATTTTCTCCTGCTCCTTTAAGAGCCAGTCTTCTAACAGTTGTACCGCCATCTAATTCTTTCCTTTCACTTGTTCCCAGGGGGTCAATCCTAGATACTCTTCGATCACTTGGTAGACACCACCTTCCTGATGGCTCGGCGCTAGGTGTTTGGCAACAGCCTTGACAGCTTCTTCTGCATTGGCTACAGCATAGGAGTGACCCGCCATTTCAAGCATTTCGATGTCGTTTCCGCTATCCCCAAAGGCCATGACCTGGCTAGCATTAAGCTGCCACATCTCCATTAATTGAGCCAGTCCCCAAGCCTTGTGAATGCCTGCTTGTAAAAGATCCATGCTTCCAAAACCGCTCGAAACCGCCATGAGCTGATCTCCAAAAGCCTGCTGGACTTCCTGGCGCACTTGATCAAGACGATCCAAGCCAACCACCAAGCTCATTTTAAGCACCTGATCAAATAGATCTGCTGTCAATTCGGGAACAAACTTCATCCGCTTGTACAAGGCTTCAATCACTTCCGGCTGCATGAATTTCTCAACTTCTGTAAAGACCGTGCCTTCCTTGACAAAGCCACCATTGACAGCTGAGACAACCAGCTGGTCTGAAATTTCTCGCCCCTTAAAATAATCAAGAACCGCCTCTACAAGTTCTCGATCCCAGAATTTTCCTAGAATCATCTGATCATCCTCAAAAATCCGAGCTCCATTGGCTACGACCAGAGTCACCCGTTTGACCAAAGGACCCAAGAGCTGGCGCATGCGATGGATTTCATTTCCTGTCGCAATGACAAAGCGAATCCCTTTTTGATCCAAGTGGTCCAAAAGCCTTTCCAGACGCGGAAGATCCACCTCTCCTCGCTCATCTAATAAGGTTCCATCCATATCTGTTGCAATCAACTTAATCATACAATCTAACCTTTTCCCTTTCAAAGGGTGTAAATTATCTGGTTCCATTATACCACAGATCAAGCAAGTCAAAACCACCCGTGAAAACAGGTGGCTTCCTCTTGGGTTGAAGGTTCCTACTGATGGCCAGGGGATCTTATGAATATAAGCCCTTTTCCACACTTTCCTGAATTAACTCTTCTGTCAGTTTCCACAACTCTTTGGATTCACTTTTTATGAACTTTTTCTTTTCTAATACCATCTCTGAACGGATGTGATCGGGATTATAATTGACTTCTGATACTTCCAAGTGATTGATCAGTGGTACCAATGCATCAATCACTCTTGCATATCTTGCCTCAGGACTCTGCCCTTTTTCAAACTCCAACCACGAATTTTTCATATTCACATATGTTGCTTCTGGAAGGAAGCTCATTGTTTTTTCTATAGATGTGAGCTCTCTATCATGAGCATGAAGCTTTTTTTCATCATCAAACACCCAAGTATCTCCGGCATAAATCTCACCTAAATCATGAATCAGTAACATAGAAATCACCTTTTCCATATTCAATTTTTCGGGATAATAATCTTGCAGAACCATCGCAGCTATTGCACTCTGCCAAGAATGCTCGGCACTATTTTCAAACCGTCCATCAAGGGTTCTATTAAACCTTGTTACTGACTTTAATTTCTCGATTTCTTTAATAAATCCAACTATCTGATTCAAATCACTCATGGCGACTCCAACCTCCTTATTCGAAATTACGACTATCATACCAAAAATCAGGTTTTCCATAAATGAATTCCCTTATTTGCAAAAAGAAAATGTCCCCCTTTTTGGGAGTACCTTCATTTTTCTAACAAGACTACATGGACAAGCAAAAAAGCTAACCTATCTTTACCGGTTAGCTTCTATTTTTCACCCAACAAAGGCCCAAATAATGGCAATCAGCACTGCTGGCAGGAGATTAGCGACCTTGATTCGTTTGCCCCAGATGAGATTGATCCCTACACAGAGAATGAGGCTGGAGCCGACTAGCGACAGATTCGAAAGGGCTTGTGGAGTCATGATCGGTGCGATCAAATGGGCCAACAGCGTGATCAAACCTTGAAGGATCACAAGTGGTACCACTGCAAAGATCGCGCCCTTTCCTTTTGAAACGGTCAAGACCAGAACGATAACCATATCGAGAATAGCCTTGGCCAACAAGGTCGAGGTGTCGCCTGTCAGGCCATCCTGGACAGCTCCAACCACCGCCATAGCCCCAATACAAATGGTCAAGGCCGTGGTCATAAAGGCATCAACAAAGCTGGTATCGCCTTGGTTACCCGTCTTTTCCTTTAGCCAGGTTCCCAGACGCTCAAAGCCTTCCTCAATCTTCAAGAGTTCCCCGATAACGGTCCCGATCACTAGACTCAGAATCAACATCATACTGCCGTGACTTTCCACATGACTTCCATGCACCACCAGCATCTTTTCCAAGGTCCCTGCAATGCCCAAGACAAAAACAGCAACTCCAGTCACTTTTAGAAGGGTCTCATGAAAATCTTCTGATAAACGTTGACCGATGAGCGATCCTAAAAGCCCACCAAATACGACCCCTAAGGCATTATAGAAGGTCCCTAAACCGATCATTTACAAACTCCTTCGTTCATTTTCATTCTTTTTTAATTTCTTTCAAAGACCAGTGGCCCGTCACTTCATACTGGTCAATCAAGTCCTTGGCTGTTTGCGTGATCTCCTCTGGATAATGTAGGCTTTCTAGCGTATTGACCGCATTCTTGGTTACGGCTGACCCTGGCTTGATCTGGTAGTCAAAGACGATCTTGCCATCCACATAGCGACTGTCAAAATGGTAATTATCATTGACTTCACCGGAGGCTGCGACCAGCTCAATATCATGGCTGGAAATCATGTAGAGACAGTTTTGGGCAGCTAACCAGCGGACAATCCCAAGGCCTGATCCGATCCGCTCGATGGTATTGGTCCCCTTAAAGAGCTCGTCAATAAAGAAATAGTGAAAACCAGGCTTTTTCAGATGCTGAATCATACGTAAAATAGCTTTACTTTCGGTGATGAAGTAACTATCTCCAACTTCAATGTCATCGCTCACATCCATAGCCGTTAGCACATGACCATAGGGAAGGGCTAATTTTTCTCCATAGGCAAAGCCTAACCCTTGAGCCAGAATGGCATTGATGGCGACAGTTTTCAGGTAGGTCGATTTCCCGGAGGCATTGTCCCCACTGATGACCATATTTTTCTGAAAATGCACATCATTCGCAATCGGATTAGACAGCAAGGGATGATAGAGCGTCTCACCTTCAATCCCACCCGTCTCTGTAAAGACTGGCTGACAGACCACTTCTAGATCCCGCTTATGGCGCAAGAGACTAATAGCGACTTCCATCTCCCCTAGCAGATCCAGAAGTTTCTGGGCCTCTTTTTGATGAGCCTTCACCTGATTGTAAATATAAACCTGAGCGATCTGCGGGAGTAAAAAGAGGACGTTGAGGTAGAGGAGAACAATTTCCATCTCAGAGGTCCCCGTTGGACTCTGCAAGACACTGGCAAGGATCCGCGTTTTCTTAAAGGGTTTGACCGCTTGCTTTAGTTCTTCTTGTTGTGGCAAGGCTAGATGGCTCAAGCGTTCTGCCGAAGCAAAGATGCGGACCAGATAGCTAACATTATCCAGACGGATTTTATTGGACCAATTGCGCAAACTCGAAAAGACAATATTAAAGACCACACTGATCACCAAGAGGGTAATGGCACCGACTGGCTCAAAGGGGATGGCAAAGAGACAGAGGATTGGAAGACAGGCCAAGGCTATATAGAGGGGCAAACCTGCATAATGCTTGCCAGGATTTGCGACAATGCTACGCGCCATATTGTGGTTCTTCTTGCCCAGTTGGTTGAAAATGACCTGGACCTTGAGCCGCAAATCAGGATGCTCTTCAAAGAAGGCTTCTAAGTCATGAAGCTGATCCTGAGGCTGGAATTCCAGCAGGCGCATTTTTTGATAGAGAGCTTCTGCCCCAAGGCTCGATTGGGTGTAATTGAGCTGATCAAAGACCGCATCCAAAGCCAAATCATGCCAGGTCTGATCATCCACTTGGCTATCGATCGTCCTTCCCTTAGCTGGATAAGCCAGACTGTCTATCAAACTTTCTTCCGTGTCTTTCTTACGAAAGAAAGGTGCTCCATCCCAAGCTTTTTTCAGCTTTTGCTTGAGGCGGATGGCCGTCAGAAATTTGGTTGCCCAAATCACCACCATCAATCCTAGAATCCCAAGCGGAATCCAGTTCACATTTCCTTCCATGCTCTATTCCTTTCCACTCTGAGGCCAGTCCAAGTGAACATGTTCCTTCATTTCTCGGTAAGCCGTGTCCACTCTCTCCTTGGTCTCCTCATCCAGCTTGTCGCGGTATTTGCCACCCTGGATAAAATCTTCCAAAATATAGGTCTGGTACTTGTACAACTCATAGCCTTCAGGAGAATAGGTCCCCTTCGGAGTTCGACTAACCCAGGTTGGATGAGCAGTAGCCGTCTTAATCTTTGTCTTGCGGCCGACCTTTTCGATGGTCACATCCATCAAGACTCCTCGCTCTGTCCACTGGGCAGTCTCCACGTCCCCCATGGTTTCCAGACGCTGATTAGAAAGGAAATTCCCCATCGAGTAGATGATGAGCTTGTTTTGACCATCTTTATTGACCACTTCAGCAGGCTCTACAACATGAGGATGTCCACCAAAGACAATATCAGCTCCCCAAGAAACCATCTTATGATAGAGCTCTTTTTGCTCTTCTGTCGGCTCCAACTGGTATTCGATTCCCATCTGGGGCATGACAATGGTGATATCAGCCTCTTGCTCTGCCTTTTGGATCTCCGCCTTCATCCGCTCTTCATCCAAATCAGACAAGACATCTGCTTGCTCCTCTGGAGTGAGCGTCGTTTCCATCCCATTAAAGCCGTAAGCATAGGCTAGAATAGCAATCTTGATGCCATTCACTTCCTTGATCACCAAGGGAGCTTGCCCTCTCTTTTCATGCGTGTAGACACCGACAGGTGTGATGCCTGCATCTTCAAAGGCCTTGGCTGTCGAATAGACCCCATCTAGGCCTGAATCCAAGATATGGTTATGTCCCAAATCCATGACATCATAACCAGCATCCTTGATGGCTGGTACGACTTCGCTCGGCGCATTAAAGAGAGGATAACCTGACAAATAGTAATCCGGGTTAATGGTTCCCTCAAAATCGCCCAAGGCTAGATCCGCTTTTTGTAGCCAGGGTTTGACATACTCATAATTTTCATGAAAATCATAGCTTCCGTCTTCCTTTTGTGCACTCATATAGACCAGATCATGATAGAGCTGATCTCCATTGGCCATGATCCGAGCTGTATGAGGAATCTGATCAGCCGGTGTTTTGGCCTTGTACACAACCTCTGGCCGTTCCGTTGCGGTGATCGGAAAGCCTTGGAACTTTTGCACCCACAAGATGGCATTGGCCACGATAAAAACAATGGACAAGAGCACATAGACAAACTGTTCATTGGTCAGCTCAATCCTTGAAAAGAGACGATCAAAAGCCCAATCAAAGGCCGCTGACAACTCTTTTCCCATCGTTTTGATGGTCCCTTTCACATTCTCCCACTTCTCTATCATTTCTACCTCTTCTTCATATCCAGTTTCTCCAATGATCCGCCAACAAATTGAGCTGTCATTGAAATACTTTCTCTTCATTGTATCACAATTTTTAAGAAGAGAAAAAAGAGAGCAGGACAGAAGCGCCATTGTTTAGAAACGCTTCATCGTCCTGCTCTTGCACAGTTGATTGATTCATATAAATGGTCACAAATCACTTCTTATCGTTTGATTTGGACAAGCTAATCGCAACCATGACAAGACTTAGGAAAAAAGCCGAAAGCAACCCTTTTGTCGTCCGATTCATAAAAGGTTGATGAAATACAAAATGATTATAGGCAATAAATCCTAATCCAATCAGAGTTACCATAGCCGAAAGCGCAAAAATCGTTCGCCATAAATTTCTATTTTTCATCATAAACTCCTTTTCTCTAAAACGAATGTTTGGGAAATGAATCAACTAAAAGATCGTCCTACAACATCCAAAATATACCGATTCAACAAACAGTTATATATCCTACTGTAGGAAATAAAGTTTTCTGATATCTTTGCCTTTTTTATGATTTCAGTCTAACATAAAATGAAAAAAGCAACATGACTTAAACGTCGGGTTGCTAAAAATCGTTCTTTTTTTCTTCTAATAATCTTTGTACCAGCACTTCATCATCCAATAATTCAGCAAATGTAATTGCCTTTCCATACAACTCCTCAGATTTCTCCTTGCTCTTTTCCACATGGAGCATATATTTTGCTTTAAACATATAAATAAGAGGTTTGTAATAAACATGTCTCGTCTTATCAATTACATCTTCGAAAGTTTGAATATATTTAAGCGTACATTTTTCTTCCAACTGAGCTAGCAAAACAAGCAATATTTTTTCCAACTGTGTCAGGTATTCCTTGTCCCTATAATCTATGTCAAGCATTACTTTATCAGCCAACTCCTGAAAATACCTTTTATCTTCTAATCCTACAGCACAGCAAAAAAAGTAGAGTTCAATAATTAACAAATCATTAACCGTATAAATTGTTTTCTTTAAGATTTGTTGAAAGTATTCTTCTAAAAGAGCAAAACCATATCTCACATCAGAACTATTATAAATATCTAGACGCGCTTGAATCACATCTATAAGTAATTGTTCATCCTCTGGAAGAAGATCGTAGTAACATTCCCCAATTTCTTCTAAAATCGCTTGTTTCCGCTCAATTCGTTCTCGATCCGCATAGGTCGGACTATCTACCAATTCTTTCTTTAACCTTAGATAATCTTTTGGTATTTCAATTTTGTCAATATCAACAAAATACTGAACTTCGACATTCAGTTTTTTCGCTAAATATATTAATTTGGGTACAGTGGGCATAGCCTGACCATTCTCAATTCGGGCTAATTGCCGAATAGTCAATTCAGTTTCATCATCGCAAATATCTGCTTGTGTAGATTTTCTATCTAGTCGTGTAGATTTTATTTTTTTCCCAATCTCTTTTTTTAAATCTTTCATCATCAGTACATCTCTACTAATTACATCTTATACTAATTTTAACACATACTTTGTTAGAATAACGAAAACCTTTTCATATTTTCCTTAAAAAGCACCCTAACTTGAAAATCATGCTCCTTATTTATAAAAGTGGCTTCTGTCTCTCAGAATGTGGATTTTTTTCTTACCTAAGGCAACCCAAGTGGTATTGCAGAAAACATCATCACAATTTTCAACTGATGCAAGCATCTACTGAAACTTTCCGATGTGAGAAAAGTGCCTGAAACAATGATGTTTCAGGCACTCGGGAGTTTTGGAACCTTAGGTCCAAAACTAAGTCATGGAACTTCTATGAAGTTCGCTGACGTCCGTACTCACCTAAGGAAAGTTTCTAAGATGCTTTTTCTATTATTTCAAAGCTTTTAACAAATAACCATAGCCTTCTTGCTCCATTTCCTCTTTTGGAATAAAGCGCAGAGAGGCCGAATTGATACAATAGCGAAGACCTCCTTGGTCTTTTGGTCCATCGGTGAAGACATGGCCGAGATGGGCATTGCCTGAGCGGGAACGAACTTCGATCCGCTCCATTCCGTGGCTATGGTCCTGGTAATAGTGGACGACGTCTTTGGTAATAGGACGAGAGAAACTTGGCCAGCCACAACCAGAAGCAAACTTATCCTTGGCAAAAAAGAGAGGTTCCCCCGTCGTAATATCCACATAGATGCCCTCTTCAAAGGTCAGATCATAGGCATTGTGGAAAGGACGTTCTGTCGCGCTTTCTTGAGTGACTTGGTACTGCTCTGCTGTCAGTTTCGCCTTTAGGATTTCTTGATCTGGCTTCTGATAAGCTGCTGGATCAATCAAGGGCTGCTCAGCATCTGTCACATCGATATGGCAATAGCCTCCAGGATTCTTCTTGAGGTAGTCTTGGTGGTAGTCCTCAGCTAGGATGTAGTGGCGCAAAGGTTCTAGTTCAACCGCTATTTTGTTGCCCAGTTGCTTCTCTTCTTCCGCAAACACTTGGGCGATCACCTCACGTTCTCCTTCATCTGTATAATAGACACCCGTCCGATATTGGCGACCTCGATCATTTCCCTGTTTGTTAACGGACAAGGGATCGATCACACGGAAATAGTAGAGCAGAATTGCGCGTAGAGTGATCTTGTCTGGATCGTAGATAACCTGAACTGTCTCTGCATGATCCGTTTCCTTGATCAGTTGGTAATTGGTCGTTTCTACCTGGCCATTGGCATAGCCTACCGTCGTCTGTTCTACACCGGGGATCCGTGAAAAATATTCCTCTAAACCCCAAAAACAGCCACCTGCTAGATAAATCTCTGCCATCTTTCTTCCTCGCTTTCCGCATTCCCTAAAAGGAACACTTCTTATCTATTAGCTCCATCATAATCCAAGAGCCTCATATTTTCAAGGATTCTGCATCAAAAATCCCTTCTACTACATGTAAAAGGGATTCAATCCTTCTTATTTTTCAAATAAGAAAAAGAGTGAGTAATAGAAATTCCAAAACGATAGGGTTAACTGATGTAGAAAATCATGAAGGACTACCATGACCAACACCTCCTCTGAATATCTGTGAACAAGCACCAGGCTAGTATCAACTACAAAAGCACCGTCGGTCCATAGACCTGTAACTGAGGCTTCACAACCTCGTAATGCCAGTGATCATAAGCTCGCCAAGCTTGAAAGGCTTCTTCGTTCAATACTAGCCCGCCCAGACCAATCAATAAACTGGCGGTCTGATAAAACTTTTCCAACTCAATCAACAGACGATTGTCTACCCGCCTAGCCTTTCGTAAGCCTTTCAACATCTGATCTAGATTTTCTCGAAATCGAAGGGCATCTGGACTAGGGGTGAATCCCTTAGAAAAGGCTGTTTGAAGAAGGGTGATCGTCGTCCTTGCCTCTTGAATCACGTCCCTTTCTTCCATAGAAATCACCTTCCTTTTCACCTCCATTGTACACCTTTTTCTCTCTATAAAAATGGAAAATTCCTAAAACTAGGAACAGAATGAGGCTGGGACAAAAGTCCTAGCCTCTCAATTGTTTCTAGATTGTCGAGCAAGACGCAGTGGTTGAGTGGGTCTACTACGCTGATTTCATCAGCTTTTACAGCCCTACTCAACTGTGCGGAGGTGGGACGACGAAATCGAATTCTAACGAATTACCGATTTCTGTCCCACTCTCATAAAAAACTTCCCCAAGTTTCCACTTGAGGAAGTTTTTCGAAAGATTAGTCAATGTAGTGCAATTTCCCACGGAAGTCTTCTAGGCTTTGGTAGCCTTTTTCTTCCATGATAGCTTTGAGCTCCGCAGTGATGCGGTCAAAAGCTCCTACTCCTTCTTTATGCAGCGTCGTTCCGATTTGCACCATACTAGCCCCACAAAGGATATGCTCAAAAGCATCGCGACCAGTCAAGACACCACCTGTCCCCACAATCTGAATTTCTGGGTTCAGACGTTGGTAAAAGGCATGGACATTGGCGAGAGCCGTTGGCTTGATGTATTCTCCACCAATCCCGCCAAATCCGTTCTTCGGACGAATCACCACGGATTCATCCTCAATGTAGAGGCCATTTCCGATCGAATTGACGCAATTGACAAACTTGAGCGGGTATTTGTTAAAGATCGCTGCTGCTTGATCAAAATGAACGATATCAAAATAAGGGGGTAACTTGATCCCTAGAGGTTTGGTGAAATAGGCAAAGACCTCAGACAAGATCCGATCTGTCGTATCAAAATCATAGGCAATCTGAGGTTTCCCAGGGACATTGGGACAAGATAGGTTCAACTCTGTCAAGCCTTTAAAATCACTGTCTTGCACCTTTTTCAAGATGGTATGGGTTTCCTCAGGAGACATGCCGACGAGAGATAAGAAGAAGGTCCGATCTGGATCCGTTTCTTGCAACTCCAATAAGTAATTCAAATAATAGTCCAACCCTTGGTTAGGTAGCCCCATCGAATTGATCGAACCAAGCGGCACATCTTGGTAGCGTGGCTCTGGATTACCAGCACGGAATTCTAAGGTCGCTGTCTTGGTCACAAAGGTCCCAGCAGCTGAGTTCTTCACTTCTTCTAATTCCTCAGTGGTCATACAGGCTACACCTGCCGCATTCATCAAGCAGTTGTCAAATTCAAAACCAGCAATTTGCGTTTTTGTCGATACCATCTTGTACTCCTTTTTTGAAACACCACCAACAGAATCGTTCGGGATGCTCTCTATTTTCTTCTTTCATTATACCATCACTTGGAAGCTTCCGGACAATCAAAGCTAAAAATTCTTCCAAACATTCGGACTTTCCTAGTCGCGATAAAATTTTCAGAAAATTCAACTTTTTTCTTTACAAGCCAAAAAAAGTCTGCTATAATGATCCATGTAAAAAAACATGACATTGTTTGTCAACTGTCTCAAAGCCACTCCCCTAGCGGGTTTGCTGGTTTTCGTTTCATTCAAAAAGGAGAATTAACATGACAACTGCTAAAGAATATATCCAAAGCACTTTCGAAACTGTAAAAGCTCGCAACGGCCACGAAGCTGAATTCCTTCAAGCTGTTGAAGAGTTCCTCAGCACTTTGGAACCTGTTTTTGAAAAACACCCTGAATACATCGAAGAAAACATTTTAGCTCGTATTACAGAACCTGAACGCGTGATTTCCTTCCGTGTTCCTTGGGTTGACCGTGAAGGAAACATCCAAGTAAACCGTGGATACCGTGTTCAATTCAACTCTGCTGTAGGTCCTTACAAAGGTGGTCTTCGTTTCCATCCAACTGTTAACCAAGGGATCTTGAAATTCCTCGGATTTGAACAAATCTTCAAAAACGTCTTGACTGGTCTTCCTATCGGTGGTGGTAAAGGTGGATCTGACTTCGATCCTAAAGGAAAAACTGACGCTGAAGTGATGCGTTTCTGCCAAAGCTTCATGACTGAATTGCAAAAGCACATCGGTCCTTCTCTTGATGTCCCAGCTGGTGATATCGGGGTTGGTGGACGTGAAATCGGATACCTTTACGGTCAATACAAACGCCTTCGCCAATTCGATGCTGGTGTCTTGACTGGTAAACCTCTTGGTTTCGGTGGAAGCTTGATTCGTCCAGAAGCAACTGGTTATGGTTTGGTTTATTATACTGAAGAAATGCTCAAAGCCAACGGCGACAGCTTTGCTGGTAAGAAAGTCGTGATCTCAGGTTCTGGTAACGTTGCCCAATACGCTCTTCAAAAAGCTACTGAACTTGGTGCAACTGTTATCTCTGTATCTGATTCAAATGGTTACGTGATCGACGAAAACGGTATTGACTTCGACCTTCTTACAGACGTGAAAGAAAAACGTCGTGCTCGTTTGACTGAGTACGCTGCAGAAAAACCAACTGCTACATACTACGAAGGTTCTGTATGGACTTACGCTGTTAACTATGACATCGCTCTTCCATGTGCAACTCAAAATGAAATCGATGGCGATGCTGCTAAACGTTTGGTCGCTCAAGGTGTGAAAGTTGTCTCTGAAGGAGCAAACATGCCAAGTAACATCGATGCCATCAACGTATACAAAGAAAATGGTATCCTTTACGGACCTGCTAAAGCGGCCAATGCTGGTGGGGTTGCTGTATCTGCTCTTGAAATGAGCCAAAACAGCCAACGTCTTTCATGGACACGCGAAGAAGTGGACGGACGTTTGAAAGACATCATGACCAACATCTTCAACACTGCTAAAACAACTGCAGAAACTTACGGACTTGGTAAAGATTACCTTGCAGGTGCCAACATCGCTGCCTTTGAAAATGTCGCAAACGCGATGATTGCACAAGGTCTTGTATAATCAATCGATATTTTTCTTTGAGACCTTCGGGTCAAAGCCTCTCAACTCCTGAAACTAGTCTGTTTCAGGAGTTTTTTGTAGCTACTGATCTCTTTAAGGACAATTGGTCTCAAGGGAAGACAGTCATTTTTAAAGAAAGGAATCTTAACCATCATTAGTGATGAGAGATTTGAGCCATCTCTTTTTCTGTATCTTTTTCTAAAAAAATTTTATTTTTTTTACTTTACCCCCTTGCATTTTAAATAAATTAGTATTAAACTATAGCAAAAGGAGGTGTGCTTATGTTTCTTTTAGCTCAAGAAAAATCAGATACGATCGAATTCCTTAAGTCTGAATTGGTCCAATTACTCTCCAATATGCGACAAGAAATCGCAGCTAGCCGTCAATCACAGACCGGCGCAGCTTGCCATCATATTGAATATTGCATGGACAAGATCCAAAGGGCAAAAAGTTCAGTAGCCATTGCCCTCCCCATCGAATCCTTAAATCTCGAAATCACGACTATGCTGCGCAAGCAACTCATCGTCTTGCCACCAGAAGCTCGAAAAAATTGGGACCAGATTAAAAAGCTGGACTTCAAATACTGCCACTTAAAATAGACCAAAAAAGAGAGTGGGACAGAAATCGGTAATTCGTTAGAATTCGATTTCGTCGTCCCACCTCCGCACAGTTGAGTAGGGCTGTAAAAGCTGATGAAATCAGCGTAGTATAGCCCACTCAACCACTGCGTCTTGCTCGACAATACAAAAATAATTGAGAGACTAGGACTTTTGTCCCAGCCTCTTTTTTGTGTTAAAAAATATAAAAAATTGGTTCATAAATAAATTTTATTCGATAGAATGATTCAATCGTCTACTTAAACTTTCCGCTGTGAGAAAAGTGCCTGAAACAATATCGTTTCAGGCACTCGGGAGTTTTGAGACCTCAGGCTCAAAACTAAGTCATGGAACTTCATCGAAGTTCGCTGACGTCCGTTCTCACCTAAGGAAAGTTTCTAAGAGTATCTTATCTACATTCTAATTTCTGAGCTTTTCTTATTACATGATCCCGTTCTTTCCTGTCGGTAGGCTAATCCCTGCTTCCATCAAGGCATCATGGTAGAGTTTATAGTAGGTATGATAAACAGTCGTCTGGGTTCCATTTTGCGCAGTCATCGCGATGCGGAAGGAATAACGACCATTTTTTTCGATCTGTGGGCCTAAAATCGTAGGATCTGTCAACACTTCTGGGTGTTTGTCTTGTTCAGACTGATTGACCTGAGCAATCACCTGATAGATCTTGTCGAGATCGGTATTTGCATCTAGTGGAATATCGATCAGCACGCGCATATCGCCACGTGAGAGATTGCTGACGACAGTGATGTTGCGATTCGGAACAAAGTGGAGAGTCCCATCAAAGTCCCGCACCTGGGTCGTTCGAATACCGACACTGCTGACAATCCCAGCAATATTAATAGACCCATTCGTGAGACGAACATTGTCACCCACATCCAGCTGGCGTTCTAAAAGGATAAAGAAACCATTGACCAAATCGGAAAGAAAGCCCTGGGCTCCCATCCCAATCGCCACCCCAGCAATCCCAGCACCAGCCAAAAGACTAGAGACCGGAAGACCTAGAATCGACAAAATCCAGTAGATCAAGATGAAATACAAACAATAGTTTAAGAGGCTCTCAACCAAGCGGAGAATCGTATTTTTACGGGCTTCATCCTGCACCGTATACTTAAAGGAAGGGGTTAATATCCGCTTGACCAGGCTATGGATGACCTTTTTAGCGATAAAAAATAAGAGGAAGACAAAAATCAGAGAGATACATTTTGATATCAGATCATCAAAAATATTTGTCCAGTCTATTTTACTGAAATAACGTTGGAAAGCTTGACTCATTTATTCGGGCCTTTCTAACAAAGAATAGTATGATTATATCAAATATTCGGAAATAAGGCTATTTTTTAAAAATTTCATTGCTTTTCCCCCCTAACTATCGTATAATATTCCTTAATTATTTTTTAAGGAGGTCTCACATGATTCATCGATTGATTACCACTTGGAATAAAACCAACCTTATGAAAAGGATCGCAATCGGTATTGTACTTGGTGTTATCCTAGCACTTCTCTTTCCGAAAGCAACTGGCATTGGACTCTTAGGAGAGTTCTTTGTTGGGGGACTCCGTGCAATCGCACCCCTTCTGGTCTTTGCACTCGTTGCAAACGCTCTCTCCCAACACCAAAAGGGGACAGAGACCAATATGAAAAAGGTCATCGCCCTCTATCTCCTAGGAACCTTTGCAGCTGCCTTCGTCGCTGTTTTGGTCAATTACATTTTCCCGATCACCATTACCCTAACTGGAAAGGCTGCTGAAGGATCCTCTCCAAACGGGATTGGCGAAGTGATCAGTAACCTCTTGCTCAAGATCGTCGACAACCCGGTCAATGCCTTGCAGCAAGCCAACTACATTGGAATCCTTTCTTGGGCAACTGTCTTTGGGATCGCCATGAGAGAGGCGAGTGAACATAGTAAAGACCTCCTCCAAACTCTGGCAGACATCACTTCAAAAATTGTCGAGTGGATTATCAACCTAGCTCCATTTGGGATCTTAGGCTTGGTCTTTACGACCATCGCTGGCCAAGGACTCAGTGCCCTTAGTAACTACGGGATTCTCTTACTTGTTTTGGTTGGTACCATGGCATTTGTAGCCCTGGTCATCAATCCATTGATCGTCTTTTTCATGATCCGAAAGAATCCTTATCCCCTTGTTTTTAAATGCCTCCGTGTCAGTGGGGTAACAGCCTTCTTCACTCGAAGTTCTGCAGCCAACATCCCTGTCAATATGCGTCTCTGTGAAGAGTTGGGCCTGAACCCGGACACCTATTCTGTCTCCATTCCACTTGGTTCAACTGTAAACATGGCAGGTGCAGCCGTGACAATCAATATTTTGACGCTCGCTGCTGCCAATACCTTGCACATTCAAGTTGACTTTGGTACGGCGCTCATCCTGAGCGTGGTAGCGGCTATCTCTGCTTGTGGAGCATCTGGAGTTGCGGGAGGATCTCTCCTTCTCATCCCTGTTGCTTGTAGCCTCTTTGGCATCACCAATGATTTGGCCATGCAAGTAGTCAGCGTCGGCTTTATCATCGGGGTCATCCAAGACTCTTGCGAAACAGCCCTCAACTCTTCAACAGATGTGCTCTTCACTGCCATCGCCGAAATGAGTAGCTGGCCAAAAGAAAAACGCTATTAATAGCTCTGATATGAAAAATAAAGTAAGTTAAATGATTCTACCAAGAAATAAAAATGAATTCTAACTTTTAAAATGAATCATGAACATACCGAAACTTTCCGCCGTGAGAAAAGTGCCTGAAACAATTGTGTTTCAGGCACTCGGAATTATTGAGACCCTAGGCTCAATAATTAGTCATGGAACTTCTTCGAAGTTCGCTGACGTCCGTACTCACCTAAGGA
>NZ_JVEE01000043.1 GCF_001073155.1 Streptococcus parasanguinis
TGGGCTCAGCAGTTTTATTCTTAGTCGCATTTATACTCACGATAACCTTACTGATGTGCGCGAGAAAAGTCCATCAAAAAATGCTCCAAATAGAAGACGATGATGAAGCCTATCACTATGACATCCAGAAGAAAAAACTATATGGCTTAGCGACCATTTTTAAAGGCATCATGATCTTGCCCTACTTTTTATTCGTCATTTTTTATAGTCAATTGGTTTACTTAGATAGACCTGGCGCTGGGGACATGGCTTTTATCTTTGGAGACTTTACCATGCTCTATCTCTTTCTTGTCTTGATTGCCCTATTTTTCCTATCGGATATCTTCTTTCGCAAGACCTTCCATCTGATTTATGGAAAACCGATTCCCCGCAATGCCAATGCCAAGGAAGTGCGTGAATTTATGATGAGTATGATGGATGAAGCAGAAAAGCAGATTAGCTACGAGGAAAACTATGAAATTATCATTAAGTTAAGCAATTATATCTTACCGATTTCCTTAATTGCGATATTCTTAGTTGGCATTGCTTTCCATACAGATATCTTGTTAGCATTAGTAGTGGTATCACTGATTTATGTCTATATCTTGGTCTCACAATACAAGATTACCAAACGTTATTATAAAGAGTAGAGGAGTCATCTATGTTAGAAATTAGAAATTTAGAAAAAAGCTTTGGGAATAAGCAGGTTCTCTTCGGAGTAGATCTGACAGCTCAACAAGGGCATATCCTTGGCTTAGTTGGGAAAAATGGTGCCGGGAAAACAACTATTTTCCACAGTATCTTGCGCTTTTTGGACTACAGTGGCGAGATTCGCCTAGGTGGCAAAGCGATCACCCAAGAAACCTACAAGGAAATTGGCTATTTGCCAGAAGAACGTAGTCTTATGCCAAAACTCACGATTTTTGAGCAGGTCCGCTATTTGGCTGCCTTAAAAGGAATGAGCACTGCTGAGGTCAAGGAAAAATTACCGACCTGGATGGAAAAACTCCAAGTAAAAGGAAAATTGACCGATAAAATAAAGAGTCTCTCAAAAGGGAACCAACAGAAGGTTCAATTGATCATCACCTTGATCCATGAGCCTAAATTGATCATTTTAGATGAACCCTTTAGCGGCTTGGATCCGGTCAATACAGAAGTGCTCAAGCAGGTCATTTTTGAAGAAAAAGAGCGTGGGGCAACCATTATCTTTTCTGACCACGTCATGACCAATGTCGAAGAGTTGTGTGATGATATCCTAATGATCCGTGATGGTTCGGTTGTCCTTTCAGGGCCTGTCCAAGAGGTCCGGAATAGCTATGGCAAGACTCGCCTCTTTGTCTCAAACGACTTTAGCAAAGAAGAGTTAGAAGCTCTGCCACACGTGACCAAGGTCAGCATGACCAAGCAAGGGACTTGGAAGCTGATCTTGGATGATGCGTCAGCTGGACCAGAATTATTTGATCGCTTGACCAAGGGCCACTACCTTGCGACCTTTGACCACCAAGCCCCAACTATTGACGAGATCTTTAAACTTGAATCAGGAGTAGAAGTATGAAACAGATGTTTGTCGTAATGAAAGAAACCTATATCAGACAAGTGAAATCATGGAGTTTCCTCTTCATGGTCTTCGGTCCCTTCCTCTTTTTAGGATTGAGCATTGGAATCGGTTATCTGACAGGTTCTTCTACAGATGCCAAAAACCAGGTGGCCTTGGTGACAGAAGTTCCAGCTGTCAAAGAAAGTCTCAAAGGAACTGATGGCTTGACCTTGGACTACAAGGATGAAGCTGCAGCTAAAAAAGCCATCAAGGATGAGAAAGCAGCTGCTTACCTAACGGTCGATGAAAAAGATGGCCAGCTAGAAGCCACTTATGTGGGCGACCAAGCCATGAAAACAGATTTGAAATCGCTTGTCGCTGCGAAATTAAGCCAAGTCCAACAAGGAATCAATCTAGCGCATGCTAATCTAAGCAAAGAGCAACTGACAGCCTTGTCTCAACAGGTTTCTCTCAAAGAAAAAATTGATGAGAAAAAAGAAGGCTTGAAAATGGTGCAAACCATGGTTGCAGGTGCTCTAGGAATGTTGCTTTATATGATTTTGATGTTCTACTCTGGTATCACAGCCCAAGAAGTGGCCAGTGAAAAAGGAACCAAGATCATGGAAGTGGTCTTCTCTAGTATCAAAGCAACCGACTATTTCTTCGCACGCATGCTCGGACTCTTCGGAGTGATTTTTACCCATATTTTTGTCTATGTAGTTGGGCTAGTAGCTGTTTGGATCTTTAGAGCAGATATCCCTGTTGTCAAGGATTTTCTCGCTCCAAACTCTCCAATTACCCAACATCTAGCAGAAGCGATCTCGCTCAATACCGTCTTCTTCATTATCCTTGGGGTCTTTATGTATGTGGTGCTCTCTGCCTTCTTAGGCTCCACAGTAGCACGACCTGAAGATTCAGGAAAAGCGATTTCGCCACTAATGATGTTAGTCCTCTTTAGCTTCTTTGGGGTAACCACCTTGGGAAGTGCCGGTGATGTCTTCTTATTGAAGATCGGTTCCTACATTCCATTCATTTCAACCTTCTTCATGCCTTTCCGTACCATTAATGGCTATGCGACTGGTCTTGAATCTTGGGCTTCATTGGGAATTGCGGTTCTCTTTACCATCGTGGGAACAGTTCTCATCGCCCGTATCTATGCGAGCCTGATCCTTCAGACCGATGACCTCGGACCATGGAAGACCATTAAACGTGCTCTTAGCTATCGCTAATCAGATAAGCTCTCAGTTACAGCTGAGGGCTTTTAACATGCCTTGAAATTTATCGTGGGCTATTTAAAACGATATTCCTTCAGGCTAACATGTATTTTTTATTAAATTATGATATGATGGAGGGGAATAATAAGATTTGAGGGTGAATGTATGGATAAACTCCAAATAAAATCCAGCCCAATTGATGCGCAAGCAGCTATTGGTGAGTTAACTGGTGTTGATGTATCACAAAATGAGAATAAACAAATAGAGTTTGCTTATTCTGCTGGTATAGCAGGTATGGAGAAAGGAAAAGAGGTAAATAATCACTTACTTCAAGCTGTGGGTAAATTTAGTGAAGCTGTTCTGATTCAAGCTAATAAATTTCCTCAAATTGCTGCTGTGCTTGAAAAACGTGATGTAGAACAGGCTCAAAGATGGGAAAGCTAACCATGATGGAGGATGTTAATAAAAATAAGCGAGATAAACTATTCCAGGAAATTGTGAAAACAGAGCGACAAGAAGATCTTTTTTTTAATTTAAGTCGTGAGTATCAACAAAGTTTAGATGAATTTTTAGAAGATCTTTCGTTGATCACACGAGAAGCAGAAGAAAAAATGTCTATTTCATCTCAAAATATTTTATTTTTTCAAGAAAAGAATGAAATGGATTTAATTGCAAGAAATTATGTAGTTAGACAGATGGATGGTGTTAGTGAAGAGTTTAGGAATGTTTTAAAAAACTTAGACATTCAGAGAGAAAAATTGATAAGAGAAAGGAATAGTTTGCCGTGGGAGTGAGATACAGTTCATCAGAATCTGCTGCTCTGATTGAAGCTATGAGTAGTAATATTCAAATTGCTACTCAGATTACAGAAAAACTTACTAGTGGAAGTGATCATTTAATTGCAGAAATCGAAGCAGGAAGACTTCAAGGTGCTGCATATGAGGCAGGGAAAAATTTATTTGGAAATATTATTATCCCATGTATCAAAAAATTACAAGAAGCGATCGACGATATTCAGATTGAATTAAATTCATACAAAAATGCGGATGCAGTTGTATCAAAATATGGAGAATTAGATTTAGATGATTTGAAGACACAAAAACAGAGTTGGGAAAAACAGCTTTCAAAGTATCAAGATCTAATCAGAAAGAATGAGGATTTTTTTAATCGTGTAGGAGCATTTCTTACCGCAAATCTGGATCAAAATTTATCAGAAAATAGAGTACTTCATGAATTGGCTGATAAAACACGGATGCAAATCAAAGATCTTGAAGAAAAAATTGAAAAATTAGTGTGGTTTGTTGAGCAAGTCAATCAGTATTTTTCAGACAGTCTTGAAATTCTTAATTTAGCGATTGAAGGAGCTGGACAACTAAGTCAAATTATAGTCGATAGCAACGGAAATTACTATTCGGATAGTGTAGACATGACTTGGTTTGACAAAATGAAACAAACAAAAGTTGTTTCCTATGCTAAAAGAGACTATCAGGATGCCTTAACAAGAACTTTAAATCAAGCGTCGAGAGATATGTTATTATCAGATGATGGTGATACCTATTATCGGGAAGAGTTAAAAAAACGCTTAAAAGGACATGATCGGTCACAGTGGAAAAAAATTATTGATGATTATAACCATACTCTAAAAATTGACAATGAAGGGAATTTAATTGAAATTATTGATAATAGCGCTTATAAAGATCGTCATTATCAAAAAAATGATAATTTTTCTGTGCTAAAAAATGGGAAGTATGATAGTGCTTCTACGAAAATGATCAATGAAAAATATCAAGAACTTCTTCAAGAAAATTTTGAAGCTAATTCTGCTGAATTTTGGGGTGGAGTTAGTCAGATGTTATCAGGTTTACTACTTGACTTTACTAGTGTAGCTGCAGAAACTGGAGGTTTAGCCTTGGCTCCTGAGACAGGTGGGGCAAGCTTTATTGCTGGAACAACTGCAGCAGAGCTTGCTTTAGATGCAGGAAACGCACTCATATTTAGTGGTGTAGTATCTACAGGATCCGCTATTAGTAAAACAGGTAGCGCAAACTCTGAAATTCAAGTCAATTATTCTAGCAACTACGACAGCTGGAAGTCAAATAAACCGACGAGTAAGACCATTTCTGGTAAAGGCGGTCCACAAATTGAAGCCCGAGTAGGAAATCGAAAAGAGAACATTCGTGTAGATTGGGAGCCACATAGTGGTCCTAATGGTGATGGATTATTTCAGGTTCAATCTGGAAGTGGGAAGTCGGGCTATTCTCTTAACGAAGCTATAGATGTTAATAGTATTTCAAGCAAAACAGATATATTGGATTGGGTGAATAAAACTAAAAAGATAAAGAATCTAGATAAAAGTGTGAAGAGTGAAATTGTAGAAAGAATCTGGAAAGGATACCGAAACTATTACGGAAATTAGGTGAAGTGTATGAGACTATATATCAAAGGAGACTATACTAGAAAAGTGCCTTTTGGATACAGAGAACTTGCATGGAAAATGTGGTTTAAAGAAAGAAATGGTCAAGAAATAAGTTTCTCAAATGTCGGAGATGATGAGATGCTACAAAATGACTTCTATCTGTCTTTACGGTTAGATAAGTGGGGAGCAAGTGGCTCTCGTTGGAAAGATGTTAAGGCAAAAGGTGGTAGTGCAATCAATTCTCAAAAATATGAAAATATTGATTTGGATTATGAAGGAAGTTATGAAAGCGACGGTAGAGAAAAGGGTGCTTATCTAAGAATCGCTTCAAATTATCTAGATGTATTAACAGTTGATAAACGAGCTATGTATATTATGGCACTTGAAATTGCGACTGCGATTGATGGGAAAATTAGTGAAGATGATAAGAAAACATGGCTAAGAATCGAGGAGTTCAAGGAAAAGCACCAAGATATCTTATCTCTGACCTTTGATGAAGCAAATGAAATGAGTCTGGAGGAAATTCAGACGATTGATGCTATTGATGATCCCATCTGGGAAGAATTAGATCGAAAACGTGAGGAATACATCAAAATCCATGGCGAACGTGTATATGACGATGAGGAAGAGGAGTGAGAATTTACATCAAAGGTGACTACACAAAAGAAATTCCGTTCGATTACTTAGAACTAGCGAAGAGAATGTGGTATGAAAGTTATCAAGGTGAAGGGATCCCTCTCTCCTATTCTGGATTTCTTCAAATCAGAGATGGGAATGATATAGCCATTCATCTAAAACTAGATAAACAGGATTATGACGAACGTTGGTTTTATGTCCCGATACAAGAAGGGATAAAATATCGTTTTTATTCACAAATAGATGAATATTTGAATTTAGATTATGAAGATGCTTATGTAACAGATTTTCGCGAAAATGGAGAATGTTTACGTTTGGCCTCTACCCATCTTGAATTGCTCACTCTTGATAAAAGAGCGTTCTATATCATGGCTATTGAGATTGCTACAGTCTTTAATGGACAAATTAGCGAAGATGACAAGAAAACATGGATAACAATCGAGGAATTCAAGGAAAAACATAAAGATATCTTATCTCTGACCTTTGAGGAAGCAAACGAAATGAGTCTGGAGGAAATTCAGACGATTGATGTTGCTGACGATCCTATCTGGGAAGAATTGGATAGAAAACGTGAGGAATACATTAAAATCCATGGTGAACGTGTTTATGATGATGAGGATGACGAGTGAGACTATATCTTAAAGGCAACTATGAAACTAGCATTTATCAAGCCTGTATGGAATATCCTTGGAAAATGTGGTTCAAGGAACGTAAGGGAGTGAAGGTTGGTTTTTCTTATGCACGTGATGATGACTTCTATTTTAGTGTTAGTTTGGATAAATTTTCTTCAAATGATGAGCGTTGGGGAATGGCTGATTTTAGAGTAGGCAATGATCCCTGGGCAACTTTTAAGTATGAAGATATAAATTTAAATTTTGAAGATTCCTATGAAAGTGATGGACGAGAAAAAGGAGACTATCTACGAATCATCACGACTCATAAGGACATTCTAACGGTTGATAAGCGAGCTCTTTATATCATGGTCATTGAGGTAGCATCTGCTATTTGTGGTCACATCAGCGAAGATGATAAGGAAACATGGCTGAGCATTGAAGAATTTAAAACGAAACATGCAGATCTGTTGCATTTGACCTACGATGAAGCGGTTGACATTAGCTTGGAAGAGATAGAAGTAATGAAAGCCATTGATGAGCCACTCTGGGAAGAATTGGATCGAAAGCGTGAGGAGTATATCCGAATCCATGGTGAAGTGGAATTGGATGACGAGGAAGAATAAGAAATTCTACTTTAACCTGTAAGCTCTCAGTTATTGCTGAGGGCTTTTTGCTTGCAAATTGACTTTTGCAAACCTTTTCACTACAATAGAACTACAGAAAAGGAGGCGGACATGAACTATATTGAGTTTGCTGAAAATGAGCGTCTGTCCACGATTGTCCTTGGGATGATGCGGATCAGTCAGATGAGTGAAGATGAGGTGGAGGCCTTGGTAGAGGCAGCTTTGTCGATTGGGATCAACACTTTTGACTTAGCGGATATCTATGGCGATGGCCAGTGTGAGGTCCTGCTGGGTAAGGTTCTCAAGCGTCGTCCGGATCTTCGGGACCAGATGTGGATTCAGTCCAAGTGTGGGATTCGCAAAGACGGCTTTACCTATTTCGATTTTTCTAAGGACTATATTTTGGACTCCGTCGACGGTATTCTTGAGCGTCTGCAGATTGAGCGCTTAGATAGTCTTCTCCTTCACCGACCGGATGCCCTCATGGAGCCGGAAGAAGTGGCGGCAGCTTTTGATCACTTGGAGCAAGCGGGCAAGGTCCGTAATTTTGGGGTGTCCAATCAAAATCCTATGATGATGGAATTGCTTAAGACGGCTGTCAAACAACCTCTCAAGGTCAACCAGTTGCAGTTGAGTGCAGCCTTTACACCGAGCTTTGAAGCTGGTTTTCATGTCAATATGGAAGGGCCAAAAGCAGCCGTGCGAGATGGCAGTGTCTTTGAGTATTGTCGCTTAACCGATACGGTGATTCAAGCTTGGTCTGTCCTCCAGCATGGCTATTTCAAGGGGAATTTTGTCGGCAAGGAAGAGTTTGCAGCCCTCAATCACGTCCTTACTGACTTGGCGAAAAAATACCAGGTCACACCGACAGCTATCGCCCTTGCCTGGGTCCTCCGCTATCCTGGTAAGATGCAGGCGGTCATCGGAACGACCAAACCCCAGCATGTCCTTGAAGCAGGAAAAGCAGCAACAGTCACCCTAACTCGCAAGGAATGGTACCAAATCTACTTGGCGGCGGGAAATGATTTGCCTTAGAATCTTGTTAGTAAACCAGATTCCACTCTTATCGGTGGGCTGGTTTTTTGTTTTGTAGTATTCAGATTTATCTTGACAAATCTTTCTATTTTATGGTAACCTTATAGGTAACAAGTGTTGCGCAACAAATGTTGCGTGAAAGGAGTCTTATGCCACCCAAGGTTAAATTTAGTAAAGAGGCTATCATTGGGACAGCTTTACAATTGGTGAGAGAAGAGGGAATGGCTAGTTTGACGGCTAGAGCATTAGCGGAGCAACTGGGAGCCACACCAAGAGTGATTTTTGGACAATTTGCTAATATGTCTGAGTTACAGGCAGAGGTTATTGGTGCTGCGGAGATGGTCGTGGTGGAGTATATTCGCAAGGCCTTAGAAGATGAAAAGCCTTTTCGATCTGTCGGGGTTGCTTATATCCTTTTCGCCTCAAAAGAGCCCCAACTCTTTCAATTGCTTTTCCAAAATCCTAGCAAAGATCCGATTCGTCGCTTTCAAGATTTTCTTCCCATGAAGGATCATAGTTACCAATTGGTTCTGGATTCGATTGTCGCAGACTATCCTTTGACTCTAGAGGAGGCTAGTCGCTTGTACCAGCATTTATTTATCTACTCACACGGGATGGCCTCTATGGTTGCTTCTGGTATTTATCAGTTCAGCATGGAAGAAGTGATTGGATTACTTACAGAGGTTTGTCAATCTCTCATCAAAGAAATGGTAGGAAAGAAATGATTCAACTAGAAAATGTGCACAAAAGTTACGGCCAAACTAAGGTTTTAAAAGGGATTGATTTGCAGATTCAAGACAAGGATGATGTGGTGATCCTCGGTCCTTCTGGATCGGGGAAATCAACTCTCTTAAATGTGTTATCAGGATTAGAAAAGGTAGACGAGGGGCATATCCTCATTCAAGGACAAGATTTATCACAACTCACGGATGCTCAATTGACGGCCTTTAGACGGGAGAAGATTGCCTTTATTTTCCAGCAGTATTATCTATTGCCGAATCTAACGGTTAGACAAAATGTAAAGATGGGAGCTGACCTGGCAGACAATCATGATTTTTTGCAGATCATCGAGGATTTGGGACTTGGCGATAAGCTGGACAAGTATCCGAGTGAATTGTCGGGTGGGGAACAGCAGAGAGTCTCCATTGCCCGAGCCTTGGCCAAAAGGCCAGAGATTCTTTTCTTAGATGAGCCGACGGGAGCTCTCGATGAAGAAACAGGGCGCAAGATTCTCGACTATATCTGGAAATTAAAGGAGAAGCTTGGCTTTACCCTCATCATGGTGACGCACAACCAAAATATTGCGGATATGGCTAAAACCATCATTCGTGTCAATAGTGGCAAGATTACCGAAGTTGTGACCAATGATCAACCTCAGACTGCTTATGAGATTGGATGGTAAGCTATGTTTTCAGTAAAAGATATTCGAAAATTAGTTGTCGTTAGTATCATTGGAGCCTGTGCGGTCTTTGTGGCCAATCTCTTCTTGAATTTTTATCTGGATATCGAGCAGTTGGAGATTTCGAAAACTAATCCCATGATTCAGACCTACTATGATGCCCAGGTTTCGCTTTCCTGGATGGTGGCCATGGTCAGTGGAGTCGTCTTGTCTTTGACGTCGGTCCTTCTCATGTGTTTTTATATCAAACAATTTGTCGATGACCACAAGGAACAATTAGGAATTTTAAAGGCTTTGGGCTACAGCAATGGCCAGTTGGCGAAACGATTTTGGGCCTTTGGACTCAGTTTTGGGGCTGGAGCGTTTCTTGGTTATTTTGCTTCCTTTCTCATGATGGGACATTTTTATGACTTCCGTAATGAGAAGGGGATCCTGCCAGAAATCACCATTCATTTTCACTGGCAGCTCTTGCTTGCCTTGGTGATCCTGCCAACGAGCTTCTTTATGCTTCTCGCGATTGGCTATGCTAGAAGACAACTCCAAACGCCAGCACTTCGCTTATTGAAAAAATCTCTAAGTCCAATCAAGGTCCAAAGGAGAAAGAGGGCCCCTAAGAAAGAGAAATCCTTCCTAAAAGAGCTGTCTTCGTCGCTGATTTGGGGGAGAAAATCGATCTTGTTTTTTGTGATCTTTGGCTCCATGTGTTTTGCGGCCATGGTTCAATTGTCTTTTGGCCTTAGGGACTACACAGATGACATCATCCAAACCATGATGATCATGATTGGCTTGATTCTTTCTTTCTCGATCCTCTTTTTGTCATTGGGAATTGTGGTCTCAGAAAGTCGCGAAACCTTGGCTCTTATGAAGGCATTTGGCTACACTGATCGTGAATGCCAAAGTCATATTCTCGCTCCTTATCGTTTCTGGGCTTATCTAGGATTTGCCCTTGGGACAGCTTATCAATATGGCATCATGGAAATCTTGATTGGTGTGATCAAAGACACGGTACCTGAAAAGATTGAGCATCACTTTGATGGGAATGTGTGCTTCTGGACCTTGCTCGGTTTTGCTGTGGTTTACGAAAGCCTCTTTTATCTATCCAACAGAAAACTCCAAAAACAAACCATCAAAGAAGTGCTCTTAGCAGAATGATCAGAAAAGGTTGGGTTTCCCAGCCTTTTTCTTGTGCAAGTCATTGACAAGGGAGGGCTTTTCCGCTATTCTAAGGGAATAAAAGAAAGGAAAGGGATTGAGATGAAACGGACTTACTGGCAGGACCTGAAGGGGGCCTTTTACTTGATCTGGCGCAACAAATGGTCCTTTATCGCAATTGGGATTTTGCTACAATTTGTCGTTGGTATTGGGGCTGCGACCTTGAGTTGGCTCTTTCAACTGGCAGTCTTGCTTGCGGGTCAGGCCAATATCGATAAGAACAACTTGGTCTCTGTGATGAGCCATCCCTTGAGCTTGCTGGCTCTTTTGGTCTTTATCATGGTCTTTGCTTTCTTGTTTATGCTGGAAATGCGGACCCTGATTTCGGTTATTTACCTGTCGCGAACCGATCGGCACTTGTCCTTTAAAAAGGTGTTAGGCCAATCATTTGGTCGCTTGAAGGATCTAGCGGGGAGAAACCTGCTTTACTTTCTGCTCTATCTCCTTTTGACCTTGCCTGTCGCAGGGGTTTTGATTGGATCGACCCTGACAGATGGGCTTTTTATTCCAACCTTTATCACAGGGGAGTTTGAAAAGACTACGATGGGCTCCATCGGGCTCTTAGTGGTGCAGCTGACCCTTATCTATCTCAATCTTCGCCTCATCTATACGGTTCCTAACCTAGTGGTAGAGGAGCTGCCATTTGGTCGTGCCTTGAAAAAAAGCTGGAGCATGACCAAAAGAGGAAGCTTTCGTCTCTTATGGAGAATTCTGTCCTTTGAGTTTCTCTTAACCTTTCTAGGGATTTTGCTGGTCTTGGGTCTGGTCTTTACCTTGACGGTGATCGATAAAGAGGGGCAGTATTTCTGGGTGGAGACCATCTTTTTGGTCTTGATTCGGACCTTCCTGTTTATTTTTACAGTCTTGACAAAGGTGGGATCGCTCGGCATCATCTTGGATTCTGCATGGGAAGTACCGAGCCGATCGGTCATGCACTCCAAAGGCAGTCGAAAGATGAAGGGGCTCTTTGCTCTGACAGTGGTCTTTCTCGTGCTGCAATCGGGGATTTCAGCTTTTGAACTGGCAACACTAAAAGTCAATGATCAGATCAAGCTCATCGCCCATCGTGGCGATGTCTCTAAAGGGGTAGAAAATTCCCTGGAAGCCCTAGAAGCAGCAGCCAAGGGAAAGGCGGCTTATGCAGAGATGGATATTCTTCTCACCAAGGACCATCAATTTGTCGTCATGCATGACTACAATCTCAAGCGCCTTGCTGGGGTGGACAAGGATGTGAAAGATATGACCCTAGCTGAGGTGCAAGGCCTCAAGATTCAGCAGGATGGTCACACGAGTCATATCCCTTCTTTTGAAGAATATGTTAAACGGGCCAAAGAATTGAACATGAAGTTGTTAGTCGAGCTTAAGCCCCATGGTGGAGAGCCTGCTAATTATGTGGATCTCTTTGTCCAGAAAATGAGGGAGCTGGGGGTTGAAAAAGACTATCCGGCCATGTCTTTGGATCTGTCGGTCATGGAAAAGGTCGAGAAAAAAGCTCCTGAGATCAAGACTGGCTATGTTATTCCCATTCAATTCGGTCGCTTTGAGAATGATTCGGTCGACTTCTTTGCGATTGAAGACTTTTCTTATCAGGAGGAATTGGTGACCCAGGCCCATGAGATGAAAAAAGAGCTCTATGTTTGGACCATCAATGACAAGCAGAAGTTGACGAAGTATTTGCAACAACCCATTGATGGCTTGATTACGGATGAATTGATAGAGGCACAAAGACTGAAAAAGGATTTGAAACAAAACAAGTCTTACTTTGATCGTTTCTTGAATCTTGTTGCTACGTCTAAGGAAGAATAAGATAGGATAGGCATAGAGAGAGTGGGACAGAAATCGGTCATTCGTTAGAATTCGATTTCGTCGTCCCACCTCCGCACAGTTGAGTAGGGCTGTAAAAGCTGATGAAATCAGCGTAGTAGGGCCCACTCAACTACTGCGTCTTGCTCGACAATCCAAAGACAATTGAGAGGCTAGGACTTTTGTCCCAGACTCTTTTGTACTGGATCAACAGAAAAACGGATGCTGTCTAAAAATCTTGCATTTTTTTGCAATTTAGGTTACAATGAAGATTATGAAAAACGCGTAATCCCTAGGGTCTTTCCCTCAGGGAATTTTGTGTGTTTTGACCTATTTTTCGGTGGGAAAAAGCTTTGCTTCTACCGCAGAAAAAAGTATGAAAAACTTTGGAGGTAATGATGATTCGATCCTTAATTTCCGAGATCAAGGAATTCAAGAAGCCCTCAATATTGGCTTCCTTGTTCATGGTCTTTGAAGTCATGTTTGAAATTTCGATTCCCTTTGTCATGGCGAGTTTATTGGACCAGGGTGTTCAACAAAGAAACATGAACAATATTTTGTTTTATGGTGGGCTCATGCTGGTCTGTGCCTTCCTCTCCCTCTTTTGTGGAATGCAGTCTGCCCGTTATGGCGCCTATGCTTCCGCTGGTTTTGCCAAAAACCTTCGTCGGGCCATTTTCAAAAAAGTCCAAACCTTCTCATTTGAAAATATTGATCAGTTCTCATCAGGTGGGTTAGTCACTCGGATGATGACGGATGTGACCAATGTGCAAAATGCCTATCAAATGGTGATCCGGATTTGTGTGCGGGCACCGCTCAATTTGATCTTTGCCATTGTAGCTTGTTTCATGATCAATCCGGAAATGGCCATGATCTTTGTTTATGTAACCATCTTTTTGGCGGCTGTCTTAAGTATCATCATGAAGATTGTGTATCCGCTCTTTACAGAAGTATTTGAAGCTTATGACAATCTCAACAACAGCATTCAAGAAAACATCACTAATATGCGGGTGGTGAAGTCCTACGTTAAGGAAGCAGATGAAACGGTTAAATTCAAGAAGGCTTCACGTTTGATTTATAATATGTTTATGAAGGCTATTCGTGTCGTTGTCTTGAGTAGCCCAGCTATGATGCTTTCCATGTATGCTTCCTTCCTTTTGATCTCCTGGATTGGGGCACATCTGATCGTTGGTGGCCAACTCTCTACTGGGAATTTGACCTCTATGTTTAGCTACACCATGACCATTCTGATGTCCCTCATGATGTTTATGATGATTTTTGTCATGTTGTCAATTTCCATGGCCTCAGTCGAGCGGATCAATGAAGTCTTGACGACCAAAGCGACCATTGTCTCTCCGGAAAATGGGATTAAAGAAGTCGCAGATGGATCGATCAACTTTGAGGATGTGACTTTTGCCTATACCGATGAAAATGGGGACAAGACCCATGTCTTGCAAGGCATTAATCTTTCCATTCGTTCAGGGGAAGTCATTGGCATCTTGGGAGGAACAGGATCAGGGAAATCGAGCTTGGTGCAGTTGATTCCTCGTCTCTATGATGTTGAGTCTGGTCGAGTGACAGTAGCAGGTCACGATGTCAAAGAATACGACCTTGATTCCCTTCGTAAGCAAGTGGCGATGGTTCTTCAAACCAATGTCCTTTTCTCTGGTACGATTAAAGAGAATATGCGCTGGGGGAATAAAGATGCGACGGATGAAGAGATTATCGAAGCCTGTAAGATTGCCCAAGCCGATGAATTTATTCAAGATTTCAAAGAGGGCTATGACACAATGATTGAGCGTGGGGGATCCAATGTGTCCGGTGGCCAACGTCAACGTCTCTGTATCGCGCGTGCTCTCCTCATGAATCCAAAGATCTTGATCTTGGATGATTCAACTTCTGCGGTCGATACCAAGACCGACAGTTTAATCCGTCAAGGATTGGCAAGGAGCTTGAAAGAGACTACTAAAATCATCATTGGTCAACGGATTTCCTCTATTCAAGATGCGGATCGCATCATCGTGATGAATGATGGTCAGATTGATGCCATCGGTCGTCACGAGGAATTGCTTGCGACCAATGCCATCTACCAAGAAGTATATGAAATGCAAACACAAGGGAAAGGAGAAGCAGATGAAAACTAAGAAAAAAGCAAATCTAGGCTCAATCCTTCGCCTGCTCGACTTCCTTTGGAAAAACTACAAGTTGTCCTTGATCATCTCCTCTATCTTGATCGTTCTATCGTCTCTTGCGACGGTCAATGTGACAGCTTCGATTCAGTCCTTGGTCGACGTCTATGTGGAGCCCATGCTGACAAGCAACAGCCATGATTTCGGACCGCTCTTGTCCTTCTTGACACGAGTTGGTTTGATCTGTTTGATCGGGGTCCTTGCCAACTATGGCTTTACCTTGATTATGGCGACTGTTTCACAAGACTCACTTAGAAGTCTTCGAAATCAGTTGTTTGCTCGCATGCAAAAACTGCCCGTTCGTTACTTTGATACCCACCAACACGGGGACATCATGTCTATCTATACCAATGATATTGATGCTCTTCGCCAAGCGATTGAACAATCCATTCCTCAACTTTTATCCTCAGCGATTACCATCCTTGGGGTAACGATTACCATGCTGACGGTTAGTCCACTCTTGTTCTTGATTGTTCTCTTCATGGTTATCGTCATGGTCTTTATCATCAAGGATGTTTCTGGCAAGTCAGGTCGTTACTTCGGGGCACAACAAAAGAACTTGGGGATTGAGAACGGCTTTATTGAAGAAATGATGTCTGGTCAAAAAGTGGTCAAGGCCTTTGTGCATGAAAGAGAAAGCATTGAGGATTTTGACCGCATCAATGACCAACTCTTTGAGTCTTCCTACCAGGCTAACCGCTATGCCAATGTCCTCATGCCGATTCTTGGGAACTTGGGAAATGTTTCCTTTGTTTTAACAGCCTTGATCGGTGGACTCTTTGCGCTAAACGGTGTCGGTGGTTTAACCATTGGTGGTCTCATGGCCTTTCTGCAATTGAACCGTTCCTTCACAGGTCCGATTGCCCAGGTCTCTCAACAATTGAACTTTGTCCTCATGGCCTTGGCTGGTGGAGATCGTGTCTTTGATCTTTTGGACGAAGAAGAAGAAGTCGACCAAGGAAAAGTGACGTTGGTCAATTATGAACTGGTCGATGGAGAAATGGTCGAAACCGATCAGAAAACCAACAAATGGGCTTGGAAACACCCACGTCCGAATGGAGATTACCAGCTTGTGAAGATGGTCGGAAATGTGGTCTTTGATGATGTTGATTTCTCTTATGATGGGAAGAAACAAATCCTTCATGGCATCAACTTGTACGCGGATAAGGGACAAAAAGTGGCCTTTGTCGGAGCGACTGGTGCAGGAAAGACAACTATCACCAACTTGATCAACCGGTTCTATGATATCCAATCCGGAATGATCACTTATGATGGAATCGATATTAAATTGATTGAGAAAGATTCTCTTCGTCGTTCCCTCGGAATCGTTCTTCAAGATACCCACTTATTTACTGGTACGATAGCGGAAAACATCGCTTATGGCCGTGCTGATGCAACACGGGAAGAAATCCTTGAAGCAGCTCGGATTGCCAATGTGGATTCCTTTGTCAAGCACTTGGATCAGGGCTATGAGACAGTCTTGACGGATGATGGGGCTGGCCTATCAAATGGTCAACGACAATTAATCGCCATTGCCCGTGCAGCCCTTGCCAATGCGCCTGTCTTGATTCTGGATGAAGCGACGTCTTCGATTGACTCGCGGACAGAGAAAATGGTGCAAGAAGGGATGGATCGCCTGATGGAAGGTCGGACAGTCTTTGTCATCGCCCACCGTCTATCGACAATTGTCAATTCCGATGTCATCATGGTGATGGACCACGGACGTATTATCGAACGAGGCAACCATGCTTCCTTGATGGCAGAACGTGGAACCTATTACCGCCTCTACACCGGTGGACTTGAAATTGATTAATAAAAAAAGCTTGAGCGTTGGCTCAGGCTTTTTTGGCTTATGGATAATGACTTCTTAGAAACTTTCCTTAGGTGAGTACGGACGTCAGGTGAAATTATCCAGTGGATGATTTCAGCAATCCAGGAAGTTCCATGACTAATTATTGAGCCTAAGGTCTCAATAATTCCGAGTGCCTGAAACGTTATTGTTTCAGGCACTTTTCTCACAGCGGAAAGTCTCGAAAATAAATAGTCATTCATCAAAAAGCCTGACTTCACTTTCAGGCTTTTTGCTTATTTCTCAAGTAATTCTTGGATCAAGTCTTCCATAGCAGCTGGTTCTGTTTTGGAGGAGAAGCGTTGGGCGACGTGGCCTTGTCGGTCGATGACAAATTTTGCGAAGTTCCATTCGATGCGTTTGCCTAGTGGCCCGGCAGCTTGGCTTTTAAGCCAGTCATAAAGAGGAAGGGCTTCTTTACCATTGACCTTGGCTTTGGCGAATCGTGGGAAGGTGGTCTGGTAGTTGAGGCTGCAGAAGCTATTGATTTCTTCTGCAGTTCCTGGTGCCTGCCCCATGAATTGGTTACAGGGAATGTCTAGGATTTCAAGCCCTTTTTCCTGGTAGCGCAGGTAGAGATCTTGCAGTCCTTGGTATTGCGGGGTCAAGCCACAGCCTGTTGCTGTATTGACCACGATGAGGACCTTGCCTTGGTAGTGGGAAAGGGGAATCTCCTCTCCTTGTTGGTTTTCTAAAGAAAAATCATAAATGCTGGTCATAGGTGGTATCCTTTCTGTCTCTTCAACTTTTATTGTAGCATAAATCTCCTAATATTGGGCCAAGAGGAGCATGACTTCTTGCTTTAGTCCCTCCTGTGAAAATGATATAATAAGAAGATAACAAGCTCTCAAGAAAATGCCAAAAGGAGAACGGATCGGATGAAATTACTCTATACGGATGTTCGGACCCCCTTGATCCAGGTCCTGACACAAGAAGCCGTAGGGTTAGTAGAACAGGGCAAGCGTGTGTTTTACATTGCGCCCAACTCTCTTTCTTTTGAAAAAGAAGCCAAGGTCTTGTCCTATTTAGAAGGTCAGGCTTCTTTTGCCATTACCGTCACGCGCTTTGCGCAAATGGCCCGTTATTTCATCCTGAATCAGGTCTTTGAGGAGCAACCCTTGGATGACATCGGTCTAGGTATGCTATTTTTTAAAGCTCTGTCTCAGATGAAGGAGCAGGATCTCAAAGTTTACGGGGCCCTGCGCAAGGATCCTCAGTTTATCCAGCAATTAGTCCAGCTCTATCATGAATTGCAGACGGCCCAGATGGATTTTACCGATTTAGAGTTGCTCGAGGAAGCTGAAAAAAGAGAGGACCTCTTGGCGATTTTTGAAGCTGTCTCTGAGATGCTGGTCAAGCATCAGTATGAATCCCAGTCCAAGATTGCCTTTTTCCTCAATCAGGTTGAAGAAGGGCAGCTGGAAGAGCAATTACAGGATGTGGCGATCGTCGTCGATGGCTTCACGCGTTTTTCTGCAGAAGAAGAGGCCTTGATCAGTCTCCTTCATCGAAAAGGAGTGGAGATTGTCATCGGGGTCTATGCCAGTGAAAAAGCCTATCGGGCAAGCTTTAGAGAGGGCAATTTTTACCAAGCCAGTGTTGACTTTCTCCTTCAGCTGGCAAAGAATTTTGAGGTACAGCCCCAGTATTGTGGGCAAGCGATCGAAGACTCCTTTAGTCGCATTACCCGCATGCTAGAAGCGCGCTACGATTTTTCACAAGTGGAAAATGAGCTCAAGGAACACGATCGAACAGCGGTCCAACTCTGGCAAACCAACACGCAAAAAGAAGAGTTGGAATTTGTCGCTAAATCCATCCGTCAGCGTCTTCATGATGGGGCCCGCTATCGGGATATTCGAGTCTTGTTAGGCGATGTAGAAGCTTATCAACTGCAGCTCAAGACCATTTTTGACCAGTATCAGATCCCCTTTTACTTGGGACGAAGTGAATCTATGGTCCACCATCCCTTGATTCAGGTCATTGAATCATTAGGTCGGATCAAGCAGTTCAATTACCAGACAGAAGACGTCATCAATCTGTTAAAAACGGGTCTGTATAGTGATCTGACGCAAGAAGAAGTCGATGCTTTTGAGCAATACCTTCGCTTTGCGGAAGTAAAGGGTGCTACAAAATTTCACAAGCCTTTTACTAGCAATCGTCAGGGCAAGTTTAATTTGGAAGAGCTTAATACTCTCCGGGAACGCGTCGTAGAACCTCTAGCTCCCTTCTTTTCACAGCGCAAACAAAAGGTGACCCATCTCTTAACCGCCTTTACAGAGTTTCTGCAAGAGGCTCAACTTTCTCAGAATCTACAAGCTTTGATCAAGGATCTCGTTTTGGAGGAGCAGGAGCGCTATGACCAGGTCTGGAAGGCCTTTCTCCATGTCTTAGAGGAGTTGAACCTGGTCTTTGAGGACCAAGAGCTGACAGTGGATGACTTTTTGGCCCTCCTCTTATCGGGGATGCAATTGTCTCAATACCGGACAGTTCCTGCTACGGTCGATGTGGTGACGGTTCAGTCCTATGACTTGATTGAACCCTTGACAGCGCCTTATGTCTACGCGATCGGGCTGACCCAGGAGCGTTTTCCAAAGATTGCTCAGAACACCTCTCTACTCAGTGAAGAAGAGCGCCAGCAGCTGAATGAGGCTACCCAAGAAGGAACAGAGCTCCAGGTGGTGACTAGTGAAAATCTCAAGAAAAATCGCTTTGTGGCGGTTTCGCTCCTCAATGCGGCGACCAACCAACTGGTCCTATCGGCCCCTAGCTTGGTCAATGAAATGGAAGATAGTGTCTCGCCTTACCTTGTCGAATTGACCAAGAAACCTATTGCCATCGAATGGACGACCAAACAAGCCCAAGCTTCGAGTGATGATATTGGTACCTACCGAGCACTTTTAGCGCGCGTGATCGAACTCCATCAAGAAGAAATTACGAGTGAGTTGTCTCCTGAAGAAGCCAGCTTTTGGGGTGTGGCGGTACGGGTCTTGCGCAAGAAATTAGCCGCTGAAGGCATTCAGATTCCTCAGATTTCAACGGAATTAAAGAGCCGTCAGCTTCAGTCGGATACGCTTCAAGCGCTCTATCCAGAGGGCAAAGCCTTGACATTATCTGCATCTGCCTTGAATGAATACTACAAGCACCAGTATGCTTTTTATCTGCGCTATGTCTTGGGCTTACAAGAGGATGAAACCATCCGGCCAGACGCTCGCAGTCATGGGAATTTCTTGCACCGGATCTTTGAAAAAGTCTTAAAAGATAGCTCCGATCAAGCGTTTGATCAGCGTTTAAACGAGGCAATTCGAGAAACCAGCCAAGAAGCAGAGTTCCAGCAATTGTATGGAGAAAATGGAGAGACCGAGTTTATTCGCAACTTGCTTCTTGATACTGCGAAAACAACAGGGCGGGTCCTCGCCCAGCAAAATGGCATCGAGACTATCGGTGAGGAGACCCTCTTTGGCGGAAGCGCCCATACCTCTTATCCATTGTCTGATGGCCGTCTCCTGCAGCTACGAGGCAAGGTGGATCGCATTGATCAATTGAGGGATCAGGGGGCCCTCGGAGTCGTGGACTACAAGTCCAGTCTGACGCAGTTCCACTATGACAAGTTCTTTAATGGACTGAATTCTCAATTGCCGACCTATCTTTCTGCGATTCAGGATTTGAAGGAATACCAAGAGGAGCAGGGGATTTTCGGGGCCATGTATTTGGAAATGGGAGATCCTGTAGTGGATCTGAAAAAGACCAAGACAGTAGAGGATGCCATCAACCAAACCATGAAAAGTCAACAGTACAAGGGACTCTTTATGGCAGATCAGGCGCCTTATCTGGGCGAGGCCTATGATAAAAACAAGGCCATGATGCTGAGTAAGGAAGAACTGGACTTGCTCCTCTTGTACAACGCTTATCTCTATAAAACAGCAGCAGAAGGGATTCTCAAGGGGCAATTTGCCATCAATCCCTATAGTGAAAATGGGCGCAATATCGCACCATTCGTGGAGCAGTTTAAATCCATCACGGGATTTGAAGCCGATCGTCACCTAGGTCAGGCACGGTTCTTGACCAAACTAGACCAAAAAGGCATACGCGGTGAAAAAGTGAAAGCCGCTTGGATCGAGAAGATGAAGGAGGTCTTGAACAAATGATCAAACAAGCATTTTTGACAAGAGAAGAAATCAAGGCCCTTCAGGCCCAAGAGGCAGCTTCTACCAAAGAGCAAAAGCGAACACCAGAACAGATCGATGCCATCTATAGTTCGGGGACCAATATCTTGGTGTCAGCCTCTGCTGGATCAGGAAAGACCTTTGTCATGGTGCAAAGGATTTTGGATCAGATGCAGCGTGGCATTTCGATTAAGGAGCTCTTTATCTCGACCTTTACGGTCAAGGCAGCTGGAGAGCTCAAGGAGCGTTTGGAAAGTGAACTTGGAAAAGCCCTGCAAGCAAGTGATGACTCAGAGCTCAAGCAACACCTGGCCCGTCAAATCGCAGATGTCGCTACTAGCGATATCGGAACCATGGACTCCTTTACCCAAAAGGTCCTAACGCGCTATGGCTATTTGCTTGGGTTGGCGCCTCAGTTTCGCATTTTGCAAAACGCTAGTGAGCAACGCCTCTTACAAAATGAAGTCTTTCAAGCTGTTTTTGACCGCTATTACCAGGGGGAAAACCAAGAAGCCTTTGTGCAGATGGTCAAGAATTTCACGGGGCAGCGCAAAAATTTGACCTTGTTTAAAGAACAGGTCTATCAGATCTATGACTTTCTTCAGTCAACCAGTGATCCGGAGAAATGGCTGGAGGATCATTTCCTAAAAGGTTATGAGGAGACCGATTTTGAGCAGGTTGAAGGCGATCTGATGGAGAGCATCCAGCAAGCCCTTTATGAGGCAGAAAGCTTTTTTGCCTTTCATTTGTCCAATGAAGGCCAAGCATTTGGTAAGGCTAAATATTTGGAAGCTGTAGAAGAGGTGCTCGATCAGATTGGAAGCCTGACAGGTCGCACCAATAAAGAGCAAGTGACCTCTGTCCTAAAGGCGGTCGTGGCGATTAGTCGGGCTTCAAATGGGGGAGCCTTGACCAACAGAGCCCGAAAAGAAGAGTTGAAAGAGTTAGTCACGGCTTATAACCAGGATAAAACCATACATATCAACCGCCTCAGAGACTTGGAAAATCAGCTCTATCAGCTGGAATTTCAACAAGCCTACCACCAAGAAGAAGGCCCCATGCTCTCCTTGCTTCGGGACTTTATCAGAGACTTTGCTCGCGCTTATCTGGAGCGAAAAATCCAAGAAAAAGCTTATGAATTTGGGGATATCAGTCATTTTGCCATTCAAATTTTAGAGCAATTCCCAGAGGTGAGACAAGCCTTTCAAGAGCGTTATCATGAGGTCATGGTCGATGAGTACCAGGATACCAACCACACCCAAGAGCGGATGTTGGATTTGCTGTCAAATGGCCACAATCGCTTCATGGTGGGGGATATCAAGCAATCGATTTATCGCTTCCGTCAGGCAGATCCACAGATTTTTAATGATAAATTTAAAGCCTACCAAGAAGAAGGGGCGAAAGGGCGGTTGATCCCCCTCAAGGAAAATTTCCGGAGTCATGTGGAAGTATTGGACGCGACCAATGATGTCTTTCGCCATTTGATGGACGAAGAAGTAGGCGAGATTGACTACAATCAAACCCACTATCTGGTTGCAGGTAGCGATAAGCAGCGGATGGCCTTGCCTCAACATCGGGCAGAATTTTTGCTCTATGATGGCTCCCAAGATCAGGAAGAAAAGACCGAAGACGAGGAAGCTCCTCTTGGAGTCGAGACGATTTCCAAGGGAGAAATTCTCCTAGTCATCAAAGAAATTTTACGTCTCCATCGGGTAGAAAAAGTGCCCTTTAAAGAGATCACGCTCTTAACGGCGACTCGAACGCGAAATGATGCGATTCTGGAAGCCTTTGACCAGTACCATATTCCGATTGTGGCAGATAGCGGACAGGCGCATTATCTTGAGTCACTGGAAGTGATGGTCATGTTGGATACCTTGCGGACCATTAACAATCCCTTGCATGATTATCCCTTAGTAGCCCTTATGAAATCCCCCATGTTTGACTTTGATGAGGATGAATTGGCACGGATTTCCTTGCAGACCCTTCCAGAACAAAAGCAAATGGCCTTCTACCACAAGGTCCAGTTAGCCCTTGAAAAGACTGCAGAGCATGCAAATCTGATTGATGCCAAGCTCTCAGCTAAAATCGAGAACTTCCTCAAAGTTTTATCTACTTGGAGAGCTGCTGCCAAGACCCGTTCGCTCTATGATTTGCTGTGGAAAATCTATGAGGATCGCTATTACTATGACTATGTCGGCGCCCTTCCAAATGGCGCCCAGCGCCAGGCCAACCTCTATGCCTTGACGCTTCGGGCCAATGATTATGAAAAAGCCAGCTTTAAGGGCTTGTCGCGCTTCATTGCCATGATTGACAAGGTGATCGAAAATGAACACGATTTGGCCAGCGTCCCTCTTGCGGCGCCAAAAGATGCCGTCCAGCTCATGACCGTCCATAAGAGTAAGGGGCTGGAATTCAAGTATGTCTTTATCCTCAATATGGACAAGGTCTTTAACCGTAAGGATCAATCGGGGCCAATCATTCTCAGTCGTCAAAAAGGGATTGGCTTTAAATATGTTGCAAACCTGCCAGTTGAGACAGAAAATCCAGCTGCTCCAGAAACCATTCGCCTGCAGATCGAAACGCCTTGCTACCAACGGAACGTAGAAGAAACAAAATTGGCCACGATTTCGGAGCAGATGCGTCTTCTTTATGTCGCCATGACACGGGCTGAGCTCAAGCTCTATCTGGTCGGAAAAGGCCGCGAGGACAAACTGCGAGATACTGATTGGGGGACCAGTCGCAATGGCAAATTGGATCCGGAAAAACGAAAAGAATGGACCTCATATCAGGACTGGCTCTTTGCTATTCAAGATGTGTTTACCAAGAATACCCTGGCCTATGACACGCGTTTTGTGACAGACGAAGACCTGACACCAGATCAGCTGGAACCGCTAGAGAAGGAGAAGGATTCCCGCCTGGATCAGCTCAAGGATGTCCGTCAGTCCGAGGATATTCGTCGGGCCTTGGATATCTTGGAAAATGTTGATCGGCTCAATCAGCTCTATGCTCCGGCCATTCATTTACCAAGTGTACGTACTCCTAGTCAGATCAAGAAATTCTACGAGCCAGTCATGGATGCCAATGGCGTCCAGATCATGGATGCAAAGACTGTGACGCCTGACTTTGAGCTTCCAACTTTTGGTCAAGAAAAAGCTGTGACAGGAGCCCAAGTCGGCAGTGCTGTCCATGAACTCATGCAGCGCGTGCCTCTTGAGGAAGAAATCACGCTGGATAAGCTGCGTCAAGCCTTGGAGCAAGTTCAAGCAGAGCCAGCGGTCAAAGCCCGCATCAAGCTAGAGGCCATCCTTGCTTTCTATGAGACACCTTTGGGGACCTTGCTTCAAAAAGAAGCCTCTCGAGTCCGCCGCGAAGCTCCTTTTGCCATGCTGAAGAAAGATCCAGCAAGTGGAGAGGACTTTGTCGTGCGGGGGATCTTGGATGGTTACGTGGTGCTAGAAGACCGGATCTTGCTCTTTGATTATAAGACGGATCACTACAAGGTTTCTAGCCAATTGGTTGAACGCTACCGGGATCAGCTCGATCTCTATGCAGAAGCTCTTCGTCGTTCCTATGGCCAAGAGCAAGTTGAAAAATACCTGGTACTTTTAGGTGGTCCCCATCTAGAAGTGGTGAAAGTGGAGTAAATCATGGCAATTGCACAGGAAAACATCGAACGGATCCAAAGAATGGAAGGTTATTTGAATGACTATGCCAAGACTTTGGAAGAAACCAAAAAAGCAGTGGATCAGCTAAAAGAGCATCAAGAAAGCTATATCCAACTGCGCGATTATTATAGTAGTCAGGTCTATTTTGATGATTTAGACTTGTCCAATCAAGCTGACTTTCCAGCAGATCTTCCTTGTGGTGTCTTGTCCGAAGATGCCGTCTATGATTTGTTAGACGAGCATTTTCAGATGGGAGTGGAACTCTTGGAGATCGCAACGAAGATGATCAAAGAACGGTGAAATCATTTTTTATATTTTATCTTTCCTTAGGTGACGGCGGACGCTAGCGAACTTCTACGAAGTTCCATAGCTAATTATTGAGCCCCTTCGTTCTTGAAATTCTTAGCTCAGGCTAAAACAGTTCCCCGAACTGTTTTACTCTCAATAATTCCGAGTACCTGAAACAGCTCCTGTTTCAGGTACTTTTGTCACTGCGGAAAGAAAAATATATAAATGATGACATAGTGAATTGTAGGATTACTTGACTAATTCATTGGATATTTCGACTGACTTATTAAAATGTAAAAGCAACTAACAACCACACAAAAAAGCTCCGGTTTTCCGGAGCTTTTTGAATGATTAGTGTGAGACACGGCGACGTGCTGCTTTTTTGCGGTTTTCTTCAATGAAAGCTGCTTTCTTTTCTTCTGGCTCGATTACTTTTTTCTTGAATGTATAAACTGCACCTGCGACAGCAGCAACTGTACCGGCAACACCAGTAACAAAACCTTTACCAAATCCTTTAGCCATGAGAATTTCTCCTTTTCTGAACTTTAAATATTTATGTTATAATATATGGTAACGAAAAAACGTGAATTTTGCAAGGAAAAACGATGAAAACCAAGATAATTGTGATTGTGGGACCGACTGCTGTTGGAAAGACAGCTCTTGCGATCGATTTAGCACAAGCTCTCAATGGTGAAATTATCAGTGGCGATAGTCAACAAGTCTATCGCAAGCTGGATATTGGAACAGCAAAGGCGACACCAGAAGAGCAAGCTGTAGCTCCCCATCATTTGATCGATGTCCGGGAGGTGACCGAGTCTTACTCGGCTTTTGATTTTGTAAGAGAAGCTAAGGCTGCGATTGAGGATATCACAGCTCGAGGCAAGCTTCCTATCATTGCAGGTGGGACGGGTCTTTACATCCAAAGTCTGCTCGAAGGTTATCATCTAGGTGGTGAAGTTCCTCATGAAGAGATTCTGGCCTATCGTGCTCAATTGGACTTGCTGTCGGACGAAGACTTGTACCAAAGGGTGGCGGAGCAAGGACTTGTGATTCCTCAGCTCAATCGCCGTCGGGCCATGCGGGCTCTTGAAATTGCGCATTTTGGGCAGGACCTCGCAAACGAAGAGACCGATTATGCCCCCTATCTCATCTGTCTAGATGATGAACGGTCCTTGATCTATGATCGCATCAATCGCCGAGTAGATCGCATGCTAGAGGAGGGCTTGCTGGATGAAGCACGGTGGCTCTATGATGACCATCCGGAAGTTCAGGCGGCTAAAGGCATTGGCTACAAGGAACTTTTTCCTTACTTTAAGGGAGAGCAGAGCCTTGAGGAAGCCAGTGAGATCCTCAAGCGCAATACGCGTCGCTTTGCCAAACGGCAGTTGACCTGGTTTCGAAATCGAATGGAAGTGACCTTCTACGCCATTTCTGCCCCCCACTTCAAGGAGCAGGTTCTTGCAGATGTAAAGGAGTTTTTACAGCATGATTGAAACAGAAAAAAAACAAGAACGCATCCTTCTGGTCGGTGTGGAACTTCAAGGCATGGACAATTTTGATATGTCAATGGAGGAGTTGGCAAGCCTGGCTAAAACAGCCGGTGGAGATGTCCGGGGCTCTTATACACAAAAGCGGGAGAAATACGATACCAAGACCTTTGTCGGCTCAGGAAAACTAGAAGAAATCGCTCAAATGGTCGAAGCAGATGAGATTACGACCGTAGTGGTCAATAACCGCCTGACCCCCCGTCAAAATGTCAACTTAGAAGAAATCCTTGGGGTCAAGGTCATTGACCGGATGCAGTTGATTTTAGATATCTTTGCCATGCGGGCTAGGAGTCATGAAGGAAAGTTGCAGGTGCACTTGGCCCAGCTCAAATACCTTTTGCCACGTCTTGTCGGTCAAGGGATCATGCTCAGCCGTCAAGCTGGGGGAATTGGTTCTCGTGGTCCAGGGGAAAGTCAGTTGGAGTTGAACCGCCGGAGCGTTCGCAATCAAATCACCGATATCGAGCGCCAGCTCAAGGCAGTTGAAAAGAACCGGGAAACCCTTCGTGAAAAACGCTTGGAATCACCTGTCTTCAAGATTGGTTTGATCGGCTATACTAATGCAGGAAAGTCGACCATTATGAATCAGCTGACCAGTAAGAGCCAGTATGAAGCTGATGAACTCTTTGCGACCTTGGACGCAACAACTAAGAGCATCCATCTAACAGGCAATCTGCAAGTGACGCTGACCGATACGGTTGGTTTTATCCAAGATCTACCAACAGAGTTGGTATCGAGCTTTAAGTCGACCTTGGAAGAAAGTAAGAATGTAGACCTTCTGGTCCATGTCATAGATGCGTCTGATCCCAATCATGAAGAGCATGAAAAGACGGTGTTTTCGATCATGAAGGACCTGGATATGCTGGAGATTCCTCGCTTGACCCTTTACAACAAAGCAGACAAAGTAGCAGACTTTACACCAACCCAGACACCTTTTAGCTTGATTTCAGCGCGCTCTGAGACAGCCCGTGAAGATCTCCAGGCTTTGCTTCTAGAAAAATTGAGAGAACTCTTTGTTCCCTTTACCATTCGCGTTCCTTTTTCAAAATCTTATCGGACACATGATCTAGAAACAGTAGCGATCATTGACCAGCGCGAATTTGAAGAGGATGTCGAGGTCATTCAAGGCCATATAGCAGAGAAAAATAAGTGGAAGTTGGAAGAATTTTATGACGGATTACGTTAATTTAGCAATAAAATATGGAGGCTATACCAGCCTCGATCGGGTCTATCTGACCAATCTTTTAAGCACGATCCCTGAGGAATTGCGTCTCCGTGTGATTACGCCTCCCCCAAGTGTGATCAATGCCTATTTCGCCGAGCTCTACCAAAAGAAGAGCCCCAAAGAGGCCATGGATTATTTCTTGGACTTGAGTCGGGTATTTGACTTATTCACAGTTCAGCAAACCTTTGATGAACGAAAGCCCTTTATCCGCCTCAACTTATCAGGTAAGTCTTATGGCTTGGCTTACGTAAATGAAGAGCTAGCCTGTGTCTTTGCTGAACATCCAGCAGAGGCTATCACTCCCGCCATTTTATTTGAAATCGCAGAGATCTTTCCGCATTGCTTGGTCTTTGAAAAAGATGGCAAGATCTGCTTGCAAGAGGCTGAACCAGAAGTGGTCTCTAAAACAGAAGCCCTTTCAGCCCTGACTGACTTGATGACCTTGAACGATGGACGCTTGAAACTGTCAGGATATAACCAAGAAGAGCTCCTCGAGCTAGCGCAAGCCTACCCAGGTAACCTTTCTTTCCGTTCAGAGAACCGGACGGCCATGATTTATATAGATAGAAAGTAGACAATGGACATTCAATTTTTAGGAACGGGAGCTGGGCAACCCTCAAAAGCCCGTAATGTATCGAGCCTAGCGCTCAAATTGCTGGACGAGATCAATGAAGTCTGGCTCTTTGATTGTGGCGAAGCGACACAGAATCAAATTTTAGAAACGACCATTCGTCCGCGAAAGGTTAGCAAGATCTTTATCACTCACTTACACGGAGACCATATTTTTGGTTTGCCAGGTTTCCTCTCTAGTCGGGCCTTTCAGGCCAATGAAGAGCAGACGGATCTGGATATTTATGGTCCAGCAGGCATCAAATCCTTTGTCATGACCAGTCTTCGCGTATCAGGATCTCGCCTGCCTTACCGCATTCATTTTCATGAATTCGATGAACATTCTCTAGGTAAGATTTTAGAAACCGATAAATTTACGGTTTATGCGGAGGCTTTGGACCACACCATTTTCTGTGTGGGTTACCGGATCATGCAGAAGGACTTGGAAGGGACGCTCGACGCTGACAAGCTGAAGGCAGCGGGCGTTCCATTTGGTCCGCTCTTTGGCCAGGTCAAAAATGGACAAGATGTCACCCTGGAAGATGGGACTAAGATCATTGCTGCGGATTATATTTCAGCCCCTCGGCCTGGTAAGATTATCACGATCCTTGGAGATACCAGAAAGACTGATGCCAGCGTCCGCCTTGGGGTCAATGCGGATGTCCTCGTCCATGAGTCTACCTATGGTAAGGGCGATGAGAAGATTGCTAAGAAACACGGTCACTCGACCAATATGCAGGCAGCAGAAGTGGCGCGTGAAGCTGGAGCCAAGCGCCTTCTTTTGAACCACATCAGTGCTCGCTTCTTATCAAAAGATATCAGCCAATTGCGCAAGGATGCGTCCAGCATTTTTGAAAATGTCTATGTGGTCAAAGATTTGGAAGAAGTGGAGATCTAAGATGCGAACCATTCTCATAACAGGAGCAAGTGGAGGTTTGGCCCAAGAAATGGTCAAGCTCCTCCCTGAAGATCGGCTGATTCTCCTAGGCAGAAATCAAGAAAAACTGGAAAAGCTCTATGCCAGTCATCCTCAAGCTGAATGCATCGGGATCGATATCACTGATTCCTCAGCCGTCCAAGATTTGGTAGAAGAGCTCTATCAGCGCTACGGGCAGATCGATATCTTGGTCAACAATGCAGGCTATGGGATTTTTGAGGCCTTCGATCGCATTTCTGACCAGCAGGTGCGGGAGATGTTTGAAGTCAATACCTTTGCCCTCATGCAGCTTTCACGTTTGATGGGTGCGCACATGAAGGAAGCAGGCAAGGGGCACATCGTCAACATCGTCAGCATGGCGGGTCTCGTTGCAACTGCCAAATCCAGCCTTTATTCGGCTACTAAGTTTGCGTCCATTGGCTTCTCCAATGCCCTGCGGCTAGAACTCATGCCCTTTGGTGTCCATGTGACGACGGTCAATCCAGGCCCCATTCGGACCACTTTCTTTGATCAGGCAGACCCAGACGGAAGCTATGTCAAAGCTGTGGATCGCTATATTTTGGAACCAGACTTTGTGGCTAAGAAGATCGTGAAGAACTTTGGAAAAGCAAAACGTGAGCTCAATCTGCCTTGGCTCTTGAACCTGACCCACAAGCTCTATACCCTTTTCCCACGTATTTCGGACACGTTAGCCAGCAAGATGTTTAACTTCAAATAGGGGGAGTTAGATGGCAGCAAATATTCAAGTCTATTTAGAAAATCTCCAGCAACCTTGGGGACAGATCTATTATGACATTCTTTTTGACCAATTAAAAGACATCAAAGGCAAGTGCGTGCTTGATTTTGGCAGTGGCTTCGGCCTTGTAGCCAACCACCTGGCGCAAGACAATGACGTCCTTGCTGTAGAACCCAATGAGGAAATGGTGGCCTTGCGGGCCCAGGACCATCCCTATCAGCAACTGGTTGGAAGTTTGGATCAGTTAGCAAGCCTTGAAAATGCCAGCTTTGATGTCATCCTCAGCCACAATGTCCTGGAGTATGTAGAGGATCGCAAGGTGATTCTCAAGGAATTCACCCGCCTCTTGAAACCAGGTGGTCTGCTCTCTATCGTCAAGCACAATGAAGTTGGCCGCGTCCTACAGACCGTCGTCTTTGAAAATGATACCCAGAAGGCGCTTGATCTCTTAGCAGGTCAGGACTTGGAAACCCACTCCATGGGCTTGGCTCAGGCCTATGATCTCGATAGAGCAGTGGAAGATCTAGCCCTTGAAGTTCAGGACTACCAAGGAATTCGAGTCTTTTATGCCTTGCAGGACAATCGCTTCAAGGGTCAAGAAGGCTGGCGAGAGTCTATGCTTAAGATGGAGCTAGCCGTTTGCCAAGAGCCGCCTTACCGGGATATCGCCTTCTTCCAGCACTATACCTTAAAAAGGAGTTAAGATGGTACATTACAAACAAGAAATTCCAGCGTTAGCAGACTTACTCGCACTCTATAGCTCAGTCGGCTGGACCAATTATACCAACAACCCAGCTATGCTGGAAGAAGCTGTCAAAGCCAGTCTCTGGCAGTTGGCCGTCTATGATGAGAAAGAGCTCGTCGCCTACATTCGCTTGGTAGGTGATGGCCACTCGGTTATTTTTGTGCAGGACCTTTTGGTAAGACCAGATCACCAGCGCCAAGGCATTGGAAAGAAACTCTTAACAGAGGCTTTAGCGACCTTCCCAAATGTCTATCAACGGCTCCTTGCTACTGAACGTAGCGAGAAAAATCTAGCCTTTTACCAGTCTCTCGGCTTTGTCGAACTTTCCGAGCAAGCCTGTACAGGGATGATTTATAAAAATTAATATCATACAAGAAAAAGATCTAGTCACGTTTGACTAGATCTTTCATGTTTCTTAGTAGTCTTCTTTCTTCTTAAGTTTCATAGAAGCAATAGCTGTAGCGATTAATGTCATACCAGTTGCAAGAAGTCCTAAATGATCAGCAGTTCCTGTTGACGGAAGAGATCGTTTACCTTCTTTAGGCTTGTCACTAGATTTAGGTTTTTCACTAGGCTTATCTCCATTGGATGATGGAGGTGTTGATGTTTTCGGTTTATCTGTTGATGGTGGTGGTGGAAGAAGTTTATTCACCACGTTTCCTTTATCAACTTCAAGATTGCTAGCTGAAGCAAAGTCGCTTGCAGAAACCTTGATGACTTCATTTGAAAGTTGGTAACCACTTGGAGCTGAGAGCTCTTTAATGACATACTCTTTAGCTTCAAATCCAACAAAGCTTGCAAGTCCATCTTGACCAGAAATTGCTTGCGCTTGGCCTTGTCCATATGGGTTGGCAACAGGTGTCACACCATCTGCTTCAAAGAGTCCAAATACTGCACCGGCTAGGTAATTACCCTTTTCATCCACTTTACGAACCTTAAGGGTGTAGAGTTTCAGTTCAGGAATATCAATTGTTGGTGGAGTTGGTGGAATCACCTTGTTGATAAAGGTTTTCTTATCTCCATAAGCAACGACTGCTTGGATAGCATTTGACGCTTCATCTTTTGTGACAGTAACTGTGACATCCACTTGACCTTCGTCGTACTGGATGTTTGCCTTATCAGCTGGTACGACTTCTTTAATGGTATATTTATGAGTACCAATCATCGCTTCCGTGTAGGCGATCGCATCAAATGTCACTGTACCATCTGCAGCATTTTGTTTTGTTTGAAGAACAGTTCCATTTTCGTCCAAGAGGTTAAAGCTAAATTCACCACCTTGAAGGTCACGACCTTCTAAAATCTTGCTTGTGGTAATTTGTTTTTCACTTGGAGTTGGAGGTGTCGGAGGTGTGTACGTGTTGGTGAAAGTAGGAGTATCCTTTTTACCGTCGTATTGCACATCCGCATTCAATTGTCCATTTTCGTCTTTTGTAACAGTTACTGTTACAGTGTGAACAGTTTCATCATAAGTAATAGCTGATTCTGGTGTAGCTGGTTTTTGTTCAACAATTGTGTACGTGAACGTACCAGCTTCATTAAAGCTTACTGGATTGAAGAGAATATCCCCATTCTCACCATTTGTCTTGGTATCAATGAGCGTACCAGCTTGATCCTTGAGAAGGAAAGTAAACTCATTTGCTTTCAATGTACGATCGCTCGAACCATTGATCGCCAATACTTTTTTAGCCTTGAATTGAGCTGACGTTGGTTTCACTGTTGGAGGAACAGGAGTTGGAGGTGTTTTCGTATTTGTAAACGTATCACCTTTCTCAGCATCTCCACCTGAGTAAGTGACAGTAGCGACGAGTTTGTCGTTTTCTTTTTTCACATCGACAGTAGCCGTGATACTTTGTGTACTATAGTTGATAGTAGCATCCGTACCCTTGTTTTCAGTGATAGTGTATGTATAGCTACCTTCCTTATTGAAGGTTAGAGACTTGAAGTTGACAGTGCCATCTGCTTTATTTTTAGCAGTTTCAACTACCGTATTATTTTCATCTTTCAAGACAAACTCAAATTGACCTTCTGTGATTGGAACTTGTTTATGTTCCTGATCACCAGCTACTTCGAAAGCTTTTTTAACAACAAGATTTGCTGAAACCGGGCTAATAGTTGGTTCGCTATTGAAAACTTTAGCATCGGCTGAGGCGGCTTTATTCACCCAAGTGTTTTCTTTTGAAACACTTTCTTGGTGTTGATCACTTTTAAGGCTAGCTACATTAGTAACACTCTTAATTTGATCAGCATGTTGCAACAGTGTTTGGTAAGAAAGAGTAATTTCATCTGTTGATGCATTTTTAAATTGGTCACTAATCTTAGTTAGATCAAGTTTAAATCCGTGTTCAGTCCACTCAATATATGGTTCTAACCCAAGGCCAGCCATTGGGATTCCATTGGCAACAAAAGTTTTTCCATTTACCTTTAGGTCAAATGAAGCAGGAAGGTAAGTTCCTCCCTTGAAGTATTGAGCAACATCTTGTCCTTTAGTAGATTTAATACGACTAAAATCAAGTGCTGGAAGGTTAGGCATTTGGTCAGTAAAGACGATACTTGATGCAGGTGCTTGTTTATCGACAGCATTATTTACTGAGATATGCCAAGTTAAAAAACCATCTGCTTGTTCATCCGTTACTGTTAAAGTATCTCTCCAGTCAGGAATTCCTGTTGGTCCCCAGATCTTCTGTGCATGTTGTAAATTAGTATTATCAGTAGCACCAGAATTGTACTTTTTAATTGGGAGCAATAATGGAACTGGGCCTTGTCCAGAACGTTTAACGATAACAGATTCGGTACCGATTTTAATCGTTCGTTCTTGATCTTTTCCGGTCGTATTGTCTTTATCCCATTTGTAATAGAAGGAGACATTTCCTTCAGCCCCTTTATTTCCACCTTTAACAAAGGTGATGGTTAGGGTCTTTCCGTCGTCTGAGACTTTACCAGTTGCGATCTCTTCTCCCTTCTCATTCTTCATTGAATTGAAGGCAGAAGAAGCGAATTTGACGTCTTCTGGCATAGAAATTTTAAAGGTATCACCTATTTCTACGCCAGTTCCGATTTCCCAGTGGTAAGAGATTTGATCTCCGTCCAATTTTGCTTGGGTTATCTTTACTTGGGTTGTTAATTCTTTTGCTTGTGTTACTTTACTTCCTGCTACAAACAGAAAAAGCACAGCAGCTAGCAATGAAAAAACAACTAAAATTGGTTTTTTCATAATTCCTCCTAATTTTTAGTATTACCAAACAAGTCCATTGTACTAATATATAGTAATAAAGTCAAAGAAAAAGCACTATTTTATTATACTGTTTTGTCATAATGATTTTATACCAAAAAAATCGTTTATTTCCCGCCATTTTCGGCTTTCATGATATAATATTCAGATAAGAAAAAGAGGAGACCAAAAGCTAGATGATCACTTCAAAATACGATTGGCAGTTAGCTTCGCCAAATGCAGATGAGGCCTTTTTAGTCCTTGCCAAAAAAGCAGGCCTGGAAGCATCCGTAGCAACCTTGCTGTATGAGCGTGGCATTCAGACCAAAGAGGATTTAGAAGACTTTTTAGAGCCCAAGCTTGAGAAGCTACACGACCCTTATTTGCTCCATGATATGGACAAGGCAGTGGAGCGCATCCGACGGGCCATCGAAGATTATGAGCAGATCCTGATCTACGGAGACTATGATGCGGATGGGATGACCTCGGCCTCTATTATGAAGGAAACCTTGGAGCAGATGGGGGCAGAGGTGCAAGTCTACCTACCTAACCGCTTCACAGACGGCTATGGTCCCAATGAGAGTGTCTACAAATACTTTATTGAGCAGCAGGGCATTTCCCTGATTGTCACGGTGGACAATGGGGTAGCGGGCAATCAAGCCATTGCCATTGCCCAAGCGATGGGAGTCGATGTCATCGTGACGGACCACCACTCTATGCCAGAGGTTTTACCGGATGCATATGCGATCATTCATCCGGAGCATCCTGATGCGGATTATCCCTTCCATTATCTAGCAGGATGTGGTGTGGCCTTTAAGTTGGCCTGTGCCCTCCTAGAGGAAGTACCAGTCGATCTCTTAGACCTGGTAGCAATTGGGACCATTGCTGACATGGTCAGCCTAACAGATGAGAATCGGATCCTGGTCAAATACGGTCTGGGTGTTCTCCAACATACCCAGCGCATGGGCTTGCAGGAACTCTTGGAGATAGCAGGGATTCGTCCGGAGGATGTCAATGAAGAAACGGTTGGTTTTCAGATTGCTCCTCGTCTCAATGCTCTTGGCCGCCTCGATGATCCCAATCCAGCCATTGAACTCCTGACTGGATTTGACGATGAAGAGGCGCATGAGATTGCCCTCATGATTCATCAGAAGAATGAAGAACGTAAAGAAATTGTCCAAAGCATCTATGACGAAGCTAAAACCATGGTCGATCCGAGCTTGTCCGCCCAGGTCTTGGCCAAAGAAGGCTGGAATCCAGGGGTCCTTGGTATTGTCGCTGGTCGTTTGTTGGAAGAGCTTCATCAGCCGGTCGTTGTTTTAAGTATCGAAGATGGACGGGCTAAAGGAAGCGCTCGGAGTCCTGAGTCGGTCAATATCTTTGACGCCCTCGATCCCCACCGGTCGCTCTTTGTCGCCTTTGGAGGGCATGCCGGTGCAGCAGGGATGACCTTAGATGTGAACCAACTTCCTGCCTTGTCACAGGCTCTTACGGATTACATTGCAGAACAAGATATTGATCTCAGCAGCAAGTCTAGCTTAGCCATCGACGAGGAATTGCATCTAACAGAACTGACGCTTGAGACCTTGAAAAGCTTTGAGCGCTTGAGTCCTTTTGGCATGGACAATAAAAAGCCAGTCTTTCTAGTCCGTAACTTTAAGGTAGAAGGGGCACGCTCGATGGGAGCTGGCAATATCCACTTGAAACTCAAAATTTCTCAAGAAGATGCGACCTTTGAGGTGGTTGCCTTTGGCTTGGGAAGCTTAGAGTCAGAGTTTGCGCAAGCGCAAGACCTAGAGCTAGCTGTGCAGTTGTCGGTCAACCAATGGAATGGTCAAACGACCCTCCAGCTCATGCTGGTTGATGCGCGTGTGGATGGTGTGCAGCTCTTTAATATCCGCTCTAAAAATGCTAGCCTCCCCGCAGGTGTTCCCATTCTTGATTTTACCCAAGAACTGCCAGATCTAACAGGGGCACACGCTGTGGTAGTTGGAAATATCCCTGAGGATTTAGAGCAACTACGGCAAATCTTCCAAGAGCATGATTTCCAGGCCGTTTATTTCAAAAATGAGATCGCCAAAGCCTACTATCTGACAGGATACGGCAGCAGGGACCAGTATGCCAAGCTCTATAAGACCATCTACCAGTACCCGGAATTTGATGTCCGCTACAAACTCAAAGACCTAGCGGCCTATCTCAAGATCCAGCAGATCCTCTTGGTCAAAATGATCCAGATCTTCCAAGAGTTGGGCTTCGTGACCATTGAAAATGGCATCATGAAGGTTAATAAAGAAGCAGAAAAACGCGAAATCGCAGAAAGCAGCATCTACCAAAACCTCAAACAAACCGTGAAAGAGCAGGAGTTGATGGCCCTTGGAACAGTTCGTGAAATCTATGACTATCTGACAGGTCAGGCCTCATGAAAAGACAGCTAAAATATTTTCTATGGCTCAGCCCCTTCCTACTTTTTGCTCTTTATTGGTTGGGACTCTACCTGAGTCTCAAGAATCCCATGGAAGAAATCAACTATGCCGAAAATGGTGGATGGATGCGCTATGTGATGTTTAAGCCCTATACAGAAACGATCGGAAGTGATCACATCTGGAAGGAAGATGAAGGATTTCAAATGTATCCCTATTCAGATAAAATCGTTGGTGGTCAGGAAGACCTATCCGTCATGATGTTTAGGGGAACTTCCAACTGGACCTATATGTATGATTTTAAATTGGAAAAAGGTGTGACACTCGGATTTATATTTAAATACGATTCGTCAAAAAAGCTGTTTTTCCAGAAAGAGGTCTACCTTTCTAAAGAAGATACTACCTACGAGGGCCAGCAACTCCTTGAGAAACTTGCCACCTATGGCAAAGACCGTGCTTGGCTTCGAGACCAAAGTAAGAAAGTCGCTGAACAATACATCCTTGGTACCTGGTTCAAAAATGGAAGCTCCCGATATTCCCTGAAAAACTTGGGAGATATGAAAATCGAGTACAATAAATTGATAGAAGAATAGTAAGTTTTTTTGGAACTCAATCCCACATCATTTTTCGGATGTGGGATTTTTGCTTTTGACGCGGGAGCTTGGGAAAATGATTTGGCAAAAAATGATGCAAGTTAGTGGAATTCATGATATAATGGAATGTAAAAAATTTTTTATGAAAGAAAGTTAACTATGAATTTAAAAGATTACATTGCAAGCATTGAAAACTATCCGCAAGAAGGAATTACCTTCCGTGATATCAGCCCTTTGATGGCAGATGGCAATGCTTATAGTTATGCGATTCGTGAAATCGTTCAATACGCAACGGATAAGAAAATCGACATGATCGTTGGTCCTGAAGCGCGTGGTTTCATCGTTGGATGTCCGGTCGCTTTTGAGTTGGGAATTGGATTTGCGCCTGTTCGTAAACCTGGAAAATTGCCACGTGAAGTCATCTCTGCTGACTACGAAAAAGAATATGGTGTTGATACCTTGACCATGCACGCTGATGCTATCAAACCAGGTCAACGTGTCCTCATCGTTGATGACCTTTTGGCGACTGGCGGTACGGTGAAAGCAACCATCGAAATGATCGAAAAACTCGGTGGAGTTGTTGCAGGTTGTGCCTTCTTGATCGAGTTGGACGACTTGAAAGGTCGCGAAGCGATCGGCGATTACGACTACAAAGTCTTGATGCATTACTAATATAGTCTAATACTATAACTGGCTACAGAAAAACCATAATTGAAAACTATAAGCTCCTATCATATAATGTTAGTTAAGAACTTGTAAGATGGGAGCTTTTTATGCCAATTACTCTAGATAAAAAATTACCAGCAGTCGATATCCTTCGTTCAGAAAATATTTTTGTCATGGATGATGTTCGGGCGACTCACCAAGATATTCGGCCGATGAATGTTCTCATTCTTAATCTGATGCCGACCAAGGTTGCGACAGAAACCCAGCTCTTACGGCTCCTTGCCAACACGCCCTTGCAGATCAATGTAGATTTCCTCTACATGGCGAGCCATGAATCCAAGAATACAGCGGCAGAGCATTTGGAGAGCTTCTACAAGACCTTTGAGGATATCAAGGAGAATTACTATGATGGCTTGATTGTGACCGGGGCTCCTGTCGAAAAGATGGACTTTGAGGAAGTGGACTACTGGGAAGAATTAACCCAGGTCTTTGAATGGTCCAAGCGGCATGTCTTTTCTACCTTGCACCTTTGTTGGGGAGCCCAGGCTGGACTGTACCACCGTTACGGGATTCAAAAAGTAGAGCTCTGTGACAAGCTATCGGGTATCTATGACCAAGCAGTGGTGCGTCCCGATAGTCTGCTCATGAGAGGCTTTGACGATCGCTTCCTTGCCCCTCATTCCCGCTATACAGATATTCCTTTGAAGGAAGTCCTTGAAAAGAGCAATCTTCAAGTGATCGCGCAAGGAAATGAAGTTGGGCTTTCCATCATTGCTAGTCCAGATATGCGTGAGGTGTATAGCTTTGGCCATCTGGAATATGATCGCGATACGCTGGCAAAAGAATATCACCGAGATGTCAAGGCAGGCTTGGATCCGGATGTTCCCAAGAATTATTTTGATGGGGATGACGCTAATACAGAGCCTCGCATTCGTTGGAATCTAGCTGCAACGACCTTCTTTAGTAATTGGATCAACTATGCGGTTTATCAAGAAACACCTTACCGCTTGGAAGAATTGGAAAAAGATATTTCATTTTATGGTTACCTATAAAGAGGAATTATGACATATTCACAAGCATTTAAGTATGGCAACTTGGTTCTTCCGAGTGCCTTGCTTTTTCATTATCATGAGTTGTTTGACCAAGCAGATGACTACTTGGTTTGGCAGTTTTTCTTCCTTCAAAATACGACTGGCCAAGATGCCTTAACTCCCAATCAGATTGCTAGTCATCTGGGAAAAACGGTGACAGAGGTCAATCGGATTATGTCCAATTTGACTACCAAGGGACTCCTTCAATACCGGACCATTGAGCTTAATGGCGAGATTGAAGCTATCTTTGATGCGACTATTGCCCTGGAGCGCTTGGATGAGATTTTAGAAGCCCAAACACAAGGGAAGGCACAAAGCGCGCCTGCGAAGGGAAATGTCATCAAGGACTTGGTGGAAACCTTCCAACAAGAACTGGGACGACTCTTGACACCTTTTGAGATTGAAGATTTGACCAAGACCGTGCGCGAAGATCAGACAGATCCAGATGTGATCAAGGCAGCATTACGAGAAGCTGTCTTTAACGGCAAGCCTCACTGGAAATATATCCAAGCCATTTTACGCAACTGGCGCAGTGAAGGCATCAACAGCCTGGCCCAAGTAGAGGCGAAGCTACAAGAACGCGAGCAAGCCAACCCACGCAATGTGACGGTTTCAGACGATTTCTTGAAGGCCATGGATTTGTGGAAGGATTAAGAGGAGACGATTGATCAATTGAAATGGGGAGATAAAAACAGACGCAGACGATTTAGATGGCTCTATCCGACTATGTTAGTGGTCGGATTGTTTTTATTGTTTGGCATGATCAGCTTTTACTACGTACGGACCAACCTATTAACTTCGGGCCTGTACCCAGTAGAAGAGACTCTACTAGAGGCTGGCTATACCAAAACGAAGACAGGATTTCGTAAAAAAGATGCCAATGTAATCATTGACATCCAGTGGAACGCAAAAACAAAGGTATTTGATAAAAATCATTATCGCTTTAAAGCCCATCAAGAGACAACTTTCTGGAAGAAAACCTATGTGGATAAGGAAACACTTGAACGTTTGACCAATGGCCAGCTGTCTAACCAATATGGTTTCGTGCAGTACACCAAGGTTAATAAGAAAGATTGGCTAAGGGTTTCTCCAAGACTAATAGCCCACGCTGGAGGGACGGTCCGGGAGAAGGAGTACAATACGAAGTATACCAATTCCTTAGAGGCTTTACGGCAAAATTACAATCTCTGCCATCGCTTGTTTGAAATGGATTTTAATTTGACTAGTGACAAGAAATTAGCTGCAGTTCATGATTGGCACCATTTTGGAAACAAAGATGATGTCGCACCTTCTTCTAAGGAATGGAAGAAATTTCAGGGTTATGGTTCCCCAGAAACACCAAGTCGCTTTACGACCATGTTAATAGGGGATGTGTTTGATCAAATGATAATTAATCGAGATATGGTGTTGGTGACAGATACCAAATCGATGGAAATCCCTAAGGAAGATAGGATTACACAATTTAAAGAACTTGTTTCAGAAGCAAACAAGCGAGACAAAGAACTATTGGATCGTGTGATTCCACAAATTTATCATCAAGAGATGTTCGGAGAAATCGAATCTATTTATCCTTTCAAGCACGTGATCTATACGCTCTACGCCTCACCAGATAGTGGAGAAGAAGTGCTGGATTTTATCGCCAAGCACAAGGAAATCGAGGCGGTGACCGTCCCTATCGACGATTCTCGCTTAACTCCTAAGTTTATCGAACAGGTACATAAACTTGGAAAACGGGTCTATGTTCATACCATTCAAACCTATGAGAGCCTAACTAAGTATGCTGCGATCAATGTTGATGGCTTTTACACTGGCTTATTGACTCCACAGGATATGGCCGTGTATGAATCCGTACCGAAATAAAACAGAAAACTAGCCCTTTCATCAGGCGCTAGTTTTTTCATTTATAGATAGTCCGCGTAGGCTTTTTCTAGTTTGGTAAGGAGTGCTTGTTTTTCCTCATCGCTAGCAAAGGAAGCCTGGATGGCATCGACATTGTGTTGGTAAAAGTCAGTTTCCTTGGTTTGGAAGTGCTGATGGTAGAGGGCATATTCCTTGGTGAGGTCGGTATCAGATACAGTCCGGTTATCGGTATTGATACTGATCCGAGCTCCGGCTGCCTTCATCTTCAAATAAGGAAAATCTTCTATAGTCGGTGCTGCTTTTGTTTGTAGGTTGCTGGTCAAGCAGAGTTCACCGGTGACTTCATTTTCAACAAAAGACTGGAGTAAGGCTGGTTCATGAGATAGAGCTGTCACGTGGCCATTGCGTTTGATGCCAAAAGCAATCGATTGGGCTACAAAGTGTGGGCAATGACACTCACCTGCGTGAAGCGTCATGGGCCGATGGTAACTCTTGACTTGCTCGATTAAAGGTCGAATATCTTCTGGAGAGTAGTTGTGCTCATCCCCGGCAAAGTCAAAACCAACAAAATCTTGATCACTAACTTGGTTGGCTTCTGCAAGAATGCGAGAGGTGACTTCTTGATCGGACTGGCGCATGCCACAGACCAAGGCTTTTGCAACAATGCCAAATTCCTCCTGGGCTTGGCGTAGACCATCGCAGACAGCATCGATGGTTTCTGGGACGGTGAGGCCTTGGTCCATGGACAATTCTGGTGCAAAGCGGACCTCGATGTAGACGACATTTTCGAGAGCAGCTTGCTTGGCCACATCGTAAGCAGCAAGGGTCAAAGCTTCCTTGGTCTGAAGAAGAGGTCGAATGTAGTCAAAGGCCTCCAAATAGTCCAAAAGATTCTCACAGTGGGTAGGTGCGATGACATGGTGCTTGAGTTCCTCATCGCTAGCAGGTAGGTCAATATTGGCCATGGCTGCCAGCTGGCGAATGATTGGAAGCGACAAGGAACCGTCTAAGTGACAGTGAAGTTCTGTCTTTGCCAAACTATGAAAATCGATCGTGGACATGGTTTTCTCCTTAAAATTGTATTTTTTCTATACTATCATTTTGACAAAAAAAGTCAAGTAGCCTTCGCGTAGCAGATCTTTGAAAGGGAGCCCAATATTTGATATGCTAGGAGTAGCGAAATAAAGGAGAAGAAAGATGTCAGACTATCAATTACCAGAAGTATGGGAAGCACCGAGCCAAATGGGAGGAGCCTGGGGTGGCTTGAACCAACCAACAGCAGGTGCCCGCTTTGAGCAGACCCTTCCAAAAGGCGACCAGCCTTTCCAACTCTATACCCTTCCAACACCCAATGGGATCAAGGCTACCATTATGCTTGAAGAACTGAAAGAGCTGGGAGTGGATGCAGGCTATGACGCTTATCGGATCAAGATTGGCGAGGGAGATCAGTTTGGTAGTGACTTTGTAGCCATCAATCCAAACTCGAAAATTCCAGCTATGTTGGATCAATCAGGCGATCAAGCCATTCGTGTCTTTGAATCGGCCAATATCCTCCTGTATCTAGCAGAGAAATTTGGCAAATTAATCCCGATTGATCCGGCTAAACGGACAGAAGTGCTCAACTGGCTCTTCTGGCAGACGGGTGCTGCACCTTTCTTAGGGGGAGGTTTTGGTCATTTCTTCCACTATGCGCCGGAGAAAATCGAGTATGCCATCAACCGCTTTGCCATGGAAGCCAAACGTCAATTGGACTTATTGGATAAGGAGCTTGCCACTAAACCTTATATCGCAGGGGATGACTACACCATTGCAGATATTGCCATCTGGTCTTGGTATGGCCGTCTAGCCCAAGACAAGATCTGGGACCGTGCAGGGATATTCCTAAATGTGAAGGAATACAAGCATCTGCAGGCTTGGACAGAGAAAATCGCCAATCGCCCAGCTGTGAAACGTGGCTTGGAAGTAGACTATAAGGAAATTGACTAAAGTCTAAGTATAGATAATTCAATTGTATTGAGATTTTCTTTAGGTGAGTTCGGACGTCAGCGAACTTCGTAGAAGTTCCATGACTTAGTTTTGAACCTAAGGTTTCAAAACTCCCGAGTGCATGAAACAAAAAGTTTCATGCACTTTTCTCACTGCAGAAAACTCAATACGTATTTTTTTGGCTCCAAAAATAAGAGATTTCTCGACTTATATAGCTAGCTAGAACAATTTAGCAACAATTTGATAAGGCGCCGTCGCGCCTTTTTTTAATGGTGCAAACATGGTATACTAAAGGGTGGAATAAAAGTTTAGAAAGTAGCACATGGAATTTACAAAATTATCAAATCGCTTGGACTTGGTGGCTAGCTTCGTCCCAGCTGGAGCGCGTCTGTTGGACGTGGGAAGTGACCATGCTTATCTGCCAATCGCCCTCTTACAAGAAGGTAAGATTGAGGCCGCTATTGCTGGTGAAGTGGTAGAGGGACCCTATCAGTCTGCCCTGCAAAATGTCGCCGATAATGGCTTAGAGGACAAGATTGAAGTCCGTCTGGCCAATGGCTTGGCTGCCTTTGAACCAGCAGACGGCATTTCCTGTATCACCATTGCTGGCATGGGCGGACGCTTGATTGCAGATATCTTAGCGGCAGGTCTTGAGAAATTAGCCAATGTCTCTCGCTTGGTTCTGCAGTCCAATAATCGAGAGGATGAACTGCGGGCTTGGTTAGTCGACCACGATTTCCACATTATTGATGAAGCTATCTTGGAAGAAAATGAGAAGTTTTATGAGATCCTTGTGGTGGAACACGGTTCTCAAGAGTTGACAGCCAAGGAACTACGCTTTGGTCCCCATTTGATGCGGGAACAAGCTCCAGCCTTTGTCCAAAAGTGGTCCAAGGAAGTGGAGAAATTAGCCTTCGCCTTGGAGCAGGTCCCAGTTGAGAATCAATCTGCCAGAGAATCGTTAGAAGAGCGCATCGCTCACATCAAGGAGGTTCTACATGTTAGCAAGTGAAGTCATCAAACGCTATGAATCCTATTGTCCTCAGGAATTGTCTATGGAGGGAGATGTCCGTGGCCTACAAGTCGGCACGCTACAAAAAGACATCAAGAAGGTCATGGTAGCCCTAGATATTCGGGAGCAGACGGTGGCAGAAGCAATCGCTCATGGGGTGGACTTGATCATCGTCAAGCACGCGCCTATTTTCCGTCCCATCAAGGATTTGGTAGCTGATCGGGCCCAAAATCAGATTTATATCGATTTGATCAAGCATGATATCGCAGTCTACGTCAGCCATACTAATATTGACATTGTCCCAGATGGTCTCAACGATTGGTTCTGCCAGCTCTTGGACATTGAAGATACAGAGCCCCTCAGTATGACAGGGGAAGGACTGGGAATCGGCCGGATCGGTCGGGTAGCTACTCAAACCTTTGGTCAGTTGGCTGACAAGGTCAAAGAAACATTTGGCTTGGATGCTTTGCGCTTGGTCTGTTATGATCAGGCGGATTTGGATCGGGTTATCAAGCATGTCGCCATCTGTGGAGGAAGTGGCCAGTCCTTTTACAAGGATGCTCTCGCCAAAGGAGCAGAGGTCTATATCACCGGAGATATCTACTACCACACGGCTCAGGACATGCTGAGCGATGGGCTCTTGGCCTTGGATCCAGGTCACCATATCGAGGTTCTCTTTGTGTCAAAATTAGTAGAAAAGCTCAATCAGTGGAAGTCTGAGGAAGCCTGGGAGATTGAAGTGATTGGCAGTCAAGCCAGCACCAATCCTTTTTACCATATCTAAGGGGGCATGATGAAAGTTGCCATTATCGGTGCAGGGATCGTAGGGTCCACTGCAGCCTATTATTTATCCAAAGAAGCACAAGTGGATGTGACCGTCTATGACCATGGAGTCGGCCAAGCGACTAAGGCGGCAGCAGGCATTATTAGCCCTTGGTTTTCTAAACGGCGGAATAAGGCTTGGTATCGCCTGGCTCGTCTGGGAGCAGATTTTTACCAAGAATTGGTAGAAGATCTGGCCAAGGACGGAATTAAAACAGATTTTTACCAGCAGACCGGCGTCTATCTCCTCAAGAAAAAGGAAGAAAAATTAGACGAACTCTATCAGTTGGCGCTGAGTCGTAGGGAAGAATCTCCCTTGATTGGAGACTTGGCGATCTTGATCAAGGTAGAAGTGGCCCAGCAATTCCCAGGGCTGCAAGGTTTTGAGAAGCTGGTCTATGCATCAGGTGGTGCTCATGTGGAGGGAGCCCTTCTAACGGAAACGCTTCTTAAAGCCAGTGGGGCAAGAGTGATCAAGAAAGAGGTTGCTCTCTCAGTCTCAGATGATGGCTATCAGATTGCAGGAGAAAGCTATGACCAAGTTATCCTAGCAACAGGAGCCTGGTTGGGGCAAATCCTTGAGCCACTTGGCTACCAAGTTGATGTCCGTCCGCAAAAGGGGCAACTGCGGGATTATCAGCTAGACCTAGATACTGCTGATTATCCTGTGGTCATGCCTGAAGGAGAGCTGGATATCATTCCATTTCAGCAGGGCAAGATCAGTATGGGAGCTACCCATGAAAATGAGATGGGCTTTGACCTGACAGTGGATCAAGTTCTGCTTAATCAGATGGAAACAGAAGCCATGTCTTACTATCCAGAACTCGCTCAAGCCGAAGTTATCGGGGAGCGCGTGGGAACCCGTGCCTACACCAGTGACTTTTCACCATTTTGGGGAGCTGTTCCTGATCAAGCAGGCCTCTATGTCGCCAGTGGACTTGGTTCGTCTGGCCTCACAACTGGTCCCCTCATTGGGTGGCACCTAGCCCAACTCGTGGTAGGAGGAAACCTGCGCTTAGATCCAGCAGATTATTCAGTTGAACAATATGTGAAGAAGTAGGCTGGGACAAAAGTCCTAGCCTCTCAATTTTCTTTGGATTGTCGAGCAAGACGCAGTGGTTGAGTGGGCTCTACTACGCTGAATTCATCAGCTTTTACAGCCTTACTCAACTGTGCGGACGTGGGACGACGAAATCGAATTCTAACGAATTACCGATTTCTGTCCCACTCTCTTTTTTTCGAAAGACCTTCCGTAATTTGGCCAAAAATAGTAGAATAGAAGAAGTGAATCATCAAGAAAATGGGAATTGTTATGAATTGGTTTCAATCGCAATCCGTGGTCTTACAGGCCTTTCTCGCAGGATTGTTTACATGGGGCTGTACCATTGTCGGGTCCGCCATCGTCTTTTTCTTCAAGCATATTAGTCGCAAATTACTGGACATCATGATGGGCTTTGCGGCAGGAGTCATGATTGCGGCGTCATTTTGGTCCCTCTTGCAACCCTCGATTGAGTATGCGGAAACCTCCTATGGGAGCCTGGCTTGGTTGCCGGCGGCCATTGGTTTTCTAGCTGGAGAATTTTTCCTCCGCTTGATTGACGCCATCGTCCCTCACCTTCATATGACGAAGGAGATTGAAGAGGCTGAGAGTATCCATACGCCGAGGGAGAAGAAGTTGTCTAAGACAACCCTCCTCTTTCTCGCCATTACCATCCACAATTTCCCAGAAGGCTTAGCAGTCGGTGTGGCCTTTGGAGCTCTGGCTAGCAATCCAAGTCCAGAAGCCTTTATCGGGGCGGTTGGTTTGGCTATCGGGATTGGTTTGCAAAATATCCCAGAAGGGGCTGCACTTTCGATCCCAATCCGGACGGATGGAAAATCTCGTCTCAATGCCTTTTATTGGGGATCCATGTCAGCCATCGTTGAGCCCATCGGAGCTCTGCTAGGGGCAGTAGCGGTCTTATCCATGACGGCTATCTTGCCTTACGCCCTCTCTTTTGCGGCAGGTGCGATGATCTTCGTGGTGGTTGAAGAGTTGATCCCAGACTCCCAGACCAATGGCAACACAGATGTTGCGACCCTGGGCCTCATGGTTGGCTTTGTCATTATGATGATCCTAGATGTCGCTTTGGGATAACCTGTCATCACCTTGTAACACAAATGCAAGGTGACTTTTTTATATAAACATGATAAAATAAGGGTAATGACTACGTAGAAAGGCCTAACATTATGAAAGGTATTATTTTAGCAGGGGGCTCAGGAACTCGCTTGTATCCATTGACACGTGCGGCTTCTAAGCAGTTGATGCCCATTTATGACAAACCAATGATCTACTATCCGCTGTCAACCCTTATGTTGGCTGGGATCAAAGATATCCTGATCATCTCGACTCCTCAAGACCTTCCTCGTTTTGAAGAGCTTCTTGGAGATGGCTCTGAGCTAGGAATTTCTCTCTCTTATGCAGAGCAACCAAGTCCAGATGGCTTGGCGCAAGCCTTCATCATCGGAGAAGACTTTATCGGTGACGATCATGTTGCCCTCATCCTTGGGGACAATATCTTCCACGGAAACGGCTTAACCAAGATGTTGCAACGGGCAGAAGCGAAAGAAAAAGGAGCGACTGTCTTTGGTTACCAAGTCAAAGATCCGGAACGCTTTGGTGTGGTAGAGTTTGACGCGGATATGAATGCTATCTCTATCGAAGAAAAACCAGAACATCCAAAATCGAACTTTGCAGTGACAGGACTTTACTTCTATGACAATGATGTGGTAGAAATTGCCAAAAACATCAAACCAAGTCCTCGTGGCGAGCTTGAAATCACCGATGTCAACAAGGCTTATTTGGAGCGTGGAGATCTCTCTGTTGAGCTCATGGGCCGTGGTTTTGCCTGGTTGGATACGGGAACTCACGAAAGCCTCTTGCAAGCATCTCAATATATCGAAACTGTTCAACGCTTGCAAAATGTCCAAGTGGCTAACCTTGAGGAAATTGCCTATCGCATGGGTTATATCACCAAAGAACAAGTCCATGAATTAGCGCAATCATTGAAGAAAAACGAATACGGACAATACTTGCTCCGTTTGATTGGAGAAGCATAATGACGGAACAATTTTTTGATAAAGAATTAGCAGCCCGCAAAATTGAAGCCATCCCAGGCTTGATGGAGTTTGATATTCCAGTGCGCGGGGATAACCGTGGTTGGTTTAAAGAAAACTTCCAAAAAGAGAAAATGCTTCCCCTTGGATTCCCTGAAAGCTTCTTTGCAGAAGGTAAGTTGCAAAACAATATTTCATTCTCTCGTAAGAATGTCTTACGTGGTCTGCATGCAGAGCCTTGGGACAAGTACATCTCTGTAGCAGATGAAGGAAAGGTTCTTGGAACTTGGGTAGACCTTCGTGAAGGCGATAGCTTTGGGAATACCTACCAAACCGTGATCGATGCTTCAAAAGGCATCTTTGTTCCTCGTGGTGTTGCCAATGGGTTCCAAGTTTTGACAGACAAAGTTGCATATACTTACTTAGTCAATGACTACTGGGCATTGGAACTCAAACCAAAATATGCTTTTGTCAACTACGCAGACCCAAGCCTAGACATCCAATGGGAAAATTTGGAGGAAGCTGAAGTCTCAGAAGCAGACAAGAACCACCCATTGCTCAAAGACGTCAAACCCCTAAAAGCAGAAGATTTGTAAGAATGAAGCTCTTAAAACAATCAAGAACATCATTATATAGTTTTTAGCTTTGCTATAAACGAGCGAAGCGAGCTATGTACTTAGCTTTCCGCCGTGAGAAAAGCAACTGAACCACTTTTGTTTCAGGTGCTCGGAAGTTTTGAGACACTAGGCTCAAAACTTAGTCATGGAACTTCGAAGAAGTTCGCTGACGTCCGTACTCACCTAAGGAAAGCTAAAAAAAGATTGATTTAAGGAACAATCAAAACTAAAAACTATTTGGAGAAAAAATGTCAGAATACAAACATATCATCGTAACTGGTGGAGCTGGTTTCATCGGTTCAAACTTCGTACACTATGTCTACAACAACCATCCAGATGTCCATGTGACAGTCTTGGACAAACTTACTTATGCTGGTAACCGTGCCAACATCGAAGAAATCCTTGGAGATCGTGTTGAGTTGGTGGTGGGAGACATCGCTGATGCTGAATTAGTTGACAAATTGGCTGCCAAGGCTGATGCTATTGTTCACTATGCGGCTGAAAGCCACAATGACAACTCCCTCAAAGACCCATCTCCATTTATCTATACAAACTTTGTTGGAACTTACACACTCTTGGAAGCAGCTCGTAAATACGACATTCGTTTCCACCACGTGTCAACAGACGAAGTCTATGGAGACCTTCCATTGCGCGAAGATCTTCCTGGACATGGAGAAGGTCCTGGTGAAAAATTCACTGCTGAAACCAAATACAACCCATCATCACCTTATTCATCAACCAAGGCTGCTTCAGACTTGATCGTGAAGGCTTGGGTTCGTTCCTTTGGTGTTAAAGCAACGATTTCTAACTGTTCAAACAACTACGGGCCATACCAACACATCGAAAAATTCATCCCACGTCAAATCACCAATATCTTGTCTGGCATCAAGCCAAAACTTTATGGTGAAGGGAAGAACGTCCGTGACTGGATCCACACCAACGACCACTCAACTGGTGTTTGGGCTATCCTCACCAAAGGCCGTATCGGTGAAACTTACTTGATCGGTGCCGATGGTGAAAAGAACAACAAGGAAGTGCTTGAGCTCATCCTTGAAAAAATGGGTCAACCAAAAGACGCCTACGACCGTGTAACAGACCGTGCTGGTCACGATTTGCGTTACGCCATCGATTCAACCAAATTGCGTGAAGAATTGGGTTGGGAACCACAATTCACAAACTTCGAAGCAGGTTTGGAAGATACCATCAAGTGGTACACAGACCACCAAGACTGGTGGAAGGCTGAAAAAGAAGCTGTAGAAGCCAACTACGCGAAAACACAAAAAGTTTTGAAATAATGAAGAAGGTCCAAGTGGAACATCGCTTGGACTTTTTCTTTTTTTCTGAAAAACAGTGATTGCCCTTTCATGTATGGTATAATAGGATCAGTTTGAAAACAATCATCGATTAGGAGGAATAGATGAATCAAAAAGATTGGGTTGACTATTTTGAAGCACTCCATAACCGGAAGCCGAGTCTGCAAGAGTTTCAAAATGCACGAGCGAATGGTGAGTTTGTAGTGGAACGAAAAGAGACCGTTCCTGAAGCACCAGTTCCATCAGCGGTAGCCTTACGAGAGAAAAGTGAGCAGGCTCAAATGCCGTCACAAGTGGAGTCAAGGCCTGAGACTCCAGCTATCAAACGCTTTAGTGTGAAATGGAATAAGCAGACAAAATGGGCTTTATCAGGTATGGGAATACTAGCTATCTTTGTACTGGCTTACTTCTTTTTCTTCCAACCGACTCCAAGTTTGGAAGGAATTTGGGTTGGGCCTGCTGATTCAACAGCAGTAGTTTATGAGTTAAATCAAGAAGAGCCACGATCGTATGGTAAGTATAAGATTGAGAAAGTTTATAAAGGAAATGAAGCAAAACAAGAGTTTCAGAAGGCTTTGAACCAGTTAAACTACTACAAGCTGAAAACCTTAGCAGATGTTGATAGAAAATTTGACCTCCACACAAGGGAAGTTATCATCATTAAAGACGAGCATGGGCTTGTTTATAATCTACTCCAAAGCAATGGGAGCAATGTGATTTTAGCCAATGACTTGATGGATTTGGTTACCTATAGTGATCATTCAGAGAGCTTTAAGAAGAATGCTATTTTTCACAAGACAGAAATTCCCAAAGTGCTAGTTGGGAAATGGAAAATTGAGCGTTCTTATGATGATGAAACCAATTATCTTGAATTAAATGCTCGTGGTATTCTTACTTATAGCGAATTTGATAGTAGCGAAGGAACGGCTTTTTATAGCCTAGAAGAGCTCCAAAAGATGCCTTCAACTAAGTTTGATCAAGAAAAGACAGCTGACAAAGTGAAAGAGGCCTATGAAGATCTTCAAGATGCGGTCGATTCTCAAGATTACCAGCTAACTAGTATGAAAGACGTGTACAAGCAACTAGGATCTGATTTTTATTATGTCCCTGTAAATGGAGGGAAGACAGTCCTTGTTTTCACAGAAGACTATCATTTAGTTGAAAAATTGGAAAAAGTGAAATAAATCAGAAGGGCCGAAAGGTCCTTTTCATTTATTTTCTGAAAATCACAAAATAAACCATGGATTTGTGGTATAATATGGTTAGTTTTTATAATGAATCAATAAGGGGGATATGATGAATCAAAAAGATTGGGTTGAATACTTTGAAGCGGTTAATGGTCGCAAGCCAAGTATGCAAGAATTTCAAGAAGCGCGTGAAAAAGGGGAGTTTGTCGTAGAGCGAAAAGAAGCACCAGCTCCATCAACTGAAGCGCAGGCTCCTTCTCAGGAAGCACCTGTTGCACCTAGTGCGCCTCTTTCACAAGAGCAGACGGGTTTTGTCCAACCACAACCATCTGCGAAAACCTTGCAACCTGTGCCAAGACCGAAAAAATTGACATTTTCTTTCAATAAACAAACAAAGATTGGGGTCGCAGTTGCGGGACTTGTCGCAGTGATTGCTCTTGCTTGGTTCTTTTTCTTTTCAGGTGGACCAAGTCTAGATGGGGTTTGGTTGAGAAATACGGATTCTAGTCCGGTTACTTATGAACTAAGTGGAAAGAAACAAAAAGTCAATGGTGGTGAGACCATCAAAAAGGTTCTCAAGGGGAATGAAGCGAAAAAAGAATTTAATACAGCACTTTCTTTGTTAAATGCAACAGACTTGCATTCACTTGCGGATGTCGATAAGAAATTTAACCTGAAGACGACAGAAATTGTTGTTATTAAGTCTGGTGGGAACACACGCTATAACTTGCTCCAAAAAGACGGAAGCAATATTATTTTAAGAAATGATTTATTCGACTTGAAAACTTATAAGTCATACAAAGGAAACTTTGAAGATAATTTGGTCTATCACAAGGTTGAAACACCAAAGGCCATGGTTGGAAAATGGAAGAATGTGACAGAAGGAGATAATACAACTGTTCAGATTTCAGATCATGGAATTATAAGTGATAAGTATTACGATAACAAGGCTTACGCATTCTATTCTCTAGCTGATCAAGAAAAGTATGATGGAGACACGACTTCTAAAGAAGAGATTGAACACACATTTGACGTAATTCAAGAAGCGGTGAAATCAGAAGGCTATCAAGTGAAGAGCGCTAAGGAAGTCTATATACAAGCTAATTCAAATTATTGTTTCGTACCTGTCAACGGTGGAAAAAATATACTCGTCTTACGTGGTGGGAATGAATTTGCCGCAAAATTAGAAAAAGTGAAATAATGAAAGGACCGCAAGGTCCTTTTTGTTTCAAAACTTCTTACTGAAAAACTATTCATGTCTAGGCAAAAATATGGTAAAATGGATAAGATGTGTCTGAGATGTCTATTGTTTCTCAGACGACTACAGGTAATGGAGTAGAAAATGCAAAATAGACCTATTATTATTGGTGTTACTGGTGGCTCTGGTGGTGGAAAAACCAGTGTGTCTCGTGCCATTTTGGCCAATTTTCCGAATGAAAAGATTGCCATGATTGAGCATGATTCTTATTACAAGGACCAAAGTCATTTGACCTTTGAGGAGCGGATCAAGACTAACTATGACCATCCTTTTGCCTTTGATACGGACTTGATGATTGCGCAGATCAATGAACTCTTGGAGGGTCGTCCGGTAGATATTCCAACTTATGACTATGCTGAACATACGCGCAGCAGCAAGACCTATCGTCAGGAACCACAAGATGTTTTCATCGTGGAAGGAATCTTAGTTCTTGAAGACAAGCGTCTTCGGGACTTGATGGACATCAAGATTTTCGTTGATACGGATGATGATGTGCGGATCATTCGCCGGATCAAGCGAGATATGGAAGAGCGTGGCCGGAGTCTGGATAGTGTCATTGAGCAATACCTTGGTGTAGTAAAACCGATGTACCACCAGTTCATCGAGCCAACCAAGCGTTATGCGGACGTGATCATTCCTGAGGGCGTGACCAACACAGTTGCGATTGACTTGATCACAACCAAGATTGAAAAAATCCTCAACGAAGCGCGTGAAGGAAAATAAAGATAGGGAGCAAGAGGGCAATCGCTCTCCAATCCTTTCACATTAATTGAATAATTGAATGTCGCAGTAGTTGGTGAGACTCTTCATTCGCTAAAAGACTCGAAAGAGTTCTCAATCAACTTTGCGGGGGTGGTACGGGAAACGTTATGTAACGTTCTGTACCACTCCCTCTTTTTCCTAGGGAGAGTGGAAATGAAAAGGGAGTTTCATTCGCGGACCAAGGCGTTCGCTTGTTTATTGACCATGTGTGCTGGTTTTTCAGACGCTTATACCTTTATCTGTCGGGGTGGGACCTTGGCGGCAGGCCAGACGGGGAATGTGGTCTTTCTATCGGTCGGCTTGATTGGCCATCAGATCTCGGATGTAGAAGTAAAGTTGGCAACCATGCTGTCTTTTATGCTGGGAATCTTTTTGATGACGGTTTTGCGGCGTTTGATTGACAATTCAGTCTGGCGCCTCAGTACCTTGGTGCCCTTTATCCTCACGACCTTGGTGACGGGATTTTTGCCAGCATCGGTAAAAAATGTCTTCATCGTGCCTTTTTTTGGCTTGAGTTTAGGAATCGTAGCGACCTCTTTTGGAGAAGTGGATGGCTACGCATATAATCATTCCTTCATGACGGGAAATCTCAAGAAAACCATGGTGGCTTATGGGAATTTTGCCAGAGAAAAGCAGAAGAAATTCCTTTGGGAAGCCATCTTTATGACCTGTTTGATCGGGAGCTTTGTCTTTGGGGCCATTTTTTCAACCTACTTGATCCAGTTTTATGGATTAGAGACCATCTGGCTGGTATCCATTATCTTGACTATCTTTTTAATCTATCGTGCCATTCAGTATTTTGAAGTCTTTCACTTCAATCGGCGACATGAATAGATAAAATAATTTTTAGAAGAATGAGTTAAATGATTCTGCAAAGAAATAAAACTGAGATTTCATTTTTAAAATGAATCAAGAATATATTGAAACTTTCCGCCGTGAGAAAAGTGCTAGAAACAAAATTGTTTCTAGCACTCGGAATTATTGAGACCTTAGGCTCAATAATTAGTCATGGAACTTCTTTGAAGTTCGCTGACGTCCGTCCTCACCTAAGGAAAGTTTCTAAGATAACTTTATCTATATTCCAGAGGCTGGGACAAAAGTCCTAGCCTCTCAATTGTTTTTGGATTGTCGAGCAAGACGCAGTGGTTGAGTGGGCTCTACTACGCTGATTTCATCAGCTTTTACAGTCCTACTCAACTGTGCGGAGGTGGGACGACGAAATCGAATTCTAACGAATTAC